>CADBEF010000043.1 GCA_902793555.1 uncultured bacterium | reverse complement strand
GGACGCCGTCCTCGCCGCCCTCCGCTCGCGCCGCGAACTCGGCCGCGCCGACGTCGAGGCGCTCTGCGGCGTCTCGCCCGCGACCGCGGCCCGCCTCCTCGCGCGGCTCGTCGCCGAAGGCCGCGCCGCCACCATCGGCCGCGGCCCCTCCACCCGCTACCGCCTCCCCTAGATTTCGCCGCCCCCGCCCGCAATGAAACGCCTCGCCCTCCTCCTCCCCCTCCTCGCCCTCGCCGCCGTGCCGGCGCGCGCCGAAGACCCCGCCACGAACGCGATGCCTTCAATGGCGCGATGGATTCTCTCCGAGAGGGAATCGGTCCGCCCCTACGGCTGGGGACTGGACATTGGCCGATCCTTCGATCGCTTCGACGGCCTCCAGCTACTCATCGGTTCGGACGAAGTCCTCAACGGCGCACAAATCGGAATCGTAATGACGGCCGTGGAGTCCCGCGGCATCCAGATCGGCGGTCTCGCCGCCGCCTCCGAACGCTCGGCCGGCCTTCAAGCCGGGTTGTTCTCCATGGCCGAGACATCTCTGGATGGCGTGCAGCTGGGCGGGGTCGCGGCCTGCATCGGTCCGGGAACGGACAAGGGATCGAAGCTTCGGAACGGCGAACCGAATACGCCGATGTCGCACGGGATCCAAGTTGCGGTTCTCTACGCGATGGCCGACCGTTTCAAAGGCGTCCAGACCGCAGCTTTCCAAGCCAGCGCATGGGAGATCGGCGGCGTCCAAGCCGCGCTCTACCGAGCGGAGGCCTACGAAATCCGCGGTGTCCAGGCCAGCGCGTTCAACCATGTCGAAGCCGACATGTCCGGTCTCCAACTCGGTCTTTTCAACACGGCGGGCGAGCTCCACGGCCTCCAAGTCGGCGTCTACAACCGCGCTCGCAGCGGCGCCGGCATCCAGATCGGCCTCGTGAACGGCTTCGGCCCTCCTGGTGACGCCCTCTGGCTTCCCATCGTCAACGCCCGCTTCTGACCCCGCCACGCCGCATTCAGCATTGAACCCGCACCCCGCCACGAACGCGCCCGCGCCCCACGCGGATTCCGCGGACGGCGCGAAGGAGCCCGCCCCTTGAACCCTCTTGTCCGCGAGCGGCGAAGCCGCGACACCCGGCCGTAGCCGGCGTGGCGGGGTGCCGCCACGCCGTGCAAGGCCGCCCAATCCCCGCTCGCGAGTTCGGAAGAATTCCGTTGACTTGGAGCGCGCTCCAAGTGGTATGATTCGTCGTGCCCGCAACGAACGCCGGGCGGCCTGTAACCCGCCCGTCCCACCGCGTGTAAAGGGGACGAACCACCGAACCGCACGCCCCTCTCTCTCCATTCGCCTCCCACATCTCACCTCTTCCCTCCCACATCTCACCTCTTCCCTCTTCCCTCTCACCTACATTGTGCATTGTGCATTGTGCATTCTACATTGAAAGGACTCCGCCATGCCTCTCCCCCGCGTCAACTTCTCCAACGTCAACATCACGATCCAGCAGTTCCAGGAGATCGCGTCCGGCAAGTACAACGCCGGCGAGGTGAGGCTCGCCACGGCGACGTCGCTCGACAAGATCAACCACCGCGTCACCTTCAAGGGCGACAACAAGGTCTCGCTCTCGCACGCCGAGGTCCTGGCCGTGAAGCAGGCGTTCGTGCGGGCGCTCCGGCAGTCCGGCGTCAGCGCCGAGGAGGTGGCCCGCGTGCGCGCCCAGCTCGGCCTCGATCCCGAGCGGCCCGTGGACGTGGAGCTCAAGGCGCGCAGCCTCAAGCCGCTTTCCCGCCAGCAGATCCGCAGCATCCTCGACCGCAACAAGGAGACGATCAACCAGAACGTCGGCGTGGGCACGATCCGCACGCACGCCGAGATCTGGGGGGATCGCTTCACCGAGCAGCAGCGCGCGAGCTTCGCGCGGACGCGCCGCGAGGTCAACGCCGCGCTCGTCAACTCCCGCGCGACGATTGCCGACCGCGGCGTCCAGGACGACCAGGCCCTCATCGCCGGCGACGTCGTCTTCCGCCCCCCGGCCGCCCGCGAGCGCCTGATCGCGGAGGCCCGGCGCATGAAGCAGACCATCCTGGACGGCGCGGGGGGCAATCCCCGCAACCAGCCCGGCGCCACGATCCGCGTCTCCCGTCCGAACGGCGCGTTCGACGTGACGTTCTCGCTCGGCGGCAGCGAGCTGGACGCCATCCGCCGGCTCGACGACGAGATCCTCCTGATGCGCTCCGTCCGCCAGCCGTCCGACGCGGAACGGGCCGTGCGCCACGAGTTCATCAGCCTCTGCCCCGACGTCGAATCCCGCGCGCAATGGGTCCGGAACCTGGCGGCCGACCCGCAGTGCGGCTTCAAGTCGCGCGTGATCGCGATCGGGATGCTGCTCCAGCTCGGCGTGTCCGACTGGGAGACGCTCTCGCGCGTGAACCGCATCCCCGACGCCGCGGCCTACGCCCTGCTTTCGAACCTCGTGAACCAGGCGGGCGACCTGCGCGGCGACGCGCTGCGGCAGAGCCCCGCCGTCGCCGACCTCGCGAACCAGGTCCAGGCGGAGCCGATCCCGGCGGAGCGCCAGGCCTATGTCCCGGCCCTCTCGCCGAGCGAGATCCTGGCGTCCGCCAAGGCGGGCCTGAACGGCGACGCCGACCGTTCCTCCTACGAGATGAAGGCGGTCCGCGAACGGGTGATCGCCACGTTCCAGGCCCGGTACGGGGACGTGCTGCCGCGGAACGTCCAGCTCATGGGCCTCGCGGACGGCGCGGAGGTCGAGCACGCGCTCGGCGACGGCACCGTCCGCCGGTCGGTCGATGAAATGGCGAACGACCTCGTCGCGCTCATGTCCCGCAGCGCGGCGCGGTTCTTCCTCCAGGGCGCCCTCAAGCCGATCGTCACGGCGGCGGGCGGCCCGTCGGGCCTCGCGATCGTGGTGGCGACGAGCCTCATGGCCCGCCATCCGGAGCTGCGCGACGCCCTCGTCGCGGCGCAGTCGCGCGCGGCCGCCAACCAGGTGGTCGCGCAGTTCCGCGAGCAGATCGAGGCCGGCGTCCGCCGGCAGCTCTCCGCCGACCGCCAGCGCGCCGCGGCGACGGAGCAGTACCGGTCCCTGATCGCGGACGCCCTCGGCGTCCCGGTCTCGGCGCTCGCCGGCCGCGCCGTGAGCGTGAACCGGATCCAGGACAAGGGCCTGCGGATCGCCGCCCAGATCTGCGACGGGGCCAACCCCGCCGACACCGACGAGGAGATCGCGCTGGTCTACGGGACGCTCGCGAGCGACTTCGCGAACGAGCGCATCGAGCTGCTCAACCGGGCGGACGCCCTCGACGTCCCGCCCGAGGCGCGCGACACGATCAAGGACCTCGTCCTCCGGGCCGGCAAGGTGACGGGGCTCCGCCTCGACGTGCTCGCGCAGGCCGCGGCCGGCATCGACGTGAACGATCTCGCCGTCGCGTTCGCCACCGGCGACAAGGACGAGATCCTCCGCCGGATGGGGGGCGTCGGCACCGCCGTGCGCAACGCCACGATGGCGGCCATCGGCGGGCAGGACGGAATGCTCGACGAGGTGAACGACGCCGCCGGCCTGGTCCTCGTCCTGGCGCTCGCGAAGCGCCCGGAGATCTTCGACCAGCTGCGGGCGTTCTTCTCCCGGAACGACGTCACGGACCAGGACTTCTCGGCCGTCGCGGGCCCCGCCGCGAACGCCGGCGCGTTCCTCGCCATCAAGCCGGAGGAGTCCGCCGCCGAGTCGAACGCCGCGCTCGCGGACTCGATCGGCTCGCCCCGCATCGCGCCGATCCACGCGCAGGCGCTCCACCGGGCGCTCGACGAGCTCGGCTTCGGCGACCTCCCCGCGGCCGACCGGGCGGCCCTGCTCGCCGGCCCGGACGGGCGGGCCCTCGCGGCGCAGATCCGCGCCGCCGGGACGGCCGTCACCCCCGTGCAGCTGCGCGGGCTCGCCCAGATGGCGTTCGCGCGCAGCGCGGCCCGCCACGCCCTCGAGCGCCATCTCGACAATCTCGCCGCGCAGAACAACGTCGACGCCACGGGCGTCTCGGCCGCCGCCGCGGACGTGCTCTTCCGGCGCAATCCGGCGCTGCTCGACCGGCTCGCGGCCGACGTCTCCCGCGCCGCCGCGCGCGGCGACGACCCCGTCGCCGCCGTCGCGGGCCTGCTCGCGAACGAATCCGCGGCCGCCCTCGCCGTCCTCCGCTCCCTCGCCGTGCTCCGGGACGCCGAGGCCGACGCCCGGGAGACCGCGGTCGGCGAGATCGCCATGCAGGCCACCCTCGACGAGGCGGTCGTCCGCGAACGGCTGGACGCCGGCGCCCTCGCCGAATCCCTCGCCGCCCTCCGCACGGCCGTCGCCGACGAGCTCGCGAACCCCGCCACGAACCTCGCCAACTGGGACGCGGACAACGTCAACGCCCGCGCGAACGGGTGCGTCGAGTCCTTCATCCGCGACAAGGCCGCGTTCCTCGCCGAGGTCTTCGAGCTGCCGGTCCCGGCGGACGTCCGCGGCGCGCTCGTCGTCGAAACGCTCGAGAACCGGGCCTGCGCCGGCCGCGAAATCCCGGCCGCCGCGGGCCAGCTCCTCCATCGGGACGACGTCCGGGCGACCTTCGACTACGCCCGCGGCATTCTCACGGCGGACAACGTCGCGCAGATGACCGACGCCGACCTCTTCTCCGTGCTCCAGGCGATCGGCGCGCGGCTCGATGCCGCGATGGAGGCGCTGCCCCCCGCCCAGCGCAACGCGATGGGCGAGGGCGGCCGCGCCATCCTCCTGGGCATCCTCTCCGCCGCGCTCGCCGGCCACTGCGGCGACACCCTCGCCGCCGCCGCCGCGCGCCTCGCCGCCGCCGGCCGCCTCGATTCGCTCGACGCCCACGCCGCCGCCGCGAACGCGGCGAACGCGCACCCCGCCGTCCCCACGGCCCGGCGCCTGCTCGCCGAAGTCCGGACCGCCCTCCGCGACGCCTGGCTCCCGGCCCCCCTCGCCGAAGCCCTCCGCACCGGGGCCGCGACGGCCGTGCAGAAGGCCATCGCCGAGGCCCTCGAACGGCGCGCCCCCGACCTCGTCGCCCGCATCGGCGCGGGTCTCGACCCCGAGAAGGCCGCGCGCCTCAAGGCGTTCGCCCTCACGCTCGACTACCGCGACCACGCCCTCGCGACCGCCGAGAAGACGCTCCGGGCCGCCGCGGACGCGCTCCGCGCCGCGGCCGACGCCGCGCAGGCCGAGGCGAGGCTCGCCGAGCTCGCGGGCACCGTCTTCTCGCCGCTGGACGCCGCCGCGTTCGTCGCCGCCGCCGCCGCCAGGATGAAGATCGACCCCCCCCTCGACGAGGCGAAGGCGGCCCTGGCCGCCGAGCTGCTCTCGGAGTTCGCCGGCGGGCTCCCCGTCCTCCACGCGCGCCTGATCGCCAACTTCATCGTGCACCTGGACCTCACGGCCCGGAGCGCGGCCCTCGACCGGCGGCGCGTCGAGCTGTTCGCCCCGCAGATCGCCGCCTGGCGCGAATTCAAGCTCGAGGACCCCGGCAAGGAGCAGGTCCGCGAGTTCCTCAAGACCGAGGCCAACGACCTGATCCTCTACTACGAAAAGCCGGCCAACAAGGCCAAGCAATACGAGAACGACATCGCCAAGGCGATGAAGCCGGACATCCATCGCGGCTACTACACCATCGCCGGGAAGCGCTTCACCAAACGTCCTGCAGCCGAGGTGCTGGAAGCGTTCGGCCAGGCCGTCGCCGCGCCCAAGGCGAAGCGCGCCCTCTCGATCCTGATGTCGCAGGCCTCCTCGCTGGCCGTTCTGGCCATCCAGATGAAGGACACGGTCGCGCCGAACGACCTCCGTCCGCAGCCGCTCGACGTCTCCGCGCTTCCCGGTGCCGGCGAGTTCGTCTCGCGCAGCTGCAACGCCGATCCCGAACTGTTCTTCTCACGGCAGCTTGTGGACGACAGTACGAGCATCTACGACCTCTCCGTCTCCGAGGACGGCACCACGGCGACGCTCAAGATCGTCAAGAGCGCCAAGATGGCCGTCGGCACCAAAGACGTCAACGTGAAGACGCATTTCGGCAGCGTCGTCGTGGAGGAGGAGGTCACCGTGGACCTCACGGCCGAAGTCCCGACCGTCACGAACGTCCGCGTCGCACAGCGCTTCGACGACTCCTTCGACCTCCAGGAGCGCTATCTTCTGGAAACGGAGCCGGTTCCCGCCCCGCAGGCCCCCGCCCCGCAGGTGTAACCCGTCCGCCCCGCCGCGTGTAGACGGGCTGAACCGCTTCACCACCCAACCACCCAACCACCCAACCACCTAACCAACCACCCAACCCCAGGATCCACGCCATGGCACTCGACGTCAACGGATACAGCAGCATCTTCAAATCCTTCGTGAACTTCGCGGAGACGAACAAGCACATCGACAAGGGTCGGGCGATCCTCGACGCGACGCCCTCCGCGCTCACCAATCGCGGCATCAAGGCCGTGACCATCGACTTCGCGAAGAACGACTCCGTCCACAACTGGACGCGCGGGTCCGAGCAGTGGGAGGTCAACGACCGCACGCGGGGCATCTTCAAGGCCGCCATCGCCAGCATGTTCGGCGGGGAGGCGAGGATCCCCGAATCCGTCCGGAAGGCGATGATCATGGACGACTTCAACTGCGGCAAGCCGCTCACCGCCCGCCGCATCCTGGCCGTCAAGGCCGCCATCGACGCGGACGGCACCACCCGGGTCAAGGCCGAGAAGGCCAGCCTCGCCAGGATCGGCCGGGAGGCGTTCAAGTCGCCGGAGGTCAAGGCCGAGGCGCTGAAGCTCGGCTTCGTGAAGGGGGAGCTGCCCAAGCTCGCCCGCGCCGCCCATCTCTACGCCCAGACCGCGGGCGTGGACGAGATGACCGCGATGAAGGCCGTCGCCGAGCCGAACTCCAAGCCGAACCGCCTCATGCAGTACGGCGGGCGCTTCCTCGCCAACGCGGAGAACTTCGCCAACGGCCTCCGCCTCATGGACTCCTTCGAGACCTGGTTCAAGGCGGCGCAGGCCGCGAGGGATTCGGGCGGCAAAAATTTCGCCAACGTCAAGACCGTCACGGAGCTCAATTTGACATCCGCGCTGTCCAGGGCGGACTGCCGCCTCGCCTTCGAGCGCTTCCTCTTCGAGGACCTGTCGATCCAGCCCGGCGCCAATCTCGCCGAGACGGACCCGGAGAAGCTGTTCGGCGGCAAGAACAACGCGGCGATGCGCTTCTTCGCGACCGGGCGCCACGGCAACTTCGTGGGCGTCCTGGCGTCCGTGCCGCCCGAGAAGCGCCGCGTGATCTTCGCCGTCTTCGACAAGCTCTCGCCGGCGCTTCCCGAAACGCGGAAGGCCGCCATCTCCTTTTACGGCAAGCACCCTTCCAAGAGGGAGGTCACCGGCCCGAACCTCGTCATCGGCCGCATCCTGCGCAACCTGCAGGAAATCGAGCGGCAGATGGGAGCCGGCAAGCTGACCGAGAAGAGCATCGCCAGGACCCTCTTCCCCGACATGCCCTCGAAGGACTGGTCGCTCCGGGGCATCAACGACTTCACCCACACCGTCGACAACATCGCCAGAGACCGGTTCATCGACGAAGGCATGGACGAGGAGGACGCGGACGTCGTCGGCGGCAAGATCCAGCTCATCATGGAGGAGACGTGCTGCACGATCGAGGAGGCCATCGACGCCTACAAGACCGGCCGGCGCGTCGCTCCGCCCCAATACATGACGACCGCGACCTACCCGATCGAAGACCTCGACGGCACCACGCGCGCCGCGCGCGGCCAGCTGGACGGCAACCAGGCGGGCGACCTCTGGCGCCCCTACGACTACGGTCCGGCCGACGATCCCCAGAACGCGTCCAAGTGGTATCTCAAGACCCCCGAGAAGCAGTCCTTCGGCTTCGCCTTCCCGGACGGCACCCGGCTCAAGGCCAACCCCGGCGTCTACAAGGACAACATCCCGACGATCCTCGACAAGCTCGAGACGCTCGCCGGAAAGGTCCATCCGCGCCAGCAGGTGTCGCTCATGTACGCCGTGTCGCAGGCGGGCATCGGCGCGCTCAAGGGCGGCCTGATGTCCTACGGAGTCTTCTCCACCGAGCACGCCGCCGTGAACTTCGATCTCTCCAGGAACGAGGAAACCGGCGCGATCACGGTGAAGTACTCCAGCCCCGAAGGCCTCCCCGTGCGCTTCTCCTGGACCTCCACGATCGACGTGGCCGGCAACATGGTCTCCACGCCGATGGTCATCGAGAAGGTCGGCGCCGCCCCCGTCGACGCGTAGCGCGCGGCCCGTCCGGCCGCTCCGCGGAGCAGCCGCCCAACCACCGAACCGCATAATCACGAAGGCCCGTCATGGCAATCAATCTGAACAAGGTCAGCGTTTCCCTCGCGGAGTTCCAGAAGATCTCGTCCGGCACGCACAACGCCGGCGAGGTGACGCTCAAGAACGAGCATTCGCTCGACAAGGTCAACCACCACGTCGGCGCGCTGCGCGGCCGCAACAAGGTCGCGATCCCCCACGAGCAGATCGTGGCCGTGAAGAAGGCCTTCGTGGGGGCGCTCGGCGCGGGCGGCGTCTCGAACGACGAGCTCAACCGCGTGCGCGCGGAGCTGGGCCTGGGCCTCGGAGGCGCGGAGGACAACCTCTCGCTGCGCGAGCGCAACATCCGGCCGCTCACCCGCCAGCAGGTCCGCGAGATCCTCGACCGCTACGCCGACACGCTCAACGCCCACGACGGCCCCGGCACCATCCGCACCCAGGAGCAGCTCTCGGCGGGCCTCTCGCCCGCGGAGATCGAGTCGCGCCGGCAGCTCCGCGAGGCCGCGAACGCGGCGACCCCCGGCCGCCGCCGGCTGGAGGAGAACCGCGACATCGCCCTCTTCGCACGGCTCGTCTCCGGCGATTTCGCGGGCGTCTCCCGCGACGACGCCGCGCGCATGGTCGAGATGGCCCGCTCCAAGATCGCCGCCGCCCGCGCGAAGCACCCCGGCGCGCTGCCGACGAACGACGCCCGCACGCTCGTCGCCCGGCTGGAGCTCGAGAACGGGCAGACGGTCGACTTCTCCGTGCGCAGGAGCACGGCCTCGTTCGTCGCGAGGATGGAGGACGCGATCTTCACCCTGAAGCACTCCCCCGTGGACGGCGAGGGAAAGCTCGTCGGCGCCGTCCCGCCGAAGGAACGCAACGAGGCGATACGCGACGCGCTCGCGTATCCCGAGCGGGAGGACATCCTGCCCCACGACGTCCGCGGCATCGTCGACGAAATGCTCGCCGGCGCGCGGCAGAAGTTCGGCGCGGGGATCGTTCCCGAGGGCGCGCGCCTCTCCTCGGTGGCCACGAACGCGAAAACGTGGGAACGGATCAACGCCCTCGGCACGGAGAACCCCGTCGGGCCGGACACGCTGCGCGGCGCCCTCGAGGGGCTGCTCGTCGAAAGCTGCATGCAGAGGGCGGCCGACCATGCGATCGAGCAGGAGGCCGCCAGGCAGGGCGTGATGGTCCCGTCGCCCCTGGGAAGGAGATTCCTCCAGCGCGAGCCGCAGCTCGCGGCGGCGCTGCGCGACGCCGCCGACGCGGGCGGCGTCGCGGCGGCGTTCGCCGCCTTCCGCGACCAGCTGCAGCGTTTCGTCGCCTTCGCGGCGGCCGTTACGAGCTTCACCCGGACCGGCTTCTACGAAGCGGCCGCGGACAAGCTGGCGGCCGGCCTCGGAAACGGCATTCCGCGCTCCTCGCTCCTCGCCCAGATCCGCAACTGGGCCGACGTCGGTCCGGCCGTCGACGAGATGGGCGCGAAAATCATCTCGGGGGAGATCCCGGCGGAGAGCCTGGAGGACGTCGAACGGCTCTTCCGCGACAAGGCCTCCGAGATGATGGGGCGCCGCATCGACCTCTTCCGTTCGATCGACGGCCTCCGGGACGAACTTCCGCGGCAGCTGTCCGACCGGTTCAAGACCGACGCGCTGCGCCTGCGGTCGTTCGACCCGAAGACCTACAAGATCGGCGCGTTCGCCGCCGTCGCGAAAAAGGAGGCCTTCGCCAGCGCCCTTGCCACGCTGAACGCGACCCTCTCCCAGCCCCAGCTGGACAAGGAGGCGGGCTATGCGGCGCTGCGGACGTTCTTCGACGGCCTGCTCGAGCTGCTCGAGGGCGAACTCGGCGAGCACCTCTACGGCTTCGATTCGCAGATCCAGGCGTTCCAGGCGGTGCTGCGCATCGCGACAAAGGGCGACGAGGCGCCGCTCAAGGCCGCCCACGACTTCTTCCAGCGGGACGACGTCGCGAACGACGACCTCCACATGAAGCCGGGCATCTCGGCCATCCAGCTGATGAACTCCCTCTCGTTCGGCGGCGTCACGAACGACGACATCCTCGACGCCCTCGACAAGGGCGGACTGGCGCCGATGCACGCCAAGGCGCTCGCCGACGCCGTCCGCGACTCCGGGATCGCCGGTCTCGACGGCGACCAGGCGGTGGCGCTGTTCGCGACGGCGAACCCGGCCGGGCGCGACCTGGCCGAAGTGATCCGGTCCGCCCCGGACGGCATCTCCCCGCAGGAGCTGTATTCGTTCGCGATCAGCGTCCTTCGCAACCACGCCGGAGAGATTGCCGACCAGACCGCGGCGACGAAGCTCTTCGTGCCGGTGGACGCGCGCGAGATCGCCGGCACGGCCTACCGCAAGGCCGGGGACGACCCCGCCCGGGCGGACCGGCTCGTCGCCGCCGCCTTCGCCGCCTGCGGCACCGACGCCGACCTGCGCCGGATCGTCCGCGACAACCTCGACGAGATCCTGGTGGGATCGTCGGCCGCGCTGCGCTCCGAGGAGAAGGTCCGCGAGCGCGTCGAGGGGATCCGGGACAACCTCGTCGAGCTGCGCGAGATCGCCCGGTCCGACCGCCGGGCCGAGGATCTGCTCCGGATCGGGTGCGACTTCCTCTCCGACGCGAACGCCGTCTTCCCGCGCGGCACCCTCACCCGGGCCTTCCAGGTCCTGCTCAAGCTCCCCGCCGACGCCCTGGTCGGCCTCGCGACCCGTTCGGGCGTCCGCGACATCCACCGGGCCCTCGTCCAGATCGAGGACAACGTCGGCCGCCTGTCGGCCGTCCTCGGGAAGGTCCTCTCCGGCCCGGAGCAGCAGGCCGCCTTCCGGTTCCTGGTGCAGCGGACCATGCTCCTGAGCGCGACCCAGCGGGAACTCGCGGCGATCCACGACGCGATCCGCTCGCGCAACGCCGCCAACCTCGCGGCCGGCTACGGCAGGCTCCGGGGAATCGCGGAGGACCGGGAGGACGAGGAGTTCTCCGACGGGCTCGTCCGCGGCATCGATCAGGTCGCCCAGCGGCTCCGCCTGCGCCTCGGCGAGCTCAACGCCCAGATCTGCCTGGCCCGCGGCATGGACCTGGCGCAGAACCAGATCGAGCCCGCCGACCCGGCGGCGCTCGAGCCCGCCGACTACGACGCCGACGGGCTCCTGGCGGACATCGCCCCCTACGCCCGCGCGGAGCTCGCGGCGGAGAAGGAGCGCGCCATCGGCGCCATCGCGAAGGGCAACGGCCCCGCCGCGCAGGGGCTCCGCGCCGCCCTGTCCGAAAAGATGGGGCCGGAGCCGGACTCCCCGGCGGAGAGATTCTCCGCCGACATGCGCAGCGTCGTCCGCACGCTCCTCAACCGCAACGTGGCGCGCGACCTGCGCCGGTTCGCCCGGAACCAGACCACGAGCTTCGAGCGGGACCTGGCGGCGGGGATGATCATCACGCTGCCCGGCGTCGGCCGGGTCTCCGCCGACCCCGCCGAGGCCCGCAACCAGTTCGCCCGGTTCGTGAGCGGCGATCCCGGCGCGACCTACGACGCGCTCGACCCCGTCGCGCGCAAGAAGGCGCAGATCGCGATGGCGTTCGCGTCCAAGGCGAGGGCCGGCGAGGCGTGGACGGCCTTCGGCGTCGCCCTCCATCCGGACAACATCGCCCAGGCGGCGGGCTTCAACGCCGAAAGCGCGAGCGAGTGCACCGTCGCGCTGAACCTCGCCGATAACGGGGCGCTCGAGGTCTCCTTCGTCATCCGGCGGCGCCCCGCGCAGATGCAGGTCGGCGGCACGGTGTACGACTGCGGCCCCGGCAGCGAGGCGACGGCGGAGGTCGACATTCGCGTCGAGCCCGAGGAGATGGAGCGCCTGGTCGGGCAGGACTTCGCCGACTACGACGACAATCCCGTGGCGGACTTCCTGCGGACCCCCGTGGAGGACCGCGAGGAGAACTTCTACCTGGGCGCCCGCCAGGCGATCCCCGAGGACTACCGCATCGAAATGCCCGTCGAGGTCAAGGTCTCGGCCGACCTCCGCTAGGCCCGCCTCCCGCCCGCGCGGGCGCCACGTCCCGCGCGGGCGCGAAAAATCCGTTGACTTGGAGCGGGCTCCAGGTGGTATGATACCCTGCATGAAATCCAAGCGAGCTTCCGCCCCCGCCGCGGCCCCATCGGACCGGACCGGTCCGGCGCGCGGTCCTTTCGCCCCCCGCGCGTAGACGGAACAGAAACGAGGAACCCCATGGAGATCGATTCGATACTGAAGGAGATCGGCGCGAGGAACGGGCTCGAGATCGCGCTCGACGAGAACCGCGCCTGCACGCTGGAGCTTTCCGACGGGCGCGCGGTGCTCCTCCAGGAGCGCGCCGCCCTGAACGAGCTCGACTTCGTCGCGGCGCTCGGCCCCGTCCCCGAGGAGGTCCGCGCCGCCGTCTTCACCGAGCTGCTGGCGGCGAACTTCTACTGGCAGGAGACCTTCGGCGCGACGCTCTCCTGGAACGCCGCCCTCGAGGAGGTCGTCCTCATCTTCCCGCTGCCGCTCGCCGACGCCACGCCCGAGTCCGTGGAGACGGTCTTCGCGCGCTTCGTCGACCTCCAGTCCGCGTGGGCCGCGCGCTTCGCCGCGCTGGTCGCCGCCGCGCGGGACATCGGGCCCGACGCGGGCGACGCGGACGACGACGATTCCGGCGAGGACGCCGAGGCCGGCGAGGCCGGGACGGGCGGGGACGCCGCGAAGGACAACCTGATCATCAGTCCGTAGGAAACGGGCGTAACCTTCCGGGGCCTGCCGTGTAGACAGGGCACCGGAACCGACAACGGAACGGAACGAAAATGCCTCTCACCATCACCGACTACAAGAACTGGGCGCGCCAGGACCAGGCCACGACGGTCTCGCTGACCCGCGACTCCAACGGGATCATGGCGGAAAAGGACCGGCTCGGCTTCCTCGCCCGCACGTTCGGCGGATCGCTCAAGACCGTCCGCGCCGCCGTGATCAAGGACTTCACCCGCGCCCTCAGCGCCCGCTACGGCTCCTCCATCGCGCAGCAGGCCGTCTCGATCGCCGGGCTCACCCCGACGACGAAGCTCAAGGGCTGGAAGATCACGGAGGCCATCCAGGCCGCCAAGGTCCTGCGCGCGCAGATGCTGATGTCGGGCGGCCGCGCCCCGGACATTCGCCTCGGCGACTCGGACGTCCCCAGCGAGGTGACCCACTTCTTCCTGGCGGACAGCAAGAACGCCGTGACCAAGTTCCTCAAGCAGCGCGCCACCGCCGTCCAGCTGCTCGGCGAGATGCCGCTCACGGAGGCCGAGTTCTCCGATTTCCACGCCCGCATCGGGGAGCTCGCGGCCCGGCTGGTCCGGCTCAAGTCCACCGGCGTCGTTCCGGAGGGCGTCCCGGAGGCGGATTTCCGGCGCGCGGTGGACAGTCTCGTCGCGGCCCTCCACGACAAGGACGCCCAGGTCCGCGCGACGCTCGACGGCAATCCGCTCGGCGCGACGAACCTGGACAACTACAAGAACATCTGGCGCGACGCCGCCGCCAACGCCATGGTCGCGCTGTCCGAGGAGGCCCAGCGCGCGGGCAAGACCAAGGCGAAGGAGGCGATCGACCACGCGATCTCGAACCTCTACGGCGACACCGCCGTGATCCAGCGGTTCAACGAAAGCATCGCCGGCTTCTCGCACGACGCCTCGAAGAAATACGTCGCGCCGTTCGTCGTGAACCTGCTCCGGCGGCAGCTGGCGCAGGAGGGCGTCCGGAACTTCCGGATCGGCACCGCGGACGTGGTCCGGCGGGTCGACGCCGGGTTCCAGAAGAACCTCAACGAGCGCCCCTGGAAGATCATCGACAAGCCCATCCTCTCGTCCGTCGGCAGCCGCCCCGTCTCGCTCCGCAGCGTCATCGCGCCCGCCGAGCAGCTCGGCCGCGTGAACCCCCGCGACCGCAGCGACCGCGGCCTCATCGCATCGCGCTACCCGGCCCGCGTCCACGGCTACATGTGCCACTGCTCCACGGCGGACCACGCCGTGAACCTCTCCGTCTCGAGCATCGCGGTCGGCGAGCCCGGAGGGCCGCAGACCGTCGCGTTCCGCGGCGTCCGCCACGGCGTGCACTCCGCCTGGAGCATCCGCAACGACGCCGAGCGCGCCGCCGCCAACGCCCGCCGCGCCGAAGAGGCGGTGATCGCCGCCTTCCTGGCCAAGTTCGACGACACCGAGCTGCCCGAGCCGGGCAACGACGGCAAGACCGTCGTGGACCTGGAGATGACGTCGGTCTCGCTGCTCACGCCCGGCACCGGGCGCCACCTCTTCAAGAAGGGCTCCTCCGTGGACGAGCGCCGGATGCTCACCGACCAGACCGCCGCCTGGGAGGCGGTGGAGCGCAACGGCGTCGAGTTCCAGTACAAGGGGCGGACGATCCGGGTCAAGCCGAGCATCCTGAAGTTCAACTTCGGCGTCAACGAGGGCGCCGTGAACACGCTCTTCAAGATCGCGCCGGACGCGGCCGGCGGCTGGGACCTCTCGAGCCGCATGAACCAGACCGCCTTCACGGCGCTCCAGGCGCGGGTCGACGCGTTCCTCCGGAGCGATGCCGACCTGAAGAAGAAGAGCGCGGTGCGCACGCTCCTCGCGCAGTGCCGCCAGGCGCTGGACGCCAGGGCCGAGCGGAGCGACGCCCACGACGCCTTCAAGGTCGCCGCCCGCATCGCGGTGATCGCGAACCTCATGGGCGAGGTGCCCTGCTGGAACTGCAAGAGCGGCAAGGACCGCACCGGCCAGATGGACGTGGAGTGCAAGTTCCTCTCCACGCTGATCGCGAACGACAGTCCGATCCCGGAGCCCGGCGCGCCGCTCACGAAGGCGCAGCAGGGCCTCCTGCGCTCGATCGCGCTGGAGGGCGGCAACTTCGAGATCCAGAAGATGAACACCGGCATCGCGGGCTTCAAGACGGGCCGCGTCGATTCCGTCGCCGAGCGCCTCGGCGGCCAGGAATACCGCGAGTTCCACCGCGGCGGCTCCGACCACGTGAGCGTGTAGCCCGCCCGGCCCGCCCCGGGCGGCTGGCGCGCCGCCCCTTCTGGGCGGTCCCGCACGGCGCTCGTTCGCAGGGGCTCCCGGGGCGGCGCATCGGCGCGGCCGCCCACACGGGACGGAGGGAGGACGAGGCGCGGCCCGAGGGCGAGCGGCGTAGCGACGGCCGGGGGATGCG
>CADBEF010000042.1 GCA_902793555.1 uncultured bacterium | reverse complement strand
CCACGACAACCTCCACGGCCACGGCGACGGCCGCCGGCCGAAGGACGTCGAGACGGCGAAGGCGTTCGACTTCTCGTTCTTCCGCTGCAAGACGCACTACGCGAAAGGCGGCGCCGCGCTCGAGGACTTCCTGCGCGCGACGTGGATCCGCCCGGAGGACGTCCCGCTCTGGGAGGAAGCCGGCATCTCGCTCTTCAAGGTCGCGATCCGCCGCCACCCGAGCCCCGTGGAAACGCTGCGCGCCTATGCGGAATACTCGTTCGACGGCAACCTCGTCTCGCTCATGGACCCGGACCACTCCGCCGCCTTCGCGCCGCGGATCGTGGACAACAAGCGCTTCCCGGCGGACTGGGCGACGGGCGGCGTCGGCGCCGTCTGCGCCGGCGACTGCACGGGCTGCGGCCGCTGCGCGGAGGTCTTCCGCCGCGTCTGCGTCGAACCCGGCGCCTAGTAGATCGTCTCGCCGAGCAGGCGCGCCGCGAGCGCGGCGGCGAGGACGGCGGTCTGGTTGCGCACGTCGAGAACCGGGTTCACCTCGACGATCTCGGCCGAGCGAACGAGCCCGCTTTCGGCCATCGCCTCCATGAGGAGCAGCGCCTCGCGGTTCGTGAGGCCGGCCGGCAGCGGGATGCCGGTGCCGGGCGCGAACATCGGGTCGAGCACGTCCATGTCGAAGCTCACGTGCACCCAGTCGGCGCGACCCTTGAAGAACGCGGCCACGCGGCGCACGATCTCGGGGAAGCCGTTGCGGTCGATCTCGCTCATCGAAAAGACCGTCACGCCCGCGGCCTTCATCAGCTCGCGCTCGCCGGGGTCCAGGTCGCGCGTGCCGACGAAGCACACGTCGCGCGGGTCGACCTTGCGCCCCGGCTCGTGCAGGTCCACGAGCTCGGGCAGCCCGAGGCCGCACGAGGCGGCGAGGCATTCGCCGTGGATGTTGCCCGACGGGGACGTCTCGGGCGTGTTGAAGTCGCCGTGCGCGTCCACGTAGAGCACGCCGAGCCGCTTGCCCGCCTTGCGCGCGGCCGTGCCGGCGCCGGCGAGCGAACCGAGCGCCACGGAGTGGTCGCCGCCGAGCACCAGCGGGAACGCGCCTTCCGCGATCGCGCCCTCGACCTCGCGGGCGAGCGCCTCGCAGGCGCGCTTGATCGGCGCGAGGTACTTGGCGCGGGGGTCGCCGGCGTCGGCGTACTCCTGCGGCAGCAGCTGGATCGGGGACTCGTACTTGGCGGCCCGGTGGCCGAGGCGCTCCAGGCGCTCGCGGATGCCCGCCAGGCGGATCGCCGAGGGGCCCATGTCCGAGCCGTGGCGGCTCGCGCCGAAGTCGAGCGGCATTTCGAGGATGTGGATGTCCATGGCGCGCGCATTCTAGCGGAACGGCGCTCCGGCCGCAAGGGCGGTCAGTAGGCGCCGCGGCCGAAGAGGACGGTCCAGGCCGTCCGGACGAGGATGCGGATGTCGAGCATCCAGCTGCGGTTCAGGACGTACCAGCCGTCCAGCAGGCTCATGCCCTCGAAGCCGATGTCGCTGCGGCCGGCGCACTGCCAGATGCAGGTGAGCCCCGGGCGGACGAACTGCCGCAGGCCGTGCCACGTGTGCAGGTAGGGTTCGACGTCCGCGCACGGCAGCGGCCGCGGGCCCACGAAGCGCATTTCGCCGCGGAGGATGTTGATCAGCTGCGGCAACTCGTCGAGGCTCGTCCGGCGCAGGAACTTCCCGACCCGCGTGACGCGCGGGTCGTCGTGCAGCTTGAAGAGCGCGCCGTCGGATTCGTTCCGGTCGCGGAGGGCGTCGAGCTTCGATTCGGCGTCCGCGACCATCGTCCGGAACTTGAACATCCGGAAGCGGCGGCACGCCAGGCCGTAGCGCTCCTGCGCGAAAATCGCCGGACCGGGCGAATCGAGCCGGATCGCCAGCGCGATCGCGAGGAACAGCGGCGAGAGCAGGACGAGCGCGGCGGCGGCGAGCGCGGCGGAAAGGGCGACGCGCAGGCGCGAGGCGGGGAAGGAAGCGCCCGCGTGGGCGTAGTGCACGAGCGGCTGCCCGCGCAGGAGGTCGCCGTAGGAAAACGGGTTGTGGAGCGGGAGGAACGACGGGTCGTAGACGACGAGGGAGAGGTTGCGCCGGACGGCCGCCGCGAGCAGCTCGTGCATCACGTCGGGCCGGATCGCGGGATCGACGACGAAGACCGTCGCGATTTCCGGCGTCGCGGCCGCTTCGAGCGCGGCGCGAGCCGCGGCCGGCCCGGCGGGCGACGGAATCCGGCGCACGACGCGGTTTCCCTTGAGACGGCCTTCGTCCGCGAGGCGCTGCAGCGCGAGCGCCTCGGGCCCTTCGCCGACGAGCAACGCGCGGCAGAGCAGCCGGCCGCGGGCCCGGAAACGCGCGATGGCGGCGTTGACGAGCCGGCGCAGCGCCCAGGCGCACGGGATGTCGAGCAGCAGCACGAGCGGAAGGAAGCCGCGCATGTGCCACGTGTTCTTCCGGAAGAACATCGCCGCGGCGACGAACAGCAGCACCGCGAGGTTGGAGACGATCAGGTTCCAGAGAAGCGGCGTGTGGTGCAGGCGGCGGCGGCCTTCGTAGAGGCCGAAAACCGCGTACAGGGCGAACAGCGGGGCGCCGAGGACGAGCAGGTACCAGCCGGCGTGTTCCAGGTAGGTGGCGGCGTGTCCGTGGAGACGGACGGGCGATTCGAAGTCCGACGGATCGATCCCGAACCGGACGGCGAGCGCGAGCGCGTAGGAGAACACGAGCGCACAGGCGTCGGAGACGAAGTGCACCAAGTCGACGAGAGCGGCGCCGCGCGCCGCCGGGTTGCGGCGCGCCGGGCGCGCTTCGGGGTCGAACCCGTCCCAGAGACCGGTCCGCTCCCCCGCCGGCGCGGCGGGGATCACCGCGAAGCCTCCGTGCGCACGGCTTCGACGAGCGCCGGAACGGCGTCCGCCTCGGGGAACTTCTCCCCGCGCACGCCGCGGCGGTACAGATAGAAGCAGCCGGGACCGCCCACGAGCGCGAGGTCCGCGTCGCGCGCCTCGCCGGGGCCGTTCACGACGCAGCCCATGACGGCGACGTGCAGTTTCTTCAGTCCGGGCTCGGCCCGGTAGAGGCGCTCCAGCGCGTCCTCGACGCGGCGCGCCGTCCCGATCAGGTCGCACATCGTGCGGCCGCACGTCGGGCAGCTCGTCACCTCCGGCCCCGGTTCGCGAAGGCCGAGCGAGCGCAGCACGGCGAGGCCCACGCGCACCTCGTTCTCGGGCGCGTCCGTGAGCGAAACGCGGATCGTGTCGCCGATCCCCTCCGCGAGGAGGATGCCGAGCGCGACGGACGAGGAAACGGTCCCGCGCAGGAGCGTCCCGGCCTCGGTGAGCCCCAAGTGCAGCGGATGGCGCGTCTTCGAGGAAAGCAGCCGGTAGGCGGCGACCATGCGCGGCACGTCGGACGCTTTCACGGAAATCTTGATGTCGCCGAACCCGGCGTCCTCCAGCAACGCGATCTCCCCGAGCGCGCTTTCGACGAGCGCTTCCGGCGTCGCGCCGCCGTGGCGGGCGAGAACGTCCTTCTCGAGCGAGCCGGCGTTCACGCCGATGCGGATCGGAACGCCGCGGTCCTTCGCCGCGGCCGCGACTTCGCGGACTTTCGCGGCCGATCCGATGTTGCCGGGATTGATGCGCAGCCCGTCTACGCCGGCCTCCAGCGCGGCGAGCGCGAGGCGGTGGTCGAAGTGGATGTCCGCGACGATCGCGCGGTCCGGGCCGAGCGCGCGTTTGATGGCCGCGAGCGCGGCGGCCGCGGCCGCGTCGGGGACCGCGAAGCGGACGACGTCCGCGCCGAGGTCGAAACAGGCGCGCGCCTGGGCGGCGCTGGCCGCGGCGTCGCGCGTGTCCGTGTTGGCCATCGTCTGGACCGAAACGGGCGCCCCGCCGCCGATGGCGACGGAGCCGAGCCGGATCCGGTGCGTGGTTTCCCTGGGAAGCGCGGTCTGCATGGCGCGGGGCATTCTACCAAACGCCGGCCGCCGCGGCAAGCGCTTGAACCGCGCGGCGGGCTCGTGTATACTCGGGCGCGTCCGAACAACCCCGGAGAAATCCCTTCGATGAACAACCCCATCTGGATCATGTCGAGCGCGTTCCCGCGCCTTTCGTTCAAGCAGGTCGCGGCCAAGGCCAAGGAGGTCGGCGCGCAGGGCATGGAGCTGTGCGTCTTCCGCCGCGACGGCACGCGCAAGGACCATGTCGCCACGCACCTCGACTACGAGAAGTTCACGCGCGACGACGCGGCGCGCGTCCTCGACTTCCTCGGCAAGTCGAAGCTCCGCATCTCCCTCGGCGCCTACGACAACATGATCGGCGGCGACCTCGCCGAGCGCGCGAAGAACCAGAACCACATCCTCAGGCTGATCCGCATCGCGCACCTGCTCGGCGGCGACGCGAACGACATCGTCGTCGGCACGTTCGTCGGCTACGACAACGCGCTCGGCCGCCAGGACGGCGGCTTCGAGAAGAACCTCGCGCTCTACAAGAAGGTCTTCGCGCCGATCGTCAAGTACGCCGAGAGCCTCGGCGTCACGCTCGTCTACGAGAACTGCCCGATGGAGGGCTGGCAGCCCGCCACCGCGCCGGACACGTACAACAACCTGCCCTGCACGCTCGCGGCGCGCAAGCTCATGTACGCGCTCGTCCCGAGCAAGGCGCACGGCGAGATCTACGACCCGTCGCACGACGTGTGGCAGCACGTCGACCCGAGCGACGTGATCCTCGCCTCCGACATGAAGCGCGTGAAGCGCATCCACATCAAGGGCACGCGCAACTACGCGCGCGACGCGGCCGCCGTCCACTGGGGCCGCCTCTTCCCGGAGCAGACGGTCGACCCGAAGCTCGCGAAGAAGGCCGGCGTCCCGATCCCCGCCAACGAATGGGACCGCCACCACTACGAGCCGCGCGTCCCGGGCTTCGGCGGCAGCGACTCGATGGACTGGTCGCTCTTCCTCGAGACGCTCATGAAGCGCGGCTTCGACGGCCCGTTCTCGATCGAGAACGAGGGCTGCAATTCCTCCCACACCGGCAACATGGGCGCCACCGTCCAGGGCTTCAAGGCCGCCGTGCTCAACACGGCCCCGGTCGTGTGGCCGCTCGGCCCGAACGGCTACGAATACGACTGGTCGCGCGCCAAGCCCCTCGCCCCGGCGGCGAAGAAGGACGTCCCCGTCGTCACGATGTCCGACCTGGCCTAGCGCGGGGACTCGCGCCCTCCCCTACCCGATCGCGTCGGCGAGGAGGTCGTAGTCCGTGTGCCCCGCGATGCGGACGCGGAGGAAGTCGCCCGGCTTCGCGCCCGCGGGGACGCCGCGGACGTAGGTGACGCCGTCGATGTCGTCCGGAGCCTGGCGGCCGGTGCGGCCGGTCCACGGCGCGCCGCGCTTCGCGGGCGGCGCCTCGAGCAGGACTTCGTCCTCCGTCCCCTCGAGCGCGGCGAGCTTCGCGGCGACGACCTCCGCCTGCGCCGCCATGAGACGGGCGCGGCGCGCTTCGGCGACGCGCGCGGAGGGGCGCTTCGCCATGTCGAACGCGGGCGTCCCCTCCTCGGGCGAGAAGACGAACGCGCCGAGGTGGTCGAACGCCGCCTCGCGCGCGAAGCGGACGAGCGCGGCGGCGTCCTGCGCCGTTTCGCCGGGAAAACCGACGAGGCACGTCGTGCGGAGCGTCGCGCCCGGGAGCTTCGCGCGGATGCGCGCGGCCATTTCCGGGACGAGCGCCACGGTGTCCGCGCGGCGCATCGCGCGGAGCACGGACTCGGACGAATGCTGGATCGGGATGTCGAAATACGGCAGGACGTGGCGGCTCGCGGCGACGAAGTCGAGCAGCGCGTCCGTGACGCCGGCCGGGTGGCCGTAGAGCAGGCGCACGCGGAAGCGGCCCGGCAACGCGTCGAGCGCGCGCAGGAGCGCGACGAGGTCCGTGCCGTCGCGCAGGTCGCGGCCGTAGGCCGTGACGTCCTGCGCGATCACGTCCAGCTCGCGGATGCCGCGACCGAGCAGCGCGCGCGCCTCGGCGACGCAGTCCGCGACGGGGCGCGAGCGCAGGCGGCCGCGGATGCCGGGGATCGCGCAGAAGGCGCACGCGTGGCGGCAGCCCTCGGCGACCTTGAGGTAGGCGTAGGGGCCGGGCGTGAGCGTGAACCACGGCGCCTTCGAGGTGAAGAGCTTCTTCGACGGACCGCGCGAGACGGCGCAGAAGGCCCGGCCCGGCGCGTCGAGCGCGCGGCGCACGACGGCGGGGGCGTTCTCGAGGTCGTCCACGCCGAGGACGGCGTCCACGTCCGGGCAGGCGTCGAGCACCGCGGCGCGGTAGCGTTGCGCGAGGCACCCCGCCACGACGACGGCGCGGCAGCGGCCCGCGGCCTTGCGGGCGCAGGCCTCCTCGATCGCGTCGAGCGCCTCCTCGCGGGCGCTCTCGATGAACGCGCAGGTATTGACGAGGATCGCGTCCGCGTCGTCCTCCGGCACGCCGACGTCGAACCCGGCCGCCGCGAGCGCGGCGCCCATGACCTGCAGGTCGACGAGGTTCTTCGGGCAGCCGAGAGAAACGAGTGCGACCTTCTCCCCGCGGCCGGTCGTGGCGGCGTCGCTCATGGCAACCTCACTTCTCGTTCGCGAGCGCCTGGAAGTACTCGCGGACGAGGTCCCGGTATTCGGGCGGGACCTTTTCGACCGCGGCGTCGAGGGCCTCGGAGCCGCCGCCGTTCTGGACGCGGAGCCAGTCGTTGTCGCTCACGCCGAGGTTGCGCAGCGGGTTGTACTCGCCGATCGAATTGGGGTCGATCGGCTTGTGCTCCTGGTGCGGCCCCTGCTGCTGGCTGTTCTGCTGCTGCTGCGGGTTCTGCGGCTGGTTCTGCTGGTTCTGCTGTTGCTGCTGGTTCGGCTGCTGCGGCCCCTGCTGCTGCTGTTGCTGCTGCTGCGGGCCGTTCTGCTGTTGCTGCTGGTTCTGCTGCTGCGAACCGGCCTGCTGCTGCATCTGCTGGGCCATCTGCTGCATCTGCTGGGCGGCGTTCTGCGCCTGCTGCTGCGCCTGCTGCTGGGCGTTCTGCGGCTGTTGCTGCTGCTGGCCCTGCTGCTGTTGCTGCTGCTGTTGCTGGCCCTGCTGCTGTTGCTGCTGCTGTTGCTGGCCCTTCTGCTGTTGCTGCTGGCCCTGCTGCTGTTGCTGCTGGGCGTTGGGGTCGAGCTTGCCGTCCCACGGGTCGCGCTTGGCGTTCGGGTCCCACTCGCCGTCCTTCGGCGGCTCGTCCTTCGCGTTGGGATCCTTCTTGCCGTCCCACGGATCGCGCTGGGCGTTCGGATCCCACTGGCCGTCCTTGTTGGCCTCGTCCTGCGCGTTGGGGTCCTTCTTGCCGTCCCACGGGGCGTGCTCGGCGTTGGGGTCCCATTCGCCGATCGGGACTTCGGCGTTGGGGTCGCGCTCGCCGTCCCACTTGCGGTCGGCGTTGGGGTCGCCCTCGGCGTTCTGCGTCTCGGCATTCGGGTCGCGCTCGCCGTTCCAGTCGCGTTGCGCGTTGGGGTCGCCCTGCATCTGCTGCATCTGCGACGGGTCCATCGGCTGCATCTGCGAGGGATCCATGTTCTGCTGGTTCTGCATCTGCGAGGGGTCCATGTTCTGCTGGTTCTGCATCTGCGAGGGGTCCATCGGCTGCATCTGCGACGGATCCATCGGCTGCATCTGCGATGGGTCCTGCATCGAGCCTTCGGCGAGCTTCTTCGAAAGCTCGTCGATGGCCTTCGCGGCTTCGTCCATCTTGTCCTTGCCGCGGCGGAGGGCGTCCTCGGCGCGCTCCATGGACTTGGCCAGATCGCGGCGGACGGGCTCGCCGGCGTGGGAGATCGCCTCGAGGTCCTCGGCGGTGAGAAGGTCGTCGAGCCCGCCGCCGAACTCGTCCTCCTCGCCGAAGAAGTCGTCGGTTTTCGTGGGCGCGGGCGGCGGCTCCTCCTTCTTGGGACCGTCCTTCTCGTCGGCGCGCAGGCGGGCTTCCTCGGCGGCGCCGTCGGCCTCGCGGCGGGCCTCCTCGGAATCGGACCGGGCGCCCCGGACGGTCGCGGCGGCCTGGGACTTCTCCGGGATGGTGCGGACGAGGTCGTCGAGCTCGCGGCGCAGGTCCGCGACGTCGCGGGCGAGCTCGCGCTGGTCGTCGGCGAGCTTGTCGGAGGCGCCCTTCTTCCCCTGTTCGTCGGAAAGGCGGTCCTGGCGGCCGGCCAGCTCGTCGAAGCGGCGCGCGAGCTCCTCGGCCTTCTCGCGCTGCTTGGCGAGCGGGTCCTCCATGTTCTTGAGCGCCTCCATGGCGGCCTGCATGGCCTCCTCGGCGCGCTTGGCGGCCTCGGCGTTCTCCTCGCCCATCTTCTTGGAGAGCTCGTCGATCGCCTTGGCGGAGGCGGCGAGCAGCTGCGCGGCGCGCTCCTCGGCGGCGGCGGCGGCGCGCATCTCCTCGTCCATGTCCTTGCGCGGGCCGGCGGCGGCGTCGAGCGCGGCGAGGTCGTCCGCGGTGAGCAGGTCGTCGAGGCCGCCGAATTCGTCGTCCTCGTCGGAGCCGGCGGGAGCCGGCTCGGCGGAACCCGCGTCGGCCGGGGGCTCGTCCGCGGGCGGGTTCTTCTCGTCCTCGACGCGGAGGCGGGCCTCCTCGGCGGCGTTGCGGGAACGGTCGCGGGCGGCGTTGGCCTCGCGGCGGGCGTCGGTGACGGGGTTGGACGGGTCGTCCAGCGCGCGGACGGGGAGCGAGCGCACGAGGGCGCCGACGTCGCGGGCGAGCTCCTCGGCTTCGCGGGCGAGAGGCTCCTGGGCGGCGACGAAGCGCTCGGTGTCGGTCACGGCGGGGTCGAGGGACGGCGTGGCCTTGGCGAGGGCGTCGTGGGGCGGCTGCGCGTAGGGGTCCTTGGCGAGCGCGGCGGCGGTGTTCTCGAGCGCCTGCTGCCTGCGGGCGAGCGCGGCGTAGCGCTTGGCGAGATCCTCGGCCTGCTCGCGCTGGGCGGCGAGCGGGTCGGCGGAGAGCTCGTCCCTCTTCTTCTTGAGCTCGTCGAGGAGGGCCTTCTGCTTCTCCTCCCAAGCCTTCTTCTCCTCCTCGGTCATCTTCTTGCCGAGCTCGTTGGCGAGCATCTTCTGCTTGTCGGAGAGCTCGGTGATCTCCTGGGCGGCCTTGAGCTCCTTCTCGAGGGCCTTGCGCTTCTCCTGGAGGTCCTTGGCGGCGTCGGCCGCGCCGTCGAGCTTCTCGAGGAGCTTGTCGATTTCGGAGACGCGCTCCTCGGGCTTGGCGGCGATCGCCTCGTCCGCCTTCTCGCGGGCGGGCTTGAGCGTTTCCTCGAGCAGGTCCTTGGCGTCCTTGGCGAGGGCGGCCATGTCGCCGTCCTTCATCTCGCGCATCATCTCGCGGGCCTTGTCCTCGGCCTTCGCGATGGCCTCCTTGGCCTGGGCGAGCTTCTCGGCGGCCTGCTCGGGGCGGTTGGCGAGCTGCTCGCGGCGCGCCTCGCGGGTGCGCTCCATGGCGTCGCGGAGGTTCTTCTCGATGGTCTCGGCCTTGGCCTTGGCCTTCTCGCCGGCCTGCTGGAGACGCTTGGAGCCGATGGTGCGCGCGGCGCCGTCGAGGCGGACGACGATCACGGGCGAAAACGCGTCGTGCGGACCGCCGAGGGACGGCGGCAGGTTGTCGCGGGCGCGGAGGCGGAACTGGGCGCCGGCCTTCGGGGCGACGGGGAGGTCCGAGAGGCGGATCTCGGCCGCGCCCGAGCGCACGGGCGCCACGGAGCCGGACGGCTCGGCGGGGAGCGGGCGCAGGTCGTGCCACGCGCCCGAGTCGACCTTGGCCTGGAGCATCGGCGCGGAAACGCCGAAGTCGTCCTTGAGCTCGTAGGCGACCGGGACGGTGCCGTGGGCCGGCAGCGTGAAGACGAGGTTGGTGGGCGACGTGAACGCGATCGTCGGGGCCTCGTCCTTGAGGAGCGAGATCGAATGCGCGGAGGGCGCGTTGGTGAAGCCGTTGTCGTCGAAGAGGCGGATCTCGTAGGAGCCGGCGTTCTGCGCGGAGACGGGGAACTCCCATGCGACGGGCGAGCCGTCCGTCTCCTCCGCGTCGAGGACGTGGTCGTCGGCGAACGAGAGCCGGCTGTGGACGGGGCGGTCGCGCGTGCCGTTCGGGACGATCCGCAGCGAGACGCGCGTGCCCTCGACGGCGGAGACGTCGAGCGTCCCCTCGTCGAGCGTTTTGGGGGCGGCGCCGGTGTATGTGGGGTAGTTCAGCGTGACGGTCGCCTTCGAGAACGCGGGGATGGGCAGAGCGACGACGTCGTAGGCGCGCGTGACGGCGCTGCCGCAGACGACGTAGTAGGAGAACGACTTGTCGACCGCGGCGATCGTGTGCGAGTAGTGGCGGACGCCCGTGCCGTCCTCCTCCGTGGCGGCGCTCTCGGCCATGCGCTCGGAGGTTTCGCCCGAGGAGCGGTCGAGCGGGCGGCAGCGCACGTAGGCCTTGCCGGGGAAGCCGCCGACGACCGCGAGGTGGATCGTGTAGGGTTCGCCCTCGAGGACGAACTCGTCGCGGCCGGGCGCGACGTGCAGGTTGTCGGCCCAGACGTTGTCGATCTCGGCGGCGGGGACGACCGCGCGGGCGAAGAGGCGCCCCACGTCGTCCGGCCAGACGAGGAACAGCACGGTGAGCACGAGCACCGCCGCGGCGGTGAGGAAGAAGCGGGGCTTCACGGTCCGGATCGAGAACTCGCGGCTCGGCGAAAGCCCGCGCACGTCGCTCTCGGCGGCGCTCTTCACGACGTCGAGCAGCAGCTCGGAGCCCTCGCCCACGGCGTCCGGCATCGAGAGCAGCTCGACGACGGTCGAGAGGCGTTCCTGCAGCTCGGGGTGGTTGCGCTCGAGCAGCGCGGCGAGGCGCGCCGGCGTGAACTTCTGCGAAAGCGGCTTCACGAGGGTCTGGCGCGCGACGACCGCCACGGCGCCGACGCCGATCGCCCACAAAACCCAGCGGACCGTGTGGCCGGTGAACGTGACCATGTAGTCCACGGCCATGCTGACGAGGATCGCGATGAGCGCCGTCGCGAGGACGGCGAAAAGACCGCGCAGGAAAAGGATGCGCCGGATGCGGGCGGCCGCGCCGCGCAGTTTGCGGGAGATCTCGCGCGGCAGCGCCGAGAACGGAATGTCGGGGATGCGGGAGCTCGCGAGCGGCGTCGACGCCGCCCCGCCGCCGAAGCGTGGGAAGTTCATGCCGGGCATTCTACCACCTTCCCGCGCGCGCGGCAAGCCGAATCGCGCACCGATTCCGCGACCTTGACGCGCCGGCGCGGCATCTGGTAGTTTTGGCGCCGGAACGGGCGCATGTCGCGGCCGCTTCCGGAGAAAACGCAAACCATGCGAAATACCGCCACCGCCGTCCTGGTCGCCGCCCTCGCCTTCGCGGAGCTTCCCGCCACCGCGCAGATGCCGGCCCCCGGCCCCGCCGCCGCGCCGCCCGGCGCCGTCGCGGCCGAGGACCTGCCCTACACGAACAACATCGTCCAGAACCCGGGCTTCGAAAAGTCCTTCGCCTCCAGCGTCGACAAGGGGTGGAAGGACGAAACGTGGCGCGGCATGGACGTCGACATCGAGAACTGCCCGAAGAACAAGCCGGAATCGGCCCCCGACGGCAAGAAGGCGCTGCGGTTCCACGTGAAGAAGCCCGTCGACTACACCTACGGAGAGCTGAACGGTCCCTACGACAAGTTCCGCAAGGCGGGCAACGAGGGCGACGGCCCGCCCGTCGGCCGCGTCGAGCAGTACGTCCCGGTCCGCCCTGGCGCGCGCTACGCGCTGCGTTTCCGGTGGCGGTCGGAAGGGCTCTACTACGAGGGCGCGCCCGGAAAGAACCGCGGCGAGGTTGTCGGCGTCTTCTACGGCGAATGGCACGACAAGCGCAAGGAGAAAATCGCCGCAGATTCGTCCTTCCCCGCCCCACGGTGGCACAAGTTCCAGAAGGATCCCAAGGAGCCGGGCTGGGAGACGTACACCGACCCGAACTTCGCGGACCTCGCGTCCCGGGACAGGCCCGTCCAGTATTTCGTTCCGCCTCCGAACGCCGAATACGTCCGGCTCGTGTTCGAGTTCCACTGCCGGCGCGAAAAGGTGAAGCCCGAGTTCTGGGTCGACTGCGTCGAGTTCGCCGAGCAGCCCGAGAACCCGGTTTTCCCGGAGGGAAAAGTCCCCGCCAAACCGGCCCCCGCCAAACCGGCCCCCGCCGGCCCCGCGGCGCCGAAATGAACCCGGCCGCGGACGGCTTCCCGGCCGCGGAATTCCGCGCTTGATTTCGCCGCGGGTTTCCTGTATCTTCGCGTCTGTTCCGGCCCCGTCGCCGGGACGTCCCTTTTTCACCCTCGAACACGCGAAATACAATGGACAAAAAAGCCCTTCTGCGCGCCTCCGCGCTGCCCGCCGCCGCGTTCCTCGCCGGCATCGTTCTCGGAACCGCCTCCTCCTCGCGCCCGCCCGCGGCGCCGCCCGGCGGCGAAGGCGGCGAATCCGCCTCGACGACAAATGCGACCGCCGCGGTCGACGCGGACGTCCTCGCGCTCCTCGACAAAGGCGAGCCGGTCGAGGCGCGGTGCGCCGGGAACGGCGGCCCCGGCCTCGCCCCCGCGCGCGGCTCGCGCGCAACGGGGGCCGCGAAGCCGCGCCCGATCGTCGTCGACCGCGTCCGCCTCGAGCCGTCCAAGTGGACCTCCGGCAAGGCGCGCGTCGTCTTCGCCGCAAGCGAGGCGCTCGACCGCGAGACCGTCGCCTCGAACATTCTGCCGCACGTGTCCGTCTCGCGCGGCGGCGCGCCGCTGCAGACGAAGCTTCTCAACGTCGAAACCCGCGCCTGGCGCGACGAGACGGCCGTCTACCTCGGCCTGCTCGCGGAGGAACCCGTGACGAACGCGACCGTCCGCTTCGGCGCGGACCTGCGCGGCATCGACCGCGGAGCGCTCGGCGAAGCCTGCGAGAAGGACGTCGCCTACGCGCCGCCGGCGATCGCGTTCCACGACGTGGAGTCGTCCGTCGGGGAGTTCTCCGACCGCGCGACGATCCGCTTCTTCCTCACGGAGGAGGCCGACATCGATTCGCTGCGCGACAACCTGCGCGTCTCGCCCGCGCCGGAGGGCGGCTGGACGCTCGTCCGAGACACCGACTGGTACCGGCCGCGCTACACGCTCACCGGCGCGTTCCGGCCCGACACGAAATACGAAATCGCGCTGCGCACCGGCGTCGTCGCGTCGGACGGCCTCCCCTTCTCGCTCTCGACCAACGCGGTCCCGCTGCGCACGGCGTCCGCGCCGGTCGCGCTGGAGCTGCTCTCCAAGGGGCACTACCTCACGCCGCGCGACCGCGTCGGCGTCGCGTTCCGCACGCAGAACGCCCCGCACGCGACCGTCACGCTCGCGCGGATCCTGCCCCAGAACGTCGGCGAGCTGGCGCGCCGCCGCGAGGCGAAGGGCCGCTACTGGTGGGAGAACGAAACGTCCTCGCAGGACGACTCCTACGATCTGGCGGAACACCCCTCGCTGCACCGCCGCGTCGTGCTCGCGCCCGCGGCCGCGCCGGATTCGGTCGTCACGAACGTGGTCGCGCTCGCGGACTTCGTCGACGCCGGCGCGCCGCTGCGCGGCGGCGCCTACCTGCTCGGCGTTTCCGCGACGGACACCAACAAGACGGAGTCCGCCACGCGCTCGCTCGACCGCCTCGTCGTGGTTTCCGACGTCGGCATCCAGGCGCGCCGCGCCGCCGGCCGGCTCGACGTCTTCGCCGCGCGCCTCTCGACCGGCCTCCCGGTCGCGGGCGCGACGGTCTCGTTCTTCGCGCGCAACGGCGCGCTCCTCGGCACGCTCTCCGCGGACGCCGAGGGCCGCGCGACGTTCGCCGAGCCCGATTCGCTGCATCGCGCGCACCTCGTCTCCGCCGCCGCGCCCGACGGCGACTGGACGTTCCTCGTCCTGCGCGGGGAGAACGAGGTCGAGGAGACGCCCGCCGGTGCGCCGTCCGGCGCGGACCCCTACCCCGCCTCGCCCTTCGCGCTCTCCGGCGCGCTCTTCTCCGACCGCGGCATCTACCGCCACGGCGAGCCCGTCTTCTTCGACGCGCTCGTCCGCACCGCGAAGACCGGCCGCGCGCCCGAGCCGTTGCCGCTCGAGCTCGCGCTCGCGCGCCCCGACGGCGTCGAGGTGCGGGTCTTCAAGCTCGTCTCCGACGCCCGCGGCCGCGTCGCCCCCGCCGCGCCGTGGACCGTCCCCGAGGGCCAGCCTTCCGGCAAGTGGAGCGCCGAGCTGCGCGTCCCCGGATCCGCCGCCCACGGCGCCCGCTGCGTCCTCGCGCGCCGCGCGTTCTCCGTCGAGGAGTTCGCGCCGCCGCAGATCAAGGCGCAGGTGCTCGACTTGCCCGAGTCCGTTCCGTTCACGCAGGAGGACGTCTCCTTCCGCGTCCGCGGCGACTACTTCTTCGGCGCCCCCGCGGCGGACCGTCCGATCCGCGCCCGCGCGATGCTCCGCAATGCGTCGTTCCGGCCCGCGGGCTACGACGGAAAGCGGTGGCATTTCGGCCCCGCGGACGAGCGCGACGAAATCTTCGACGAGGTTTCCTTCGGCGCCGGGACGCACGGCGGCGACGGCGGGGAGGCGCTCTTCTCGTTCAAGCCCGCCGAGACGCGCGCCAAGACCGCGCCGGGCCCCGTGCGGTGCGTCGTCGAGGGCACCGTCCAGGAGCCCGGCGGCCGCCAGATCGCCGCGCGCGCCTCGACGACGCTCCACGTGCGCCCGTGGTATCTCGGCCTCGGCCTCGACCCGGCCGCGGCCGGCGAGCCGCTGCCCGTCGAGATCGCGCTCGTCGCGCCGGACGGCTCCGTCGCCGCGGACGCCGCGCCGGAGCTCGAGCTGCGCTTCTGCAAGGTGAACCGCTCCTGGGACTACGAAACCGACGCACAGGGCCGCTGGATCTGGCGCGACAAGAAGTGGGAGGATCTCGTCGCGAAGACGAACGTCGTCGCCGAGGGCGGCGCCGCGCGCGTCCTCTTCCGCGTCCCGGCCGACGACGGCAGCTACGTCGTCCACGCCTCGTGGAAGGGCCCGGACGGACTCGTCACCGCGACCGACCGCGCGTTCTCGACCTGGGGCGAGGACGCCGGCAGGCGCGCGCTCGCCGGCCCCGCGCGCCTGACGCTCGAGCCCGACCGCAAGCGCTACGCACCCGGCGACACCGCGCGCGTCTCGATCCGCTCGCCGTTCCCCGGCGTCGCGCGCGTCGTCCTGCAGCGCGACGTCGTCCTCGAAACGCGCCTCGTCGAGATGACGAACGACACGGCGTCCGTCTCGTTCTACGTCTCGCCCGAGATGGCGCCCGGCTTCGAGGTCGCCGCGAGCGTCGTCCGCCCCGTCGTCCCCGAATCCGAATGGGGCCCGCACCGCGCCAGCGGCGCCGTGTCGGTCCGCGTGGACGACCCGGCGCGCACGCTCGACGTCGCGGTCGACCCGCCCGCCGTGTCCTTCGCGGACGGCCGCGCGACCGTCGCCGCGCGCGTCGCGCTGCCCGCCGGCGCGGA
>CADBEF010000041.1 GCA_902793555.1 uncultured bacterium | reverse complement strand
CCGTCGGCGTGGCGGCGGCGGTGCGGCGCATTCGCCGCAAGGGCATGCCGTGCGAATGCGGCGGCTCGTGCGGCGGCTCGTGCCACGGCGCGTGCGCCTCGTGCCGGCGCGGGCGCGCGGGCCGCTGCGCCGTCGCGCGGGCGGCGGGCATTCTCGAGCGCCAGCGGGAAAAGCGCTAGCGCGCGAGCTTGACGACCCGTTGATTTTTCTTCCCGGCGCGGAGGACGAGGACCTGGCCGTCGATCACGCGGTCCTCGGAGACGGGCTCCATGGCGCCGACGCGCTCGTTGTTGAGGTAGAGGCCGCCGCCGTCCGCGAGGCGGCGCGCTTCGCCGACGCTCTTGAAGAGCCCGGCGAGCGCGGCGACCTTGGCGACCGGCTGCCCGACGACGTCCGCCGCGGGGAGCTCGGCGCTCGGCGCGTCCTGGAAAATCGGGAGCAGCTCGGCGGCGGAAATGCCCTTGAGCGAGCCGCCGAAGAGCGCCTGCGTGGCGCGCTGCGCCTGGGCCAGGCCCTCCTCGCCGTGGACGCGGCGGACGACGTCCTCCGCGAGCACGCGCTGCGCCTCGCGCTTCTCGGGCGCGGTCTTCACCGACTCCTCGAGCTGGGCGATCTCGTCGAGCGGCAGGAACGTGAACGCCTTGAGGTAGCGGACCACGACGGAGTCCTCGCTGCGCAGGAAGAACTGGTAGAACTGGTAGCAGCTCGTCTTCTTCGAGTCAAGGTACATCGCGTTGCCCTCGCTCTTGCCGAACTTCTTGCCGGCCGAGTCCTTGATCAGCGGGATCGTGACGCCGTAGCACGAGACGCCGCGCTGGTAGTGCAGCAGGTCGGTGCCGGCGGTGATGTTGCCCCACTGGTCGGAGCCGCCCACCTCGACGCGGCACCCGTACGTATCGTAGAGGTGCAGGAAGTCGTAGCCCTGCATCGTCTGGTAGCAGAACTCGGTGAAGCTCATGCCGTTCGGCGACTCGAGTCGCGCGCGGACGCTCTCCTTGTTGAGCATCGTGCCCATGCGGAAGTAGCGGCCGACATCGCGCAGGTAGTCGATGAACGAGAACTTGCCGAGCCAGTCGAGGTTGTTGACGAGCACGGCCTGGCGCTCGCCCGGCCCGAAGTCGATGAAGCGCTCGAGCTGCGCCTTGATGCACTCGGCGTTGTGCGCGATCGTCTCGGCCGTCTGGAGCTTGCGCTCGCTCGTCTTGCCGGAGGGGTCGCCGATGAGGCCCGTCGCGCCGCCGACGAGCGCGAGGACGCGGTGCCCGGCGCGCTGGTAGTGGCACAGGTTCATGATGGCGACGAGGTTGCCGGCCTGGAGGCTGTCGGCCGAGGGGTCGAAGCCGCCGTAGACGGTCTGCGGCTCCTTGAGCAGGTCGTAGACGCCGGGGTCGGTCCAGTTGTCGAAAAGGCCGCGCGCCTTGATCGTGTCGATGACGTGTTCCATCGCGAGGGTTCCGTTTGCGCTCCCGCCGGTGCGGCGGAAGTGGCGCGGAGTCTAGCAAATCGCGCGCGAATCCGCAATTGCGGCGCAAGTTGGGTTGTGGTAGACTCCGCGCCATGGACAACGCCACGGACTCGCCCCCCTCCCCCGCCCGCCCGGACGACCTGCTCGTGCTGGCCGGCGCCGGCGCGTTGCCGCGGCTCGTCGTCGAGGGCGCGCGCCGCGCGGGCGTGCCGCGCATCGGCGTCCTCGGCGTGAAGGGGGCGGTCGAGGGCGCCACCTTCCGCAACACCGACTGGCGCGGGAAGATTTCCCTCGGCTCGACCGCGAAGTTCCGCGAGGCGGTCCGCGCGGCCGGCTTCCGCCACGTCATCCTCGCCGGCCAGATCAGCCCGCTGGCGTTCTTCCGCGCGGCGTTCGACCCGGAGCTCGTGAAGATCCTCGCGGAGATCGGCGTCCACAACGCGCACACGCTCTTCCGCCGCCTGATCGACGAGCTTGCGGCGCTCGGCTGCGAGGTTCTCCCGTCGTCCCTCTTCCTCGGCCCGCACATCCCGGCGCCGGGCGTCCTCACCTCGCGCCCGCCCACCGAGGCCGAGGCAGCAGCAGCAGCCTTCGGCGCGAAGATCGCGCTCGCGGTGTGCGACCTGGACATCGGGCAGACCGTCGTCGTGAAGGACGGCGTCGCGCTCGCGGTCGAGGGCTTCGACGGCACGAACGCCACGATCCTGCGCGGCGGCCGCATCGCACGCGGCGGTGCGACGGTCGTCAAGGTCGCCAAACGCGGCCACGACATGCGTTTCGACATCCCCGTCGTCGGGCTCAAGACGCTCGCCGTCATGAAGAAGGCCCGCTGCACCTCGCTCGCCGTCCAGGCCGGCCGCACGCTCTTCATCGACCTGCCAGCCGTCGTCCGCCGCGCGGACAAGCTGGGGATGTGCATCACGGCCTTCGACTCGGGCCTCCCCGCGGCGCCGGTCCTTCCGCCGGCCGCCCCATGAAAGAAGACCCCTCCCCCGCCCCGCTCCTGCGCGTCCGCGGGCTGCGCAAGTCGTTCGGCCCGGTCGAAGTGCTCCGCGGCATCGACTTGGACCTGCCGCGCGGCCGCATCCTCGGCCTCGTCGGCGAGAACGGCGCCGGCAAGTCCACGCTCGTGCGATGCCTCACGGGCTACCTCGCGCCCGACGCCGGCGAGATTTCGCTCGACGGGCGCGCGCAACTCGTCCCGCAGGAGTTCGAGCTGGTGGAGTCGCTTTCCGTCGCCGAGAACATGCACCTCGGGCGCGAACCCCGCCGCGGCCCGTTCGTCGACCGCGCGGCCCAGCGCGCCGCGGCCGCCGCCGCCCTCGCGCGCATCGGCGCCGGCTCGCTCGACCCGGACGCGCCCGTCGCGGCGCTCGGCGTGGCCGACCGCCAGAAGACCGAAATCGCCAAGGGCCTGCTCCGCCGCGCCGACCTGCTCGTCCTGGACGAACCGACCACGGTCCTTTCGCGCGGCGAGACGGCCGCCCTTTTCGCCGCCCTGCGCGCGCTGCGCGCCGACGGCGTTTCGATGCTCTACATCTCGCACAAGCTCGACGAGGTGCTCGACCTCTGCGACGAAGTCGCCGTCCTGCGCGACGGCGCGCTCGTCGCGCGCGGGCCGTCCGCGTCGTTCACGCCGGCCGCGCTCGCCGAACGCATGGTCGGCCGCCCGCTCGCGGACGTCTATCCGCCCCGCCTCCCGGCCCCGCCCCCCGGCGCCGCGCCCGCGCTCCGCGCCCGCGGCCTGTCGGACGGCGTGCGCGTCCTCGACGCGACCTTCGACCTGTTCCCCGGCGAAATCCTCGGCCTGGCGGGCCTCGCCGGCGCCGGACGAACGGAGCTCGCGGAACTGCTCTGCGGCCTGCGCCCGCGCCGCGCCGGCTCGCTGGAGCTCTTCGGCGCGCCCGTTCGCTTCCGATCGATGCGCGGCGCGCTGCGCGCCGGGCTCTCCTACCTCTCGGAGGACCGCCAGGGCACCGCGCTGCTCGTGGACGAAACGATCTGCGCCAACGCCACGCTCTCTTCCCTGCGCGCCTACTGCGCCGGTCCGTTCGTGTCGGACAAGCGCACGGACGGCGCCGCGCGCCGCGCGATCGCCGACCTCTCGATCCGCTGCACGGGACCCGGGCAGGGCGTCCGCGCGCTCTCCGGCGGCAACCAGCAGAAGGTCGCCTTCGCCAAGAGCCTCGACACGGCGCCGCGCGTTCTCGTCGTGGACGAGCCCACGCGCGGCGTGGACGTCGGCGCGCGCGCCGAAATCTACCGCCTCCTCCACGATCTCGCGTCGCGCGGCCTCGCCGTCCTGATGATCAGCTCGGACCTGCCCGAGATCCTCGGCAACTGCCGCCGTGCGCTCGTCATGCGCGAGGGCCGGATCGCCGGCGAACTCGCCGACGCCGCGCTCACGGAAGAGGCCGCCATCCGCCTCGCCACGGGCGTCTGACCGGACGGCCCTCCGCCCGGAGAATCCCAGTCCGGCCGGGCCGGGTCCGGGCGATGTTTTCAGTTCGAGGGCGGCAGGGTCGATAGACTATACCAGTTGTATACCAGAAAATGCTTGCATTCGTTTCGTCATTCTGGTAATCTGTCCTCCGTTCCCCTCGGTTCCCCCCCCACCATCTCCGTTTCTGCGGAAAAACCCATGAAGAAAGCCGCCCCGATTTTTCTTTCGCTCGCGCTCGTCGCGGGCGCGTACGCCGACGCGAGCCCGAAGCGCGGCATTTGCTTCAACAAGATCGGGCCGGAGGACCTCGCCGCGCTTGCGCCGGGCGTCTCGTGGGCCTACAACTGGGGCATCGAAAAGCCCGGGGCGTTCGACGATCCCCGGGCGAAGGGCGTCGAGTTCCTCCCGATGGCCTGGGGCCCGCAGCAGGGCTTCCGCGACAAGCTGGAGGCGTTGCTCGCGGCCGGCCCGAAGCCCTCCGCCGTGCTCGGCCTCAACGAGCCGAACCTCCGCGAACAGGCGTTCCAGTCGCCCGAAGAGGCGGCGAAGTCGTGGCGCGAGCTCGACGCGCTGTGCAAGCGCCACGGCGTCCGGCTCGTCGCCCCGCACTGGTCGATGGGCTCGCCCGAGGCGGCCAGCTGGCGCGGCTTCGACCCCGTGCAGGGCAAGGAGGTCGTCCACACCTTCTTCCTTCCGTATCTCGACTCGTTCGAGTGGTACCTCAAGGAGGCGGGCCCCGAGAAGCCCGCCGCGATGGGCCTTCACGTCTACGGCAACGTCTGGGAGCTGCGCTGGATCGTCGGCGAGCTCGCGAAGCGCTACCCCGCCACGCCGATCTGGATCACGGAGTTCAACTGGTTCGACGTGCCGGACGAAGCCGCCGCGCTGGACTACATGGTGCAGGCGCTCGACACGCTCGAGCGCGCGCCGAACATCGAGCGCTACGCGTGGTTCAAGGCCGACTTCGGCGACAGCCACAACGGTCTGATCGCGCCCGGCGGCGGGCTCACGAGGCTCGGGCGCCTCTACGTCGCGATGCCGCATCCGGACCCGAAGCGCTGGGACGCGTGGCCCGGCGTCGTCAAGGCCGCCGGCGCGGCCACGATCGAGACCGGCGACGGGGCGGGCGTCCGCTACGACCCCGAGGCGCAGGTCGTCGTGCAGATCGGCGAGCCCGACTCCGGCCGCACCGGCTCCTTCACGCTGCAGGTCGACGTCGCCGCGCCCGGCGGCGACGGAACGCTCGTCGTGAGCGCCGCGCGCGGGCGGACGCTCCGCGTCGCGGTCGACGACCCGGACGTCCGGTCCGGACGCCTCTCCGCCGCGCCGGGGCGCGAGATCAAGCCCTTCGAACCGGGCAAGTGGGGCTTCCAGGACTACGTCCTCCCGCTCCGCCTCGCGCCCGGCCGCCACACGCTGACCTTCTCGGCGGACGCCGCCGACGCCCTCTTCGACTGGATTTCCTGGAAATAACCGAGGCCGCCCCAACTCGCTTGCGCCACGCGCGCGTGTTTGGTACAATTGCCGCCGTCCCGTCGCCATTCTCCGAGACACCCCATGAAAAACAAAACCCTGGCCGTTCTCTCCGCCTCCCTGCTGTGCGCGTCCGCAAGCGCCGGCACGTACACATGGACCGGCGCGGCCGGCGACGGCCTGTACTTCACCGCCGGCAACTGGGACTACACCGACGACGGCGGCGCGGCGACGTCCCCCGCCGCGGCCGCGCCGGCCCGCAACACGACGGACGACATCGTGATCTCCGGCGCCGGCGTCGCGGTCTCCTACGTCCCTGGCGGCGACTTCGAGCCGTCCGGGACGGTGACGATCTCCAACGGCGCGTCGTTCACGCAGCCGGAGAAGACGAGCTACATGAAGATCCACGGGACGATCGTGATCGACGGCGGCTCGTTCGACACGGGGACGACCGGCGCCATCTGGCTCGACGGAGACGTCATCGTGTCCAACGGCGGCGTTTTCACGGTTCGCAAGGCGCCGGCCAACCAGTCCGGCACCGCCCGCATCGTCCTCCGGGAAGGAGGAACGATGTACCACGTCGTGAACGGCGCCTGGCTTTCCAGGGAGCGCCCGCAGCTCGTCCTCGACGGCGGCGCCGCCTACATCGGCTACGAGAACGGGGCGAAGAACTTCGTTCCCGACGGAACCGACGACTTCCGCTCCGGCAAGGTCGTCTTCGGCGGGCAGCTGCAGCCGCCGCAGACCTTTGAGCTGTCCGGCGACGTGACGTTCGAGTGCGGAAAGTTCGCCCCGCAGACGGCCGGGTCGATTGAGACGCCTCGGACAACGGCTTCTGGCAGAACAACGGAAACTCCGCCAACGGCACCTACATCGACGTGCCGGCCGGCTCCACGGCCGTGTTCACGCTCAACATCGCGGCGGAGACCGCCTACGCCAAGACGTTCGGCAGCAATGCGACGAAGCCGAAGTTCCGCTACGACGGGATGGTCATCACCGAAGCGCAGTTCAACGAGCTCTTCACCGTCGAGGCGAGCGTCGACTACGAGAATCTGGTGGACATCTACCTCACGCCCGCGTCGAGCGACGCGCCGTCGTTCGTGGACAACGCCGTCACCGCCATACTCGTCTCGCCGAGCGAGGCGGCGCTCTCGGCGGAGGTGGACAACGCCGGAACCCCAGCCGCCGGCATCGTCGCGATGTGGGGGCTGAGCGACGAGGGGCACGACATCGAGGCCTGGGACAACGTCCTCGACCTCGGCGCCGCCGTCGACGGGGCTTCCGTGACGGCCTCGCTCGCCCTCCAGCCGAACCGCCGCTACTACTACCGCCTCGCGGCGACCAACGAGGCCGGCGAGGCGTGGGCCTCGCCCAATCCCGCCTCCTTCGTGTCGGCCGACGTCCCGGCCGCACCCACGAACACCTGGACCGGCGCCGTCTCGACCGATTCGCGGGAAGCGGGCAACTGGTCGCTTGGCCACGTCCCGGCGGCCTCCGAGACCGTGTTCGTCCTCGACCTGCTCGCCTCGAACGAGCTCGACTGGCATCCCGGCACCGGCACCGACGCCGTGGCCGGCTGGGTGCAGCCCGATGGCTTCGAGAACCCGGACTGGACCGTCACGTTCTTCACGACCACGAACGCACCGCTTTCCGTCGCCGGCGACGTGTCGGTCGGGGCCGGCCGCTGGACGCACGACGGCCCCGCGGCCGAGCCGACCTGCGCGCTCCACGTCTCGGCGGGCGGCGACTTCACGCTCGGGGCTTCCGCCAAGGTCTTGGCCGGAAGCGGCGTCACCCACGACGGCACCGGCGTCGCCCGCGGCTACTACAACGCCGGCCCCGGCTACACCGCCGGTCTCGCCGGCGCGTCCTACGCGGGCGACGGCGGCGCGACGTCCGTCGTCTCGTTCGTCTCCTACGGGTCGATCCTCGATCCGCGCTCGCACGGCTCGTCCGGCCTTGGCGACAACAACGGATTCTCCGGCGCGGGTGTCATCCTGTTGCGCGCCGGCGGTGCGATGACCCTCGACGGCACCGTCGCCGCCATCGGCCACGGCTGGAACGGCAACACCGGCAAGGGCGCCTCGGCCGGCGGCTCGATCAACCTCGTCGCCGGCTCCCTCGCCGGCACCGGCACCGTCTCGGCCGACGGCGGCCAGGACACCGGTGTCGGCTCCGGGTCGGGCGGCCGCATCGCCGTCCGCCTCACGGACGCGGGCGCCGATTTCTCCGCCGCCCCGGCGATCACGGCGAACGGCCGCGGCGGCACCGCCTCCGGCGCCACCTCGTCCGCCGCCGGAACGATCTACTTGCAGACCGCCGCGGACGGCGAGGGCGCCGGTACCGTGCGCGTCTCCAACCCCACCGGGCTGGCGACCTCCTCGGACGCGTCCATCCCCCCCGCCGCGACCCATCTGCCCGCGACGGCCGCCGCGGGCGAGGCCCTCAACCGCTCCCGCTGGGAGCTCGCCGCCGCCGGCGCGATGCGCGTCACGCGGGACGTCCGCATCGCCTCGCTCACGGTCGCGTCCGGCGACTGCTCGCAGCGCGTCTACACCGACGGGCACGTGTTGACCGTGAGGACCCTCACCGTGGCGGGGTCCGTCCAACATACCGGCCGGTACACGGCCGCGGACCTGCCCAACGTCGTCATCGGCACCGGCGCAATCGTCGTCGACGTCATGCCGATCGTCATCATGGTCCGGTAACCTCCGTCCCTTTCCAAAACCAAAACCAATCATGAAAGCGAAACTGTTCGCGGCTGCGGCCGCAACCCTCCTCTGCGCGTTCGCGCAGGCCGGCACCTACACCTGGACCGGCGCGGCCGGCGACGGTCTCTGGTTCACCATCGCGAACTGGGACTACGACGGCGCTCCCGCGACCTCGTCGCCCGGCAACACCCTCAACGGCGACAACGTCGTCATCGACGGCGCGGGCGTCGTCGTGACCTACGTCCCCGGCGGCGACCTCGTCACGCAGACGGGCACCACGATCACGGTTTCCAACGGCGCGAAGCTGCAGCAGAACGGCGGCGCCTGGCCGTTCTTCCACGGCAACGTCGTCATCGACGGCGGCACGATCGACTACAAGAACAACGAGGCCAATCCGGACCAAGTCCGCCTGGAGGGGCGGCTCGTCCTGCAAAACGGCGGACAGCTGTTCTGCAACCAGCTCGTGAAATCCGGCAACGCGCGTCGTCATCGGCACCGGCATCACCTACACGGTCGACGGCACGGTCGGCGGCGACGCGTCCACGCTCTACCAGGAGATGGCCGGCGGCACGCTCTACATCGGGAACGAATTCCAACCGGCGAACGGCACGACGTTCACCGGCACCGGCACGATCAACGCCAACATCTTCTCGCCGCAGTCCGGCAATTCCGTCGTCACGTTCGACGGACCGAATCTCATCCTGCGCACGGGGAACTTCGACGGCTTCTGGCAGTCGGGCGGCACCTACATCAACGTGCCCGCCGGCTCGACCTCGAAGTTTACGATCATGTCCGGCTTCAAGACCGTCGACGACGTCTACGCCAAGACCTTCGGGTCCAATTCCACGACGCCGAAGTTCCGCTACAACGGCGAGGTGATCGACAAGGACACGTTCATCGAGCTCTTCACCGTGGAGGACCACGGCGAGGCGATCGACGGCGACTCCAACTACGCGGACTTCTACCTCACGCCCAAGGCGGCGGACCAGTTCTCCTTCTCCGACGGGTTCGTGTATGCGACGCTGACCTCCGACACGACGGCGACGCTCTCCGCGACGGTCGAAAACCCCGGCGTTCCCGCCTCCGGTCTCGTCGCCGTCTACGGCCTTGCCGATCAGGGCCACACGCTCGCGGGCTGGGACCATGTCCTCGACCTCGGCGCGGCGGCGGCCGGCGCCGTCTCCGCCACGATCGCCCTCCAGCCCGGGCAGCTCTACCACTACCGCCTCGTCGCGACGAACGAAACCGACGCCGTCTGGGCGAGCCCCTCGCCCGCGACAATCTATTCGATGATGGTTCCCGGCGCCCCGACGAACGTGTGGACCGGCGCGGTCTCGACCGATTCGCGCGAGGCGGCGAACTGGTCGCTGCGCCACGTCCCGACCGCGAGCGAGACGGTGTTCGTCTTCGACCGCTTCCACGACGTCCGCCTCGACTGGTATCCCGACACCGGTTCCGGCACCGTCGCGGGCTGGGTGCAGCCCGCCGACTTCGCCGATTCGAAGCACCAGGTCTTCTTCCACACGACGAACGCCGCGCCGCTCACGGTGACGGGCGACGTTGTCCTCGGCGCCGGCACGTGGACGCACGGCGGCCCCGCGGACGAGCCGACGAAGATGGTGAATCTCGTCGTCGGGGGCGCGATGACCGTCGGCGCGAACGCCCGCATCGTCGCGGGCACGGCCGCGAACTACAACGACAACGACGGCGCGCCGCGCGGCTATTCGGCCGATCACGGCCCCGGCTACCTGCGCACCGCAGGCGGCTCGTTCGCCGGCGAGGGCGGCCACATCACCAACACGACGGGCTTCGTCTCCTACGGTTCGATCCTGAACCCGCTCTCCTACGGCTCGGGCGGCCACGGCGATGACTTCAAGTACGGCGGCGGCGGCATCGTGAAGCTCGCCGTCGGCGGCGCACTGACCGTGGACGGCGTCATCTGCTCGCGCGGCTTCGGGTACCCCATCTGGGGGGCGGCGGTCGTCGGCGGGGCCGGCTCCGGCGGTTCGGTCAACCTTACCGCCGCCTCGCTGGCGGGCTCCGGCTCCATCGACGCCAACGGCGGCGCCAACGGCGGCTTTGGCCCCGGCAGCGGCGGCCGTGTCAAGGTCGAGCTCACCGGCGTGGGCGCGGACTTCGCCGCCTTCACCGGCACCATCGAGGCGAACGGCGGCGGCATGCAGAACAACAACGACGCATCGGCCTACGATGTCTCCCCGGCCGCCGCGGGCACGGTCTGCCTGATGGCCCCCGGCGCCGATCCGCTCGTGAAGGTGGACAACGTCTTCCGCTACAACGGCGGCGCCGCCACGTGGCGCGTCCCGGCGGGCGAGTCGGTCGCGCCCGCCACGCACCTGCCGGCGATGCAGGACGGCGACACGCGCAACGCGCTGCAGAAGACGGACTGGGAACTCTCCGGCCACGGCGCGCTACGCCTCACGCAGGATCTTCGCGTCAAGTCGCTCACGCTTGCGGAAACCAACGGCACGCAGTGTGTCTACACCGACGGCCACACGATGACCGTCAAGGAAATGACCGTCGCCGGCAAGAGCGTCCACACCGGCGTCCATACCGCGGCCGACATGCCGGGGATCATCGTCGGCGCCGGCTCGGTCGTCGTCGACCTCATGCCAATCATCATCATGGTCCGGTAGCCGCCGCCCCTTTCCAAAACACAAACCCCGAATCGATCATGAAAGCGACGCTGTTCGCGGCCACGACCGCCATTCTCCTCTGCGCCTTCGCGCACGCCGACACCGTCACGTGGACGGGCAATGCCGGAACATCCGACTACGCAACAGCGGGCAACTGGGATCTGTCCCGCGTCCCCGCGGAAACGGATGACGTCGTCATCGACGGCGCTGCTGTAACAAAGTCGGGGAATCAGCGAATTCCCAACAGCTTGACGCTGCTGAACGGAGCCTCGCTGGAGCTCACCGGCGAAATCCAGTTCGGCAACAACGGCGTCGAACACCCGGTCATCTACGGCGGAACGGTGACCGGCCCGCTCGTGGCCGCGCAATACGCCCGGGCTACGTTGACGATCTCCGACGCGACGATCATCGACACCGGAACCGGCTACAATGGTTTCTATCAGAACACCGGAAGCTACCTGAACTTCGTCGACGGCGCAGCCCGCGCGGCGAAGTTCACGTACCAGACATCCATCGCCGCGGATCCTTACTGGTTCTTCTCCAACTCGGCCACCCCATTCATCCGTTACGACGACCAGATTCTCTCGCAGGCCGCGTTCAACGAAAACTTCCAGTACGTCCACAACCAGGACGGCACCACGACGCTTTCGATGAAACCGCTCGCGGGCTGGCGGCTCGGCTCACTGTCGGTCGGGGAAGTCAACAACGGAAGCGTGTCCGTCTCCGTGACGGCCACGAAGAATTCGGGCAACGACACCGCGACGGTCTACTTCGCGCAGGGCAGCCACGACTACGGCGAATCCTTCGCCGCCTGGCCGACGAAGACCGAGGGCGTCGAGCTGGTGGCCTCCAGAACGGTGACCGACACGCTGGCGCTCTCCGACGGCAACAACTGCATCCGCGCCTTCCTGCTCTGTGCGGGCGAATACACGGCCTCCGCCCCCGTCTTCCGGCGGATCCTCGCCTACGGGGACTACGGAGCCCTGACGGACGTCTACGAATACATCGGCACCGACAACGACCTGACCGCTCCCGCCAACTGGGCCAAGGACAAAGTCGCACCGGCCGCGGCCGCGCCGACCGCCGGCACGGACATCCGGTGGTTCGGCAGGAACACCGACTATTCGGGCGTCCTCTCGATCACGGACAAGGACCGGTTCGACGGCGCGACGCTGCACCTGACCGGCGACTGCAACGTCTCGTCCGACGTCGTCTTCTCCAACTCGACGGTCTCGATCGCCATGATTGTCGTCACCGATCCCGTCGTCTTCTCCCTCTACGGGTCCGACCTCACGACCACCGGCACCTACGGGTGGCTTGGCGTCTACCCCCCCGAAATCTACCCCAACGCCCTGGATAAGCGGTTCGTGAATTTCCTTTCCGGCAAGACCTCGTCGTTCACGTTCGCGGCCGGCAACGGCGTTTCCGACGCCACGACCGCTAAGTCGGTCCTCGTCGCGGCCGGCTACCTCGTCCTCGACGGCGCAGCGATCACCGACGAGCAGTGGGAAACCTACTTCGACGTCGACGTCGCCGGCACCGCCGTCACGGTCTCCTACAATCCGGCCGTCGCCGACAACCGGATCGCGTCCGTCGAGGCGTCCGACATCTCGTCGGCCTCCGCCACGCTCTCGGCGACGATCATCGCCATCGAGGACGGCGCCAGCCTCGTCGTCGCCTGCGACACGGACGAGATCACCGAGCAAAACGTCGTCGCGAAGGGGGCGGCCGTCGTTCCGGCCGCCGGTACCGCCACGGCCGCGGTCTCCGGACTCACGCCCTACAGCCTGCACCATTTCGCCTTCGCTATCGTCAAGGACGGCGCGGTCCTCGCCTTCCGGGCCGGATCCTTTTTTGCGAGCGAATTCACGTATGTCTATCGGTACGGCTGGCTTGGCGCGACTCCGCCGAACCTGAACATAACCGACTCCGTCCTGATCCTAAGCCCCTACAATGACCTGGATCACAACCTGGCCGTCATGAACACCGTCGTCTCCAACGCGATGCTCTCCTGCGGAACGCTCGCCGGCAATGGAACGATGAAGGTTGTCTCTTCCGCCATCGTCAACATCAAGCAGGGCGACACCGCCGCCGTCTGCGGGATGTGGAGCGGCGCTACGTACATGGACTTCTCCTCGTCCAGCGGAAACGGGACAATCCGCCCGGCGTGCTCCTACACGTTCAATGCGACCGAGGGGTGGCTGGAAAACGCCTACACCCTCCTCTTCGGGGATGAGCGCATCCATCTCGACGGCGCGAAGGTGGACGCATCGACGTACGCGTCCCGATTCACGCTCGTCACGAACTCCGTCGCTGAAACCGCCACGCCCTACAACGTCACGCTCACGTACTGGGAGCCGTTCCCGGAGCGCACCACCCGGGACTGGACAATCCAGGCCGGCGCACGCGTGAAGCTCGAGCGCCATCTCCCCCTCGCCAGCGTGACGGTCGAATCCTCCGACGTCTCCATCGACCTGAACGGCTTTGCGCTCAGGGCCGAAGACATGACGGTCGACGGCGTGCAGCTGAAAGGCAAATACACGGCCGCGACGCTCGGCATCCTGAAGGGCGAGGGTCTGCTCGAGGTCGGCATCCGTCCGACCGTCTTCATCGTGCGCTAGAGCGGAAACGACGGCAGGATGCCGATCGATCGGCATCCTGCTGTCCTGCTTTATTCCCGTAGCGCCTACCAGTCGCGGACGCCGATGGCCGGCGGACGTTCGCGCTCGCGCTTGCGCTTTTCCGCCGCGCGCTTCTTCTCCTGCTCCAGGATCATCTTGATGATCCGCTGCGCCGCTTCCTCGTCGGGGTCCTTCTCCTCCTCGGCCTTCGCGGCTTCGGTTTCCTCGGCGTCTTCGGGCTCGGTCGGCTCTGCCTGTTGGTCTTGGCTCTGCTGCTGGTCCTGTTGCTGTTGTTGCTGCCGGTCCTGCTGTTGCTGCTGCCGCGAATCCTGCTGGTCCTGCTTCTGGTCCTGCTTTTGATCTTGCTGCTGTTGTTGTTGCTGCTGCTGGTTTTGCTGTTGTTGCTGCTGGTCCTTCTCGCGGAGCAGGTCGAGAATCTTCTTGAGGTTGGCGAAGCTGGTCTTGGCGTCGGGGCGGACGGCGTCCGGGAGCACGTCGCCCGCGCCGCCAAGTCCCATCCGGATCATCTCGTGCGTGCCGCGCGTCTCCTCGCAGAGGCGCAGCAGCTCCTTCTTCTTCTCGGGATCCATCGGCGCGGCGCCGGGCGGCGGGGCCTGCCCCTCGGGGAGCCCGGCGGCCTGCGCTTCGAGCGCGTCGAGCCACGGGGCGATGCGGCCGTCGAACGCCTCGAAGAGTCCGAGCGCGACGGCCTGGTTCTGGACGGGCGTCCGGACGCGCGCCGGGTTGGCGACGCGCGAGAGGGCGTTGGACTGCGCGAGGACCGCCTGCTCCAGCAGCGGCACGGGCGGCGCGGCGGAGGCGAAGAGTCCCAGCGCGGCGCCTTCGGCGCGGCGCATGGCGTCGAGCGCGGCGGGGTCGAGCGCCTCGAGCGCGTCCGCGGCGCCGGCGGCGCGGTCCGCGGCGTCCGCGAGGTCCGCCTCGATCCGGGCGCGGTCGGTTTCGTTGGTGACCGATTCGAGCGCGGGCCGCATCGCCTCGCGCAGCGGCCCCCACGCGGCGGCGGCGGCGCGCTGCTTCGCGGCGGCGTCCTCGAGCGCGCCAATGCGCGCGGGCAGGTCGTTCGTGAAAGCCCGCTGCGCGGCGGCGAACGCGTCGCGCTGCTCGTCCATCGCGGCGGCGAGCACGTCGATTGCGTCGCGCCCGCCCCACTTGGCCTCGATCTCGGCGGCCTCGGCGTCGCGGCGGGCCGCGGAGAGATCGTCGAGCGCACGCTGCAGGTCGGCGCGGCGGCGGGAGAGCGCAGGCTCCTCCGCGCCGCGGAGCGAATCGCGGAAGGATTCCGCGGCGCGCGCAAGGCCGTCCGCGCGGCGGCGCAGCGCGGCGGCGCGGACGGCCGCGTTCGTGGCGGGGTCGATCTTCTCGGCGAACGCGAGGCGGTGGAGCGCGACGCCGCGGCCCTCCGCGGCGTCCGCGCCGGGAAGCTGCGCGAAGAGCGATTCGGCGTCCGAATCGTGGCCCGCGGCAAGCGCGGCGATGGCGGCGTTGCGGCGGATGGACGCGTCGAGCGCCTCGTTCTCGCCCGCGCCCGGCGCGTCGAGCGCGGCGCGGTAGCGGTCCGCCGCCGTGGCGGGGTCCCCGCCACGCCACGCGGCCTGCGCCTCGCGGGCGATCGCGCGCCGGTCCGGCGGCGATTCCGCGGCCGGTGCGGAAGGGACGAGAAGGAGTGCGACCGCGAACGCAACGCGTTTGCGGGCGGCGGGACGGCCGCGGGAAAGGAGGGCTGCGGCGAGCAGGAGCAGGAGCGCGGGCAGGAGGAAGAGGCCGTAGCGCTCGACGCGACGCGATTCGAGCGCCTCGCGCTTCTCGCGGGCGACGAGCGCGCGGACGTGGTCGCGGTAGAGCGAACCGAGCGTGTTGCCGGACGAGGTGCTTTCCAGCGGCAGGTAGACGCCGCCCGACGCGGCGGCGATCGCGGCGAGCGAATCGCCGTCGAGCTTCGAGACGACCGTTTCCCCGCGGTGGACGAGCGGAAGGCCGCTTTCGCCGGCGGGAACGCTTGCGCCGGCGGCGCTGCCGACGCCCATGCAGAAGACGGGGATGCCGCGCGCGCCGCAGTCTTCCGCGGCCTTGCGTCCGGCGCCGGAGAGGTCTTCGCCGTCGGAAACGAGGACGATCGCGTTGGCGTCCGCGCCGAGCGGCTCGAAGAGCGCGAGCGCGGAGCGGAGCGCGCGGCCGAGGTCGGTTTCGCCGCGCGGGGCGGAGTCGATCGACGCGGCGGAGATCGATTCGCGCAGGAACGCGACGTCCGTCGTGAACGGGCAGAGCACGGCGTTTCCGCTGCGGAACGCGACGAGCGCGGCGCGGTCGCCGGCGAGCGAATCGACGAGGTCGGAAAGGTCCGCCTTGGCGCGCTCGAGGCGGCTCGGGCGGACGTCCTGCGCGAGCATCGAGCGCGAGACGTCGAGCAGGATCAGGACGTTGCGCGACTGCGAGAGGACCTCCTCCTCGCTCTCGCCCCACTGCGGGCGGGCGAGGGCGACGACCGCGAGCGCGAAGCCGGCGCAGAAGAGCGCGACCTGCGCGGCGGCGCGGCCGCGGCCGAAGACGGCGCGGGCGCGCTCCGGGCCGGCCAGGCGCGCCGCGCGGGCCTCGCGCCGCCGCCAGAGCCACCACGAAAGGGCGGCGAGGGCGGGCGCGAGCCAGAGCAGGAGCAGGAGGGCCGGACGGACGAAGGTCATCCGCGCATCTCCGGGGTGATCGCGTAGGCGTGCGAAAGGGCGTTGTTTCCGCGCGAATCGCGGATCTGGACGCGGACGAAGCGGTCGTCCTTCCAGAGCGGGAATTCGGCGTGCGTGATCGGCCCGACGCGCTTGTCGGCGTAGCGGCGGCCGTCGCCGACGATCCACGCGTGCTCGCAGGGCGTGCATTCGACGTGGACGACGCCGTCCTCGACGTAGAGCGCGAGGATTCGCGGCGGGTCTTCGCGGCCCTCGGTGCAGTAGAATTCGCCCTTGACCATCGACTGCACGATCGCCTCGTAGGTGAGCTCCTTGGCGCCGAACATCGTCGAGCCGCCGAAGCTCTGCATCAGGTCGCCGCCGTGGTTGTGGTTGTCGTCGCCCATCGAACAGAAGAGCGACGGACCCATGCGGCGCAGCATCATGTCGTAGACGTAGGGGCAGAATTCCCCGCCCGTCTCGACCTCGGTGGCCCAGTTGAGGACCTCGAGCGACCAGAGTCCCTTGAGCGGCAGGAAGTGCTGCGGCTCGGCGAGCGACCAGTTCGGGTGGTTGTACTGGACGAGGAAACCGGCCTTGTTCGCCTCGTCGACCAGGTGCTGGACGTTCTCGAGATTCCAGACGGCGCGCCGCGCCTTCTCCTCCTCCGTGCCCTCGAACGCGTCGTGCCACACGGACCAGAGGTCGTGGTGGAACGGCATCGGGCCGGGGTCGGGGACCTTCGAGAAGAGGTTGAAGTGGTGCGTCGGCCGGTAGCGCCAGCCGTTGTTCTCCCGCATGTAGTCCAGCTCGTCCTCCGGGACGGACTGCGCGGTGACGTCCAGCTCGGTCGCCGTGAGCGGCAGGAAGCGCTCGTCCGCCAGATCGTTGTGCGGCACGAGCACGTTGTGGTCGGAGTAGGCCACGATCGAGTAGCCCCACTTCTTGTATTCGGCCTTGACGCGCTCGGGCGGCCAATAGCCGTCGGAGTGGGTGGTGTGGCAGTGGAGGTTGGCGCGATACCAGTTCACGCCGTCGGGGAGCAGGTAGGTTCTCATGGTGCGGTGGATTCTACCACGCCCCCCGCGGCGTTGCAAACGCCGGCGCGGCTACGCTTCGCGCGTCCAGACCTGCATCTCGGCCGGGCCGCGGTTCTGCCAGAGCGCGTAGGGGATCGCGACGAAGCGGCGGCGGCGCGTGCGCGGAGCGGCGTCCGAGTAGAGCGCGTCGCCGGGACGCGTCGTCTCGAACGCCGTGCCCGCGATGGCGACCGTCCCGCGCGGGAGACCCTTCGCGGCGACGAGCTTGAAGTCCTGTTTCGCGGGAATCGACAGGCGGTGGAGGCCGGGGCCGTTGTCGACGCTCTCGAGCGCGTAGACGAGCGGGCCGCGCTGCAGCGCGATGCATCCGGCGTCGGCCGCGACGCTGTCGTTCGCGCGCAGGACCTGCACCGGCATCGCGAGGTCGAGTACGATCTCGTCGCCCGGCTTCCAGATGCGCTTGAGCGCGACGACGCCCTTGTCCGCCTTCGCCGCGACGCGCTTGCCGTTGAGCGAGAGCGCGAACTTCTTGCACCAGCCGGGAATGCGGAGCGAGAACCGGAAGGCGGTTGCCGGGATGGGCTTGCCGTTTATGGTGAGCTCCAGGGTCGGGAATCCCAGGGCCTTCGCCTGGCGACGGCCGTCCAGAACCTTCACGACGATCCGTCCGTCGTAGGGATACCGGCTCTCGACCTTGAGGCGCACGCCCGTCGGATGGACGAGCTCCGACGCGGCGGGGACGCAGAGGCGGACCTCGCCGGCGCGGACCGCCCAGCACAGTTGCGCGACCTGCGGCCAGAAGCGGGCGAAGTTGGTGGGGCAGCAGGAGCATTGGAACCACGCCTGGCGCTCGCGGGCGTAGGGCGAGTCGGCATTGGAGGCGAGCGGGTTCTGGTAGAAGAACCGGTCGCCGGAGAGCGAGACGCCCGAGGGGATGCCGTTGTAGAGCGCGCGCTCGAAGACGTCGATGCCGCGCGCCCCGCCGGTGAGATCGTGCAGGCGGCGCGAGAGGAGCGCGAGTCCGATCGCGGCGCAGCTCTCGGCGTAGGCGGTGAGGTTGTCGAGCTTGAAGTCGCGTTCGAACGCCTCGCCGTCGCGGGCGGTGCCGATGCCGCCCGTGACGAGCATCCGGCGCTTCGTGGCGTTCTTCCACATCGCGACGGCGGCTTCGAGCAGGCCCACGTCGGGCTTGGCGTCCCCGGCGTCGACCATGCCGCAGCACAGGTAGGCCCAGCGCACGGCGTGGCCGACGGCCTCGCGCTGCTCGCGCGGCGGCTTGTGCGCCTGGAGGTATTCGAGGCGCCAGCTCTGCCAGCCCTCCTTCTCGACGTAGTAGTTCGGCGCGCGGCCGCGCTCGTCGACGAAGTAGTGCGCGAGGTCGAGGTACTTCCGCTCCCCGGTCGCCCGCGCGAGACGGCAGAGCGCGAGCTCGATCTCCTCGTGGCCGGGGTAGCCGCGCTTCTGCCCGCGCCTGCGGCCGAAGGTCTTCGCGATGAGGTCCGCGTAGCGGCGCATCGCGTCGAGGAAGAAGCGCTCGCCCGTCGCCTCGAAGTGCGCGACGGCGGCCTCCATCAGGTGGCCCGCGCAGTAGAGTTCGTGCCAGTCGTGGAGGTTCGTCCAGCGCTTCTCCGGCTCGACGAGCGTGAAGTGCGTGTTGAGGTAGCCGTCGGGTTGCTGCGCGGAGACGATGAGCTTGGCGACCCGGTCGAGTTCCTTCGCGAGCGCGGGGTCGGGCTTGCGCGCGAGCTCGCGCGCCATGCCCTCGACGACCTTCGCGACGTCGCTGTCCCAGAAGATGTGGGGCCACCACTTGTCGCCCTTCTTCCACTTGAGCTTGAGCGCGTCGATGCAGTGCTCCTTCTCGAAGTGTTTCAGGCAGGCGGGAATCGTCGCGGTGCGGTTCGCCTCGACGCGGGGTGCGAGGACGGGATCGGCGAGCGAGACGGCGGACGGGGCGGGGGATGCGTATCTCATGGCGGAAAAGTCTAGCACACCGTTTTGCGTTTCCGCAAGGAAGAGCCCTCGAGACCGCGCTAGCCGCTCCGGCGGCGGCGCGCGGCGCGTTTGCGGAAGAAGGCGCGGATCGGGTCGATCGGGTCGGCGGCGGTGGAGAACTCCATCGCGTCGACGCCGTGGCGCCGGAAGAGCGCGAGCAGGGCGGCGCGGTCGGACGCGGCGCGGTCGCGCCACGCCGCGCGCAGCGCGGACGAACCGAGGTCCGCCCAGACGCTTTCGCCCGTCTCGGGGTCCTCCAGCTCGACGAGCCCCGCGGCCGGCAGATCCGCCTCCGCCGGGTCGCGCACCGGGCAGCACACGAGGTCGTGGCGGCTCGCGAACGCGGCGAGGCGCTTCTCCCAGCCCTCCGCCTGGAAGTCCGAGACGAGGAAAACGACGGACTTGCGGTGCAACGAGTTTTCGAGCCGCTCGAGCGCGGCCGCGAGGTCCGTTCCGCCGCGCGCGTCGTCCGCCGCGAGCACTTCGCGCACGATGCGCAGCACCGCGGTGCGGCCGCGGCGCGGCGGCACCCATTTGACGACGCGGTCCGAGAAGAGAAGCAGCCCGACGTTGTCCTGGTTGCGGATCGAGGTGAGAGCGAGCAGGCACGCGATCTCCGCGGAGAGCTCCGCCTTCGTGCGCCGTCCGCCCGAGCCGAACGACTGCGAGCCGGAGACGTCCACGGCGAAGATCACGGTGAGCTGCCGCTCCTCGGCGAAGCGCTTCACCTGCGGGAAGCCCGTGCGGGCGGTCACGTTCCAGTCGATCGAGCGCACGTCGTCGCCCGGCACGTAGGCGCGGATTTCGTCGAACTCGAGCCCCTGCCCCTTGAACGCGGAATGGTAGTCGCCGGCGAGCCGGTCGTCCACGAGGCGGCTGGTGAGGATGCGGATGCCCCGCACCTTCTTCATGAGTTCGGCGGCGTCGAGCGGCATGGCGCTACTTCGCCTTCCCCTGGAACGGGAAGGCAGGGAAGCCCTCCCGGTTGAAGAGCCGCATCGACGGCGGATACGTCGCCCAGGCGTAGCGCACGCGCACCGGGTTCGGCACGTCGGGCGACGAGACGACGACGGCGTTTCCGTCGAGCTTCGCATCCGCCCAGACCCACTTCCCGCGCTCGCCGGCGATTGCGAAGGCGTGCTCCGCCGCGACGATCGTCGCGGCGGGGACGTCCTTGCCGACGACCGCCCGGACCGCCGGTTCGAGCGGTTTGACGACGAGGCCTTTTCCGACCTCGGCGAAGGTGCAGCGCAGGGCGGAGCCCTTGCGCGTCACGGCCTTGAGGACCGGGCCGGTGGCGACGCCCTTTGCGCCGTAGACCATCTTGCCGGCGAGCGCGTCGAGCCGGCGGGCAACCTCGCGCTTGTTGCTCGGATGGATGTCGCTGTGGTCGCCGATGTCGGCGGCGGTCACGAGGTCGCAGAGGCGGATGGAGCGGATGCCCTCCTGCACGGCGCGGATGTCCGTCCAGGCCTGGTCGGCGTCCGGCGGGAAGTCCTTCCAGAAGTCGTCGGGCAGACGGTCGCCGGGCGTATGGCGCTGGTAGCCCGCGAGCTGCACCTGCAGGAACGCCAAGTCCGGCGAGCGCGTCGCTCGGCGCCAGCTCTCGACGAGCAGCTTCTGCCAGAGGCCGTACTTCTTCCACTCGGACGCGTTGGACTCGCCCTGGTACCAGATCGCGCCCTTGAAGCAAAGCGGCGAGAGCGGCGAGAACATCGCGTTGAAGAGCGTCGAAGGGAGCGTCATCGAGGCGCGCGGGTCCAGCTCCCCGGCGCCGACGGGCGTCACGGGGCGCTCGCCGCACGCCTTCGTCGGGCGCAGCTCGACGCGCTCGGCCCACTCGCCGTCGTTCAGCGGAACGCGCGCGTCCGAGCCCTCCGCGCCGACCCAGAGGTTGCCGAGGCCGCCTGCACAGAAGTGGTTCGCGAGGCGGATCGCGACGACGTGCCGGCCGGGCTTCGCAAGCGCGGCGGGAACGGCGTAGTCGCGCATCGCGAACCAGTAGGCGGGCGTGTCGATCCACGTTTCTCCGATCTTGCGGCCGTCCCAGAAGACCTCGTCCGTGTCGTTCATCCAGTCGGCGCGGAAGCGCACACGAGCCGGGTCCCAGCCGGCGGGGATCTCGACCTCGCGGCGGTACCAGATCACGCCGGGCGTCTTCGCGCCGGTGAGCGACGCGAGCGGGCCGCGCGTCCAGTCGCGCAGGTCGGCGCCGGGCCTGGCCCACGAGGCGAGCGCGGCCTTCGTCGCGGCGGGCGCGCAGGCGAAGAACTTGCGGCGGAGCCACGTCTCGAGCTTCTTCGTTCGCGCCTCCGCGTCGCGCCGGGCGAGGCGCTCGGCCTCGCTGGCGCCGAGCTTCGAGACCTTGCGGGCGGCGACGATCTGCTCAATCTCCTTCGCGCAGCGGTGGCGGCGGAGCGTCCCCTCGTCGATCCACGGTTCGATGCGGCAGCCGCCCCAGTTGGTCGACACGATGCCGACCGGGACGCCGAGCCGCTTGCGCAGCAGCTGCCCGAAGAGGTAGCCCACGGCCGAGCAGATGCCGACCGCGTCGCGCGAGGTGGCGGGCTTCCAGCACGCGCCGCGCGGCAGGTCGCGGCAAGGGCCGTCGGGCGAGACGGCGCGCTGCGCGTAGAGGATGCGCAGGTCCGGGTCGTTCGCTTCGCCCGCGAGGTCCCAGCCGCCGGGCAGGCCGTAGAACTGCGAGCCCACGACGGGGAACTCCATGTTCGACTGGCCGCCCGCAATCCACACCTCGCCGACGGCGACATCCTTCAGGTCGACCGCGGCGCCGCAACCGTTCTCGACGCGGATCGCGTGGCCCGTCCCGGCGGGGAGCGCCGGGAACTCGACGCGCCAGTCGCCGTTCGCGTCGGCGCGGACGGACTTGCGGACGCCGTCGAACGCGACCTGCACGAGCGAGCGCGCGGGCGCGGTGCCGGCGATTTCGATCGGCATGCCGCGCTGGAAGACCATGTGGTCGGAGTAGACGTTGGGGAGGGCGAAATTCGGTTGCATGGGAGGTTTCGGTTGAAAGGTCGAAAGACTGAAAGGTTGAAAAGGTGAAAGGTTGAAAAGGTGAAAGGGAAACGGTCGAGATGAAATGGTTTGTTGGTTATCTTGGTGGAAACGAAAGGGGATTCTCCCACAAATCGTCCCGCTCCGCAAGTCTCGCGGAATCCAGAAACCCAGACTGATCCCGGCTTTTCCGCCATCGATTCCACCGTGCGTGATTTTTCTTGACTTCCCGTCTCCCTCTTGCGACAATTCTTTCCGTTTCCGGCGTTTTCGCCGTTCCCACATTCCCCCGTCCCTCCTCCGGTTTCCCCGTCCTCCCTCTCCCTCCGGGTTCCCCGTCCCTCCTCCGGTTTCCCCGTCCTCCCTCTCCCTCCGGGTTCCCCGTCCCCTCTCCGGTTTCCCCCGCCCCCGCCCCGTTTCCCCCGCCCTCCCCGTTTTCCATGTCTTCTTCCCTTTCTCCCGCATTCGGCTTCGGCCTGGGTTGTGCCGCCATCTCGGAAGCCGGAATCCTCGTCCTCGGCGTGGCGGCTCTGGCGCCGTTTCTCGCCGTCGGGGCCGCCGCCGTCGCCGCCAACGAAGGTTTCCGCGCGGCCCGGCTGGCCGTCTACCGCCGTCGCGCGCGGATCGACCGCGAGTTTGCCAAGCACTGTGCCGCGCGCCTGCGCGACCTCAAGGGCGCGGGCTTTTCCGCCTACGTCCGCGCGTTGCGCGAACTGGCCGCCGAGCGGGAGCGCCTCGAGGATGACCGCGCGACCGAGACCTTCTCGGCGCAGGCCGGCGCGGCGGCGCACCGGGCGGCGGCCCGCGCCCGGCGCGCGGGCGCCTGGCGCGCCTGGTTCGACGCGCTGGAAAAGGATATCCGTCGCGGCGGACCGCGGGCTGCCGCTCGTGCGCGCCCTCCGGGGCGGCGCGGCGCGCCGATCCGGAGGCTCTGCGAATGCTCCGTGCGGCGTCCGCCCGCGCCCGAAGCGGTTCTGGCGCAATACGAGGCGGCCCGCGGGCGCGGACGCGTGGAAGAAAAGATCAAACTCGGCTCGATGCTGCTGGACGCCGAGGCGGCGGTGGACAGCTCGCTGGTGCGCAACGGCGACGGGGAGATCGTCGGACGCCGCGGCGGGTTGCGCGAATGGATCGACGAAGCATGCCCGTCGCTCTCGCGGCACTACTCGGCGCTGATGGGCTACCGCCGGCTGGCCGCGTCGTTCCGGGCGGAACACGGGCTTTCGGACCCGGCTCCTGCGGCACTGCTGCTGGCCGAAGCGCCGGAGGACGAGCGGAAGCTGGCGCCGTCGGTCCGGGCGGGACTTCCGGCGGCGCGGGCGGCGGCGCGGAAACTGCTGGCGGGGCCGGACGCGGCGACCGTGCGGGCGTTTTCGGCGAGGCTGCTGGCGATGCGGGACGCGCGGGCGGCGGCGCTGGGGCGGCGGTTGCGGGCCTGACGGACCGTGAGGCCAGTCGGCGGACGCCTAGAACGCGCGGAGGCCGAAGGCCGGGTTGAAGGCGGCCATGTCGCGGACGATCGCGGACGCGTCGTCCCAGCGGCCGCGGGCGGGCGGGGCGAGGCGGCGGAGCGTTTCGGCCGTTTCCCGGTCGCGGTCGCCGGGAGCGGGCGCGGCGCCGGCGCGCAGCTTGGCGAGCGCCGGCGCGAGAAACCGCCGCGCCAGTTCGAACGGCGACAGGGCGAAAAACGCCTCGACGTCGAGCGGGGCGATGTCGACGCCGTTGTAGAACGTCTCGCACGAGGCGCGCGGGAGGCGCATCCGCATCGCGGCGTCCTCCCCGTTGCCGCGCGCGGCCTCGCGCCGCCAGAGGAACGCGTTGCCGGTGTGGCGGAGCAGGTCCGCGCCGGTCTTGGAGACGCCCGCCTCGCGCAGCGCCTCGGCCGTGCGCCGGGCCAGGCGCGCCGGGGTCGTCGGCGGCGGAGACGCGGGCGCGACGCCCGGCGGCGACGCTTCGGCCTTGCGGACGATCTTGAGCCATTTGTCCACGACCGGAGAATTGGAGACGGGCTTTCCCTTGCGGCGTCGCGCGGCCATTTCGAGGGCCGTGGCGGGGTCCGCCGGGCCGAACAGCTCGTAGACGGCCGGTTCGAGGATGTCGGGCGTCTTCGCGTAGACGGCGGCGAGCGTCCGCGCGACTTCGCCGAGCGTCAGGACGGACGGACGGTCCGGGACGGCCGGCGCCGCGGCCGCCTTCGCGGCCGCGCGGCCG
>CADBEF010000040.1 GCA_902793555.1 uncultured bacterium | reverse complement strand
GCGGCGGCGGCCGGCGAGCCGGGCGGCGCGGGTGCCGTTCCGCCGAGCGCGGCATCCGGCGGCTCGTCGGGCGGCAGGCCCGTCGCCTCCGCGAAACGCTCCCACAGCCTCTTGTGTCGCATGAGCGTCTTGTAGCGGCCGTTCAGGTCGATGTCGAGTTCCACGGGCACGAACGTCTCCGGGTCGAGCCGGTCGCCCGACAGGTGCCCTCGGACGCCCGGCAGGCGGTCCTCGCCGAGGAAGTCCGTGAAGAGGTTCCATCGGATCGTTCGCTGGAGGAGGTGTACGAGGTGGCCGGTTCGAAGCGCGGCTGCGAGGGAGGTGCGCGCGGCCGCCAGCGCGTCGCGGATGTCGGCGATCGCCGGCATGTCGGCCCGGAGCGGCGGACGTGACGCGAACGCGGCCCGCCGCCGCTTGTCGCGAAGCCGTTCCAGCTCCTCCAGCCGGTTTCCGTGGTGATTCCGCTTCGGTTGTTCCGCTTGTCGTTTTTCCCTCGTTTTTCCCATGGGCGCGCATTCTGCCGCAGATCGCCGGAAATGACAATGAGAATTTTTGTCGGGCGAAAACCGGCAATGCATATAATGTCGCCTCATGAAACGTACACACCACACCAACGACCCCGCCGGGCGCACCGTCCCGGCCTCTACCGACGAACCCGTCTACGGCTTCGGCCTCGACGCCATGCCGCTACGCGAGGCGCTCGCACGCCTGTCGGGAACCGATGTCTACTCGGAGCGCACCTCGTCGCTCGCGCTCGCGCAGTTCCTGCTGCCGTCGCCAGGGCTCGACTGGCTGCTCGAGCGCCTGATCCTGTTCTGCAACCGCGACGACGGGCTGGACCCGGTCGACATCGCGCGGTTCTTCGAGTACCCGGTCGAACCCCGGCACTCTCGTACGGGTCGCCCGATTGCGCGGGCGTTGGCATCCATGAGCGACGCAATGTTTCTCGCCGAAGGATTCCGCGCCGCGGTCGAGGGCAAGTGGACCGAAACCGGGCATCGGTACGAAACGGTCCGGGAATGGCTCGCCAAAGGTCGCAGCCGGGCCGTCCTCGACGGATGGCTCGCGGACCTCGACGGCGCGGGCGCGATCCGCCCCGGCTTCGGCCGGGACGGATTCCTGGACGTGCCCTACCAGCTGGTGCACCGCGCGGCGTCCGCCTGCCGCGGCGTCCGCCGCGGTTCGCATGTCCGCCCGGCGGTCTGCTACGTCGTCTTCCGCACAGCTGACGCCTCTCCGGAGGAATCCGCCGCGACGCACGCCTTCGAGGAGAACCTCCTCGGGCGCTGGACGGACTGGGTCGATACGGACGCGCTCGAGGTCGTCCTCGTCCGCGTTTCGGTCGTCCGCTGTCCACCGCCCATGGACGGTGCGGCCGCCTCTCGCCTCTTTCTCGACATCGCCGCGGGCGCCCGCCCCTACGGATTCGACTGGGACGGCGTCACGCTCCGTCGCCTCTCGGACGTGCGTTCGGCCGGGTGCGGCCGAGGCGACGAAACGACCGCCGCCGATTGACTTTTCGCCGTCGCTTCGCCATAATCGGCGGTGCATTCGCGCATTCTCCGACCGACGACTCGAAATGGGACAATTCAACAGCACGAAATACCGCGTGGAACCCGTCTTCAACGAGATCGGGAACTCGCCGGAACAACTGAACAAGTTTTTCCGGCTTTTTTCCCGGAAGGCCGTTCTCCGGAATTCGTTCCGCGTTCCGTCGATCTCGCCGAACGAAAGGGTGGTCGTCCGCTACGGTTCGAAGAAGTCCGGAGTCGAAAGCTCCGGCGAAAAAGTCCTGCCCGCCCCGTCGTGCCGGTTGGAATGGTGCGTCGAGAACTTCAAACCCGAACCGGAGGGCCGGGGCCGTCCGGTGTCCGAATCCGCCGAACCCGCCGGAAAGCGCGCGGACCTGCGTCGCGGCGACCGGGCCGCCATCGAAGAAGCCGAACGACTTCTCCATGCCGGGAAGCGGTCGGGCTGGTTCGTGCTGGAAGGGCCCACGCATCCCGACATCTACATCGAGACGGAGTCCTTCGTCGCCGTCGGCGAGGCGAAATGGACCGAGCCGAAATTGACGGCCTCCACGAAGTGGTTCCGCGACCGGGACCAGCTGATCCGCCACGTCGACGCCCTTCTGGACCCGGACACGATGCTCGAACTCGGCAACGTCGGGACGCGGAAGGTCTACTCGTTCTTCATCACCGGGAAAGACTACGGATTCGGTCGATACGGGAAACGGGAAACCTTCGCAGCGTCCCTTCCGCACCGAAAGGAGGATGCCGTGGAAACAGCGTTCCGTTCTTTCTTGGGACGGATTTCCTGGGACGACCTGAGGGAGGTCGACGCCTTCCCGACGATCAAATGGAACGACCCGTCCGGTCGTTGACCGCATTGTCCGATCCTTTCCGCCTCTTGCCAGCAATCTCCCGTCTTCCGTCTTCCGACTCATGACCCCCTTCGTCCCGCTCCACCTCCACACGACGTATTCGCTGCTCGACGGCGCGTGCAAGATCAAGCCGCTCGTCGCCCGCGCCCGCGCGCTCGGCATGCCGGCGCTCGCGATCACCGACCACGGCGTCCTGTTCGGCCTCAAGGCGTTCTACGACGAATGCCGCCAGTCGAAGGACAAGGCCGGCAACGCGCTTGCGCACGTGAAGCCCATCCTCGGGTGCGAGGCCTACGTCGCGCGCCGCAGCCGCCTCCTCAAGGACCACAACGCGGGCGACCTCTCCGGCAACCACCTGATCCTCCTGGCGAAGAACCTCGCGGGCTACCACAACCTCGTGCGCCTGATCTCGCTGGCGCACGTCGAGGGCTTCTACGGGCGGCCGCGCATCGACCACGAGCTGCTCGAGAAGTACCGCGAGGGGCTGATCGTCTCGTCCGCGTGCATCGCGGGCGAGGTCGCCGAGGCGATCGACGACGGGCACTACGACAAGGCGCGCGAGACGGCTCTCTGGTACAAGGACCTCTTCGGCGACGACTACTACCTGGAGGTCATGCTCCACAAGGCCGAGGGCGCGTTCCTCACGCCCGGCGAGCGCGGCACGCAGCGCCTCTACGAGCGCCAGCTGCGCGTGAACGAGGCGATGTTCCGGCTCGGCGCGGAGCTCGGGATCAAGGTCGTCGCGACGAACGACACGCACTTCCTCATGAAGGAGGACGCCGAGGCGCACGACATCCTGCTGTGCCTCTCGAGCCAGTCCAAGGAGACGGACCCGAACCGCCTGCGCTACACGCGCCAGGAGTGGCTCAAGGACGGCGACGAGATGGCGGCGCTCTTCCCGAACCACCCCGAGGCGCTCGCGAACACGCTCGAGGTCGCGGAGAAGGTCGAGGAGTACGAGCTGGACGCCAAGCCGACGATGCCCGTCTTCCCGATCCCCGAGTCGTTCGGAACGGACGCGGCGTACGAAAAGAAGTACCCGACGCCCGAGTCGATCGCGCCGTCGTTCGAGAAGAAGTCGTTCGAGCGCTTCGAGGGGAACACGCCGGCGGGGCTCAAGGCGCTGCGCCGCATCCTGTTCGAGAGCGACTACCTGCGGCACCTCACGTACGAGGGCGCGGCGAAGCGCTGGCCCGGCGACCGGCTCGACGCCGAGCACCGCGAGAGGCTCGACTTCGAGCTCTCGACGATCCAGAACATGGGCTTCCCGGGCTACTTCCTCATCGTGGGCGACTACGTGCGGGCCGCCAAGGAGATGGGCGTCCTCGTCGGGCCGGGGCGCGGCTCGGCCGCGGGTTCGGCGGTGGCCTACTGTCTCGGCATCACGGACGTGGACCCGCTGCCGTACCACCTGCTCTTCGAGCGCTTCCTCAACCCGGACCGCATCTCGATGCCGGATATCGACGAGGACTTCGACGACGCGGGGCGCGGCCGCGTGCTGGACTACGTGACGAACAAGTACGGCGCCGACCACGTCGCGCACATCGTCACGTTCGGCTCGATGGCGCCCAAGACGTGCATCCTCGACATCTCCCGCGCGCTCGACGTGCCGGTGCCGGACGCCCGCGCCCTCTCGAACCTGATCCCCGCCGACCCCGGCATCAAGTCGTTCGCGGACGCCTACAAGGCGAGCAACGACCTGCGCGCCATCCGCGACACGCCGGTCGGGACGCCGCTGCAGAAGCGCATCCTCCGGATCGCCGAGAAGCTCGAGGGCGGCGTCCGCCAGCCGGGCGTCCACGCCTGCGGCGTCCTCATCTCGCGCGACCCGCTCATCGACACGATCCCGATCATGCCGACGGACGGCGAGTCGCTCATGAACACGCAGTACGACGGCCACTACGTCGAGCCGATCGGCCTGCTCAAGATGGACTTCCTCGGCCTCAAGACGCTCACCGTCTTCAAGGAGTGCCTCGCGACCATCAAGGAAGTCCGTGGCGAGGACGTCGACCTTTCGTCGATCCCGCTCGACGACCCGGAGACGTTCAAGGTCTTCCAGCGCGGCGACACGACGGGCCTGTTCCAGTTCGAGTCGGACGGGATGAAGAAGAACCTCCGCGAGCTGTGCCCCGAGCGCCTCGAGGACCTCGTGGCCATGAACGCGCTCTACCGCCCGGGGCCGATGGCGTACATCCCGCTCTTCATCGACCGCAAGCAGGGGCGCAAGCCGATCGTCTACGAGCACCCGCTCATGCAGGAGTACCTGGAGGAGACCTACGGCGTCACGGTCTACCAGGAGCAGGTGATGCTTCTTTCGCGCTCGATGGGCGGCTTCACGCGCGGCGAGAGCGACACGCTGCGCAAGGCGATGGGCAAGAAGCAGCTCGCCATGATGGAGAAGCTCAAGGCGAAGTTCCACGACGGCTGCCTCGCGAACCCGCGCTTCATGGAGCCGCCCCCCGTGAACGGCGACAAGGAGGCCGCCGAGCGCCTGATCGACAAGATCTGGAACGACTGGCGCGAGTTCGCCAAGTACGCGTTCAACAAGTCGCACGCCGTCTGCTACGCCTACGTCGCCTACCAGACCGGCTACCTCAAGGCGCACTACGCGGCCGAGTACATGTGCGCGCAGATCTCGTCCGAAATCGGCAACTTCGACAAGATGCCCGTGTTCATCGCCGAGGCGGCGGACATGGGCTACGAGGTGCTCGGGCCGGACGTGAACAAGTCGTCCGTGCGCTTCGTCCCGGAGGGCGACCGCAAGATCCGATACGGCCTGGCGGGGATCAAGGGCGTCGGCATCGCCGCCGCCGAGACGATCGTCGCGGGCCGGCGCAAGGACGGGCCCTACAAGTCGCTGCACGACTTCCTCTCGCGGCTCGACGTCGCGGTCAACCGGAAGGCGCTCGAGTCGCTCGTGCGCGTCGGCGCGCTCGACTCGTTCGGCTACCACCGCGCGGCGCTGCTCGACGTCCTGCCGCAGGCGCTCGCCCGCGCGGCCTCCGAGCGCGAGGACCGCGCGCGCGGCCAGGCCTCGCTCTTCGAGCTCTTCGGCGGCGGGGACGGCGGCGCCGACCCCGCCGAGGCCGAGGAGGCCGCCGAGCGCGACGAGGCGAACCGCCGCGTCCCCGCGATGCCGCGCCTGGAGCAGCTGCTCGGCGAGAAGGAGCTGCTCGGCATGTACCTTTCGGGCCACCCGATCGCCCGCTTCCAGCGCCTCGTCGAGCGTTTCACGCCGCTCGCCGGCGTCGACCGCGCCATGCAGCGGCTCGACGAGGCGATCGCCGCCGCGCGCGGCACGCTCGGCGAAGTCCCGCTGATGCGCGTGGACGAAGCGGCGTATCCCGGCGGCAAGTCCGATCCGGCCTACCGCGCCGCCAAGGCGCGCTACGACAAGGACTCCCAGGCGCAGCGGCAGTTCCGGCGCGCCAGGTCCGTGCCGTTGCGCTTCTGCGCGTTCGTCTCCGCCTTCACGCCGCGCCTCGACAAGAAGGGGCGCAACTGGTGCGTCCTGCAGCTCGAGGACGCCGACGCCAAGCGCGAGGTGCCCGTCTTCGCGCGCGACTTCGAGCGGCTCACGGGAGACGGCCCCGAGAACCAGTCGCTCCCGCCCGAGGAGCGGCTGCCGCCCCGCACCCCGCCGCAGGCCAACCGCGCGTACCTCTTCGACGCCGTCGTCGAGCCGAGCTACCGCTTCGAGGCGCAGCTCACGGTCCGCGACTTCATGCCGCTGGAGGAGGTGCCGGAGCGGTTCGCGCGCAAGGTCGTCGTGACCGTCCCCGCCGACCGCGCGACGCCCGCGTTCCTGAAGGGCGTCCGCGAGCTCTTCGAGCGGCATCCGGGCCGCGTGCGGACCGGCGTGCAGGTGCGCCTCGCGGACGGCCTCCGCGTCACGCTCGACTCCGCCGCCGACCTGCGCGTGAACCCCGACGCCGCGTTCCTCGAGGACGCGGAGAAGGTCGTCGGCGGGCGCAACCTCCACTTCGGCGTCGCCGCCGCGCAGACGCCCGGCGGCCCGCTGCGCTTCGACCGCGGCGCCCCCGCGCCGGCCGCGGAGGACGCCGACGAGACGGTCGTCCCCGTCGACCCGGTCCGCGGGACCGCGGCGGAGGAGGACGCACCCGTCCAGGAGGAGCTCCTTCTCGAGGACGCGCAATAGCCGCTCTTTCCGCTCCTCGCTTGCGCGCAGGCCGCTTTCTCTGCTAGAATCCGCTTCCATGAACGAGAAAATCTACGTCGCGACCGATCTCGGCGCCGGCAGCGGGCGCGTCATCGCGGGCCGCTTCGACGGATCCCGTCTCCGCTTCGAGGAGACGAACCGCTTCGAAAACAACCAGACGCCCCTGCCCGGCGGCCTGCACTGGGACATGGTCGCCCTCTACCGCAACATCCTGGAGGGCGTCCGACGCGCCCGCGCCCTCGGCAGCGAACCCGTCTCCGTCGGCGTCGACACCTGGGGCGTGGACTTCGCGCTCGTGGACGCCGCCGGGCGCCTGACGGGTCTGCCGCACTCCTACCGCGACCCGCGGCTCGACGGCGTGATGGAGGAGACCTGCGCGCGCCTCGGCCGCCGCCGCATCTACGACGCGACCGGCACGCAGTTCATGCCGATCAACACGCTCTTCCAGCTCGTGGCGGAATCCAAGTCGCCGGCTTCGCAGCTCGACCGCGCCGCGCGTTTCCTCATGGTGCCGGACCTGATGGACTACTGGCTCTCCGGCGTCCTCTCCAACGAGATCACGATGGCCTCGACGAGCCAGTGCCTCGACGTCCGCGCGCGCGACTGGGCGTGGGATCTCATCGACGCCGCCGGCATCCCCCGCCGCATTTTCGGCGAGTTGGTCCGTCCCGGGACCGTTCTCGGCCCGATCCGCGACCTCGAAGGCTACGCGACGAAGGTCGTCGCCGTCGGGACGCACGACACCGCGTCCGCCGTCGCCGCGATCCCCGTCCCGAAGGAGGGCAAGTGGGGCTGCCTCTCGACCGGCACCTGGGGCCTCGTCGGCGCGGAGATCCCCGAGCCGATCTTCTCCGACGAAGCCTACGAATGCAGCTGGACGAACGAAATCGGCATCACCGGCGGCATCCGGTTCATGAAGAACCTCACCGGCATGTGGGTCTACCAGGAACTGCACAAGGCCTGGAAGGCGCAGGGCGAGGAGGTGCCCTACGACCGCATGACCGAAATGGCCGCGAAGGCGAAACCCTTCGTCTCGTTGATCGACCCGGACGCCCCGGACTTCCAGCGCGCGGGGCACATGGACGAAAAGATCGCCGCGTGGTGCCGGCGCACGGGCCAGCCCGTTCCGGAGAGCAAGGGCGCTTTCGCGCGCTGCGCGCTCGAAAGCATGGTCCTGCGCTACAAGGAACTCTGGCGGCAGCTCGAACGCATCACGGGCGAGAAGCGCGACGGCCTCAACATGATCGGCGGCGCGACGCGCAACGCGCTGCACTGCCGGATGACGGCCGACGCGCTCGGCGTTCCCGTTCTCTGCGGCCCCACGGAGGGCGCCTGCGCCGGCAACGTGCTCGTCCAGATGATCGCCACGGGCGACCTCGCGGACCACGCGGAAGCCCGCGAACTGATCCGCGTCTCCGACCCGCCGATCGCCTACGAACCCTCGTCCCCCTCGTCCGTTTCCGCCTGGGACGAAGCGCTCGCCCGCTTCTCGGCGATGAAGGAGCCTCGATGAAAACCGGCATCACGTTCGGCACGTTCGACATGTTCCATTACGGGCACCTGCGCATCCTGCAGCGGGCCCGCGCCCTCTGCGACCGGCTGGTCGTCGGGGTCTCCAGCGACGAGTTCATCGCCAGCAAGAACAAGAGCCACGGACTCGCCTTCCCCTACGAGCAGCGCGCGGCCATCGTCGCCGAACTCCGGTGCGTCGACGAGGTCTTCAAGGAAGAGTGCGAGGAGAAGAAGGCCGACTACGTCCGCGAACACGGGGCCGACGTCTTCATCATCGGCGCGGACTACAAGGGCCGCTTCGACTGGCTCGCGGAAGCCTGCGGCGTCGAAGTCGTCTACCTGCCCCGCACGCCGGGCGTCTCCACGACGGACCTGATGGGGAAGTTCCGGTCGTAGACCGCCCCGCGCGGTTCCGCCGAACCATGCGGGCGCGGGCGGCGTTTACATTCCAAAGCACGCGATCCGAACCATGGAAAAGCTCTTCGCACTCGTCCAATCCGGCGGACCGGTCATGTGGCCGATTCTCGGCCTCTCGGTGGCCGGCCTGGCGATCCTCGTCTGGAAGGCCCTCGAATTCCGGGCCGGCCGCCGCGGCCGGAAGGGGCTCGTCGTCGTTTCGACGATCATCACCGCCGAGCCCATGCTCGGCATCCTCGGCACCGTGACGGGCATCATGCGGACGTTCCGCGCGCTCGGCGCGGACGGGGCCGCCAGCCCGATGGCGGCCACGGCCGGCATCGGCGAGGCGCTCGTCACGACCGCCGCGGGACTCGTCGCCTCGCTCGTCCTCCTGTTCCCGTACAACGTGCTCGACGAGCGCGCGGAGGACTAGCCGTGGCGCGCCGCCGCCGGGGAGTGCGACTGGAAATGACGGCCCTGCTGGACGTCATGTTCCTCGTGCTCGTCTTCTTCATCTATTCGATTTTCGACATGACGATGCACCGCGGCGTCAAGGTCGACCTGCCCGGAGCGAAGGGCGTCGAGGAGAAGGGCGACCGCGTCGTCGTCACGATCCTTCCCGACGACACGCTCCAGCTCGACGGCGAGCCGCTCGCGCGCCCCGAACTTCTCGCCCGCGTCGGGGCGCTTCTCGCGGACGCCGGCGCGGAGAAGCCGTCCGTCATCGTCGCCGGCGACCGCGCCGCCTCGCTCGGGACGGGCATCTCCCTGCTGGCGGAGCTGAAGGCCCTCGGGCTCCAGCGCGTGAGCTTCCAGGTCAGCGGCGCTTCCGAACCATGATCCGGTTCGCCCAAGCGCTTGCCGTTTCGCTCGCCGTCCACGCGTTTCTCGCGGCGGCGCTCGCCCTTTATCTGGACCTGGTGCCGCCGCTCGACCTGCCCCGGCTCGACCTTTCCGCCGTCGAGCTCTCGTTTTCCGAAGAGGAAACGCCCGAGGCCGATCCGGCGCCGCCGCCCGAGCCGGAACCGGAGCCCGAGCCCGAGCCGGAACCAGAACCCGAGCCCGAGCCGGACCCGGAGCCCGAGCCGGAGCCGGAACCGGAGCCGGAACCCGAGCCGGACCCGGAACCGGAGCCGGAACCAGAACCGCCTCCGCCGGAACCAGAGCCGGAACCTGAACCGGACCCGCCGCCAGCACCGCCCGAACCGCCTTCTCCGCCGGAGAAAGCCGACGCGCCCGAACCGCCTCCGCCTCCGCCCGAACCGCCGCCGCCCCCCGAACCCGCCCCGCAACAGGCGCGGATCGACGCTCCGCCTCAGGCGCTCCAGACCATTCGCCCGGCGTATCCGGCGGATGCGCGCCGGCGAAACGAGGAAGGCGATGTCGTCGTCGAGCTCTCCGTCAGCGCCCAAGGCCGCGTGACCGCAGCCTCCGTCGCGGTTTCCTGCGGCTTCCCCGAGCTGGACGCCGCGGCCCTCCGCGCCGTGAAGAAGGCCCGTTTCGTCCCCGCCCGTTCCGGCCGGACGGCCGTCCCCGCCGACGCCCGCCTGACGATCCGCTTCCGGCTGAAGTGATTCGCGCCTCGATTGCGATTTCGCTATTCTTCGGGCCCCGTTTGTGCTAGACTGGTCGGCATCCGATTTCCGGAATCCGCCATGACGAACGAAGAACTCTGGGCGCGCCGCAACGCGCGCATCGACGAACTGATCTCCAAGATGACGCTGGAGGAGAAGTGCTCCCAGCTCGTCCACGAGGCCCCCGCGATTCCGCGGCTGGGGCTGCCCGCCTACGCGTGGTGGAGCGAGGGCCTGCACGGCGTCGGCCGCAACGGCAACGCCACGGTCTTCCCCCAGGCGATGAACCTCGCCGCGACGTTCGACCGCGCGCTCGCGAAGGCCGAGGGCGGGGTCCTCGCCCGCGAGGCCCGCGCGAAGTTCAACGAGTCGCGCCGCTCCGGCTGGGACGGCGACCAGTACCGCGGCCTCACGTTCTGGTCGCCCAACGTGAACCTCTTCCGCGACCCGCGCTGGGGCCGCGGCCAGGAGACGCTCGGCGAGGACCCGTTCCTCTCCGGCGAGATGGGCGCCGCCTACGTCGAGGGCATGCAGGGCCCCGACCCGAAGAACCACCTCGCTGTGAGCGCCTGCGCCAAGCACTTCGCCGTCCACTCCGGCCCCGAGAAGGACCGCCACGTCTTCGACGCCCGCCCGCCGAAGAAGGACTTCCGCGAGAGCTACCTGCCGCAGTTCGAGCGCGTCGTGAAGGCCGGCGTCGAGAACGTGATGGGCGCCTACAACCGCACCTACGGCGACCCGTGCTGCGGCAGCAAGCTGCTGCTGCAGGACATCCTCCGCGGCGAGTGGGGCTTCGACGGCCACGTCGTGAGCGACTGCTGGGCCGTGAAGGACTTCTGGGCGAACCACAAGGTCTGCAGGAACCCCGCGGAGAGCGCCGCCCGCGCGATCAAGGCCGGATGCGACCTCAACTGCGGCGAGACGTTCCCGCACGCCGTGCAGGCCGTCCGCGAGGGGTTGCTCGACGAGGCGGACGTCGACCGCGCGTTGCGCCGCGCGTTCCGCACGCGCGCCCGCCTCGGCCTCTTCGATCCGCCGGAGGAGGACCCGTGGAAGGGCGCCGGCCCCGCCGACATCGACGCGCCCGAGAGCCGCGCCCTCGCGCGCCGCACCGCGCGCGAGTCGATCGTGCTGCTCAAGAACGACGCCCCCGCCGCGCTCCAGGGGCGCGGCGGTTCGCCGGACCGCGCGCCCGGCGTCCCGCTCCTGCCGCTCGACCCGGCCCGCACGCGCCACGTCCACGTGCTCGGCCCCTTCGCCGCGAGCCTCCAGGCGCTCCTCGGCAACTACTACGGCGTCTCCAGCCGCCTCGTCTCCGTCCTCGAGGGGATCGCCGCGCGCAGCGACGGCCCGGGCGCGATCAAGGTGAGCTACTCGCTGAGCGCCTACCCGACGCGCCTCCCGCAGGCCCTGCAGATGGGCGAGAGCTGGGGCGCCGACGTCGTCGTCGCCTGCCTCGGCATCGACGGCACGATCGAGGGCGAGGAGGGCGACGCGGTCGACTCGGACCAGAACGGCGACCGCCTCCGCATCGAGCTCCCGCTCGCGCAGGAGCAGCTCCTGCGCCGCCTCCGCGAGATGGGCCGCCCCGTGGTCCTGCTGCTCTTCGGCGGCGCGCCGGTCGCGGTCGACCCGACGCTCGCCGACGCGATCCTCTGGGTCGGCTATCCCGGCGAGGAGGGCGGCAACGCCGTCGCCGACGTGCTCTTCGGCGACGTCGCGCCGAGCGGCCACCTCCCGATCTCGTGGCCGAAGTCCACCGCGGACCTGCCGCCCTTCGAGGACTACGCGATGGCCGGCCGCACCTACAAGTTCGCCGAGAAGGAATTCCTCTGGCCCTTCGGCTTCGGGCTGTCGTACACGACATTCGAGTTCGGCGAAGTCCGGCGTTCGGGCAGTCCTGACGTCCAGGCTCCGTCCTGGACGATCGAGGTCCCCGTCCGGAACACCGGCAAGCGCGACGGCGTCTGCACCGCGCAGGTCTACGTCGCGAAGGCCGAGCGCGGCCCGGACGACGCGCGCTGCGCGCTCGTCGCCTTCGCGCGCGTCGAGGTCCCCGCCGGCGGCGAGTCCCTCGCGCGCTTCGAGCTGCCGCGCGAGGCGTTCGCGACCTACGATGCGGACGGCGTCCGCGCCGTGCGCCCGGACCGCTACGTCGTCACGGTCGCCGACTGCGCGCCCGTCCCCTGCGCCCTCGCCTCCGGCCGTACCGCGCCCGTCTCCTTCGAGGTCGAAATCGCCTAGGCCTTCGACCTTTCAACTCTTCACCCTTTCAACCTTCCATGGACATCCCCGCCGCCGCCATCCGCACGCCCTACCGCGTCCCCTACGCCGACACGGACATGATGGGCGTCGTCTACTACGGCAACTACCTGACGCTCTTCGAACGTTCGCGAAACGAGCTGATGCGGGCGCTCGGGCCGTCGTACGCCCAGATGGAAGCGGACGGCCTGATGCTGCCCGTGATCGAGGCGCACGTGGACTACCGCTCGCCGGCGCGCTACGACGACATGCTCGAAATCGCCGCGTGGCTTTCCGAAGCGCACGGCGTGCGCTGCAAGGTCCGCAACGCGGTCTTGCGCGGCGGCGAACTGCTGGCGTCCGGCTGGACGGTCCACGCGTGCGTGGACGCGAAGACCCGCCGTCCCGCGCGCCTGCCGGAGTGGCTCAAGGAAAAGGTCGTCCCGGACTAGCCGGCGAAGAACCGTGCCTCGACGATGCGGCGGATCTCGGCCGTGACGTCGGGAACGGGCTTCGCGGCGTCGATCACCGCGAAGCGGTCCGGCTCCTCGCGCGCGAGCTGCAGGTAGCCGTCGCGGAGGCGCCGGTGGAAGTCGAGCGGCGCCTTCTCGATGCGGTCCTTCTTGCCGGAGCGGGAGACCGCGCGGGCGAGGCCCTCTTCGACGGGCAGGTCGAGCAGGAGCGTGAGCGAGGGGCGGACGGGCCCCGTCGCAAACGCGTTCAGGCTGCGCAGCGTCGCGACGTCGAAGCCGCGGCCGAAGCCCTGGTAGGCGAGCGTCGAATCGGTGAACCGGTCGAGCACGATCCACGCGCCGCGCTCGAGCGCGGGCGCGAGGACGTTGCGGCAGAGCTGCGCGCGGGAGGCGCAGAAGAGCAGCGCTTCGGTCGCGTCGCAGAGCGGCTCGTGCGAGAGGTCGTTCTGGAGCAGGTCGCGGATGATCTCGCCCGTCGGCGTTCCGCCGGGCTCGCGCGTGGTGAGAACTTCGAGGCCGCGGGCGCGGAGCGACTCCGCGAGCAGGCGCGCCTGCGTGGATTTTCCGCCCCCTTCGGGGCCTTCGAACGTGATGAGATGGCCGGGCATGGAAAGTGGGAAGGTTGAAAGTTGAAAGTGGAAAGTCGTGGAATCCTTTTGTGGACAGGTGTCGTCGATCAGCCGTCAGGACGCCGCCTGCTCGGCGTCGAGGGGTTTCGCGCCGAGGACCGTCTTGAGGAGCATGGGATCGATTTTGACGAAGAAGCCGCGCTGGCCGCCGTTGATGCAGATCCAGTCGAGGTCGAAGATCGATGGCTGCGCGTAGACGGGCACGCCGGGCCGGCGGAACCCGAACGGCGACGTGCCCCCGCAATGGTAGCCGCTGTGTCGCTCGGCCTCCGCGCGTTCGCACAGCTCCACGGATTTCTCGCCGAGCGCGCGGGCGAGGTTCTTCGTCGAGATTTCGCGGTCGCCGTGCATGAGCATGATCAGCGGCTTGCCCGCGCCGTTCTTGAGAACGATCGTCTTCACGATGCGGTGTTCGTCGAGCCCCAGCTCCCGCGCGGCCTGCGCCGTCCCGCCGCGCTCCTCGTACTTGTAGGAATGCGCGGTGAACGCCGCGTTCGCGGCGCGCAAGGCCCGGATGGCGGGCGTGGTCGGGATGTCGTCGTGGCGGGACATGGGAGGCCTAGAGCGAAAAAGAGTGTGGCAGGTAGTCGCGAAGGGCGCGGACGACCGGAGCGCCGCCGCGGAGCGGGAGGACGGCGACGGGCAGGTCGGGCGGGCAGAATTCCGCGAGGACCTGGCGGCAGGCGCCGCAGGGCAGGGCGGGGGCTTTCGCCGTTCCGCCCGCGATCGCGATCGCGCGGAACGAGCGCCGGCCCTCGGAGACGGCCTTGAAGAGAGCGGTCCGTTCGGCGCAGTTCGTGAGGCCGTAGGAGGCGTTCTCGACGTTGCAGCCCGCGAAGACCGTTCCGTCGTCGGCGAGGAGCGCCGCGCCGACGCGGTACTTGGAGTAGGGTGCGTAGGCGCGGGCGGCGGCGGCGCGGGCGGCCGCGGCGAGAGCGGCCCAGTCGATGGCGGGTTTCTTCTTCATGGCGACGATTCTACACGAAGCCGCGTCAAATGGGAAGGGATTCTCCGTTCCGCGCACGGGCGGTGACGCGGACGACCCGTTCGTAGAGCGCCGCCATGAGGACCAGGAGCGCGAGGAGGTAGAGCGGCAGGAGCGCCGGCGTGACGTGCCGCGCCAGCGCGCCGAAGAGAGGCGGCATCGCGGTCGTGCCGAGGTAGGCGAAGGCCATCTGCACGCCGATGATCGCCTGCGACTTGTCCGCGCCGAAGTGCGCCGGCGTCGAGTGGATGATGCTCGGGTAGACCGGGGCGCAGCCGAACCCCGCCACGACGAACCCCGCGCACGCGACGCCCGGCGGCACCGCCGGCGCGAGCGCCGCCGCGCCGACGAGCGCGAGGCCCGCGACGATGATCCCCTCGCCAATGCGCAGCATCTGGTCGTCGTTCCACTTGAACGTCGCGAACCCGCCGATGCCGCGCCCGAGCGTGATCCCGAGGTAGACCATGCTCGCGTAGAAGGCCGCGCGCTCGGGGGAGACGCCGCGGTGCGCGAGGAACGTCGCCGCCCACAGCCCCGCGGTCTGCTCGATCGCGCAGTAGCAGAAGAAGCATAGCAGGATCGCCCGCGCGCCCGGGATGCGGAGGATCTCCGCGAGCCGGAGCGCGCGGCGCGACGCCGGCGTTCCCGCCGGCGCGCCGGACGCGCCCTCGGCGCGTCTCCACAGCGGCAGGCTCGCGAGGACGGCCGCCGCCACGAGGATTTGCGCGCAGCCGACGAGCAGGTAGCCGCGCTGCCACGGCGCGCCGCGCGTGAGCGCCGCGCCCATCACGTAGGGCCCGGCCGTCGCTCCAACGCCCCACATGCAGTGCAGCCAGCTCATGTGGCGGCTCGCGAAGTGCAGCGCGACGTAGTTGTTGAGCGCCGCGTCGATCGCGCCGGCGGCGAGGCCGTAGGGGACGGCCCAGAGGCACAGCCCTGCCATCGAACGGCACTGCGAGAAGCCGAAAAGCGCGACCGCGGCAAGCGCGGTGCTGAACGCGGTCACGCGCGCCGCGCCGAAGCGCTTGGTGGTGCGGTCGCTCTGCAGCGCCGAGACGACGGTGCAGAGCGAGATGATCGCGAAGACGATGCCCGAGTGCGAGAGCGGCGGCGTCCCGCCGCCGAAGCCGCGGAACGCCGCGTCCGCGCGCATCGCGGGCCACGCGGCGCCGAGCAGCCCGTCGGGCAGCCCGAGCCCGACGAACGCGAGGTAGATGGCGGCGAGGAGGAGGTGGATCATGGCGTCGTTACGGCGCGAGGGTGCGGAAGAGGTCGGTTTCGCGCGGGTCGTAGGGGAAGCCGAGCGGTAGAGGTCGTGCTGCCAGAGGCGGAGGTCCTTGCGTTCGCCGCGCTTCGCGGCCTCGAAGTAGCCGCCCCACGGCTCGTAGGTCTGCGAGTAGCCTTGGATCAGCCCCCAGTGGTAGGAGCCGATCTTCAGCGCGTGCAGGAAGGGCAGGACGGTTTCGACCGTGTTGCCTTCGATGCGGTTGAGCCATTCGTTGCAGACGAGCGGCCGGTCGGTCTGCGTGCGGAGCCACTCGACGGTGCGGACGAAGTCCGGGAAGGCGGAGTAGCAGTGGAACGTGACGATGTCGGAGAGCTCGACGGCCTCGCGCTCCTCGGGCGAGAACTCCGCGCGCCCCGGCCAGAGCCGCCAGACGTCCGCCGTGAGCGGTTGGTCGACGTTGCGCGCGCGAAGGATTTCGAAGAAGCGGCGCATCGCGGGCAGGCTCCGGACGCCGCGGTTGGCGTTGCCGATCTCGTTCCAGACGTCCCAGACATGGAGCCGTGGGTCGTGCGCGAAGCGGGCGGCGAGCTCGTCGGCCATCTCGTCGTAGAGCGGCGCCGCGGCGGGGTCGTCGAGCGGCTGCCAGCCCGGTTCGCGGAAGTCGCCGGAATGCGGGCTCGCCTTCGTGCCGGAGTGGTAGCCCCATTCGACGGGCTGCTCGCCGAGCTCGTAGCGGTAGCGGGCGCGCGGGGGGCAGCAGTCGTTGCCGAGGCAGAGCATGACGCGCAGACCGCGCGCGGCGGCGAGGTCGAGGTATTCGTCGAGGTGCGCGAGGAACGCGGCGCGCTCGTCGCGCCACACCTCGAACTGCACGAGGGCGCGCACGGCGTTGAAGCCGGTGTCGCGCGCGAGGTCGAACTCGCGGGCGATCTGCGCGAAGACCTCGGCGTGGCGGTGCGTCTGCCACATCGCGACGCGGTTCACGCAGTTGGAGGGGTAGCCGTTGAAGCCCAGCGGCCACGGCTGCGCATCGTACCAGGCGCGCGCCTTCTCGGCGGTCCACTGTCCGGTCGCGATCATGGGCGGAGGTCTACCGCGAGCGGAGGCACCAGGCGACGAGCGAGAGGATGCGGACGGCGGCGGCCTGGACGGCGCCGCGCGGGATGGAGCCGTCCGAGAGCCCCTTGAGCACGGCCTCGCGGAAGTCGCGGACGCCGGGCGCGATGAGGTCGTTGCCCGCGGTCTGGTGCCGGGCCTTGTCGGCGCCGTTCCACCAGTCGGTCATCACGACGCCGTCCCAGCCCCATTCGCCGCGCACGACGCCGGTGAGCAGCGGCTTGATCGTCGCGACCCAGTCGCCGTTGAGGCGGTTGTAGCTCGTCATCAGCGCGCGGGGCCTGCCTTCGCACGCGAAGCGGAACGCGCGCAGGTAGAGTTCGCGCAGCGTGCGCTCGTCGACGACGTTCTCCTCGCGTCCGCGCTCGTGCTCCTGGTTGTTGGTGCAGAAGTGCTTGATCGTGACGTAGCGCCCGCTGGGCGAGCCGTCCTCGCGCTCCTGCACGCCGCGGCTGATCGCGGCGGCCATGCGGCCGGCGAGGAGCGGGTCCTCGGAGAAGTACTCGAAGTTGCGGCCGCAGAGCGGATTGCGGTGGAGGTTGAGGCCCGGGGCGAGCCAGCCGTCGATGCGCGCCAGCTCCATGTCGGCCTGCACGCTGCGGCCGAACGCGGTCGCGGCGGCGTCGTCCCAGCCCTGCGCGAGCGCGGTGCCGCAGGGATACGCGACGACGGTGCGCGCCATCTCGGAGTCCTTCGCGGGGTCCTCGTTGAAGATCGCCAGGCGCACGCCGGACGGCCCGTCCGCGCACGGGCACGGCGGGATGGCGTACTTCTCGGAGCTCCAGAACTCGGACGCCTCGCCGCGGACCGTGCCCTCGAATCCGCCGACGCCCGTGCCGCCCTCGACGGCGCCGCGCATGTCGTCGAAGACGAGCATGTTCACGCAGCTGGCGAGCTCCCGGTCGTCCATCTGCGCGACGACCTGCGCGACGGTCGCGCGGCCGGCGAGGACGTCGCGCATCGTGACGGTCGCGGCGCCGGCCTTCGGCTTCGGCAGGTCCTTGAAGGGCGCCTTGTCGAGATCCGGCTTCGCGACGCACTTGATCGCGGCGGGGTCGAGCGCGACGGCCTTCGCGGCGGCGATCTCGGCCTTCTCGCCCGCGTAGGAGAAGGGCTTCGCGCCCTTGCGCGATAGGAGGCGCAGGTCGGAGAGGTCGGCCTTGGTGAAGCGCGCGAAGACCTTCTCGGTCGTGACGGTCCTCGGGAGGCGCAGCACGCCCGCGACATGCGTCGCGCGCGAGGACGTGCCGACGCGCACGACGTAGTCGCCCTTCTCGAGGACGAACGCGGCGGCGGCCTCGTCGTAGGACGCGAACTGCGCGAGGTCGAACGCGAGATCGACCCGGCACGACGCGCCGGGCGCGAGCTCGGGCGTGCGGGCGTAGGCGACGAGGTCCTGGTAGGGCTTCTCGAGCTTGCCGGCGGGCATGGAGACGTAGCACTGGACGACCTCGGCGCCGGCGGCCCTGCCGGTGTTCTTCACGGTCGCGGAGAACTTGGCCTTCGAGCCGCGCGCGGAGACCGCGCCGGCCTTCACGGAGAAGGTCGTGTAGGAGAGGCCGAAGCCGAACGGGAAGCGCGGCTCGACGCCGAACGTGTCGAAGTAGCGGTAGCCGAGGAAGACGCCCTCGCGGTAGGGGATCTGCATCGTGCCCCAGCAGTCCGTCGTCGGGTAGTCGCGGTAACGCCGGGCCCACGTCGTCGTGAGCTTGCCGGCGGGCGAGACGCGGCCCGTGAGGACGTCCGCCACGGCGTCGCCCGAGGTCTCGCCGAGGAGGCTCGTGACGAGCACGGCCTTCACCGGATACCTCTCGAGCCACGACGTGTCGACGACGCCGCAGACGTTGAGCAGGACGACGACGTTGTCGAAGTTCGCGCAGGCGAGCCTGAGCAGCTGCTCCTCCTGCCAGTGCAGGTAGATCGAGTTGTAGCCGCAGTCGCCGCCGGAGCCGGTCTCGCCGCCGGCGGAGAGGTCGACCGACTCGCCGCAGTTGCGGCCGATGGCGACGAGGCAGGGCAGGTCGCGGTGGCCGGCGACGAGCTTCGCGAACTCGTCGTCCTTCGTGGCGGGCTCGGGGAAGCGGTAGGACCACTTCCACCAGTCTCGGTTCACGCGCTCGAAGCACTCCTTCTTCGCGAGGATGCCGCGGCGGTAGAAGTCGGCGACGGGCTGGAAGAGCCGGACGCCGGCGTTCGCGAGGCCCTCGTCGTACTGGACCGTGCGCTGGGCGAGCATGTCGCCCGAGCCGAAGCCCATGCGGTGGCAGAAGTAGCCGGTGACGCCCATCAGGACGACGTCCCGGTCCGTGGCGAGCGGGAGCGCGCCCCCTTCGTTCTTGAGGAGGACGATGCCGCCGGCGGCGGTTTTGCGGGCGACGGAGACTTTTTCGGTGCGGGTCTTCATTTCGGTTGGATGGTTGGATGCTTGAAAGTTTTGCTGAAATCCCGGCGGGTCGTTTTGTTCGGGCACTGTCAGGCGAGCTGGATCCGGACGTCGTTCAGCCACGGATGGGCGAACCAGATCGGCGTGCGCGAGCGGAACGACGGCGCGGCGAGGTCGAGCTCCATCGTGAAGAACGAGGTGGAGCAGGGGACCGCCACTTTGAGTTGGAGCCGGTCGGGCGCGAGCCACGCGGCGCGCGCGAACGCGCCGAATGAGTGCCCCGAGGCGAGGCGGCGCAGCTGCGAGGCGCGCGGCGCGGCATAGCCGGCGCGGAGGGCGTCGACGAGGCCGTCGCCGAACTCGAACTCCAGCGTCGCGCCGCCGGCGTCCTGCGAGAGCGCGAGCGAGGCGAGCCCGAGCGGGTTGGGCCCGCACGCGAAGTGGCGCGTTTCGTCGAAGGGCAGGGCGGGGGAGGGCGCGCCGTCGGGACCGAGATCGAAGCGCTGGGTCCGCTCGGCCTCGCGAAGGCGCGCGAGGCCCGCGGGGTCGGCGGGGAGCGGCGCGTCGGCGAAGGCCGGCAGAAGGTGCTCCCAGACGACGTCGAGCTCGTCCTGCATGCCGCAGACGCCGGCGGTGGCGGCGACGACGGCGTCCTGCGCCGGGAGCAGCACGCAGAGCTGGCCGGACGCGCCGTCGCCGCGGACCGCGCCGTGGCGGCAGCGCCAGAACTGGAAGCCGTAGCCCTGCGCCCATTCGGGGGCGCGCCCCGGGCCGGCGTTGTCGATCTGCTTCGCGGTCGCCTCGGCCAGATAGGCGGCCGGGATCAGGCGGCGGCCGTCCCGCAGGACCCCGCCACGGAGCCACAGGTCGCCGGCGGCGGCGATTTCGCGGACGGTGAGGTTCAGCCCCGCGCCGCCGAGGGCGATGCCGCCGCTACCGGGCAGGTCGTCCCAGACGACGTCCCGCGCGATGCCGAGCGGGTCGAACAGGCGGGTGCGGAGGTAGTCGGGGAGGCGCCGCCCCGTGACCTTCTGGAGAACGGCGGAAAGGAGGAACGTCGCGCCCGTGTTGTACTCGAAGCGTGAGCCCGGCTCGTCGCGAAGCTCGTCCTCGAGGAGGTGCTTCACGACGGGCTCGGCGTCGTCGAAGAACTCGAGGCCGCTTTCAAACCGCTCCGCAACAGCGCGCATGTCGGACGCGGCGGGCGAGGCGGCGAATTCGCGGCGCAGGCGGTCGTAGCGGTCGCCCCAGAGTCCGCACGAGGCTCGCCCCATGCCCATGCAGAGCAGGTGGCGCAGTGTGACGCGGCGCATGCGGTCCGTGACCTTCGGCGAGTCGAACTCGGGGAAGAACGAGACGAGCGGCGCGTCGAGCGAGGGGATGAGACCCTCGCCGAGCGCGATCCCGACGGCGCTGCTCGTGAAGCTCTTGCTCAGCGAGAAAAGCTGGTGGCGGTCGGCGGGCGAGCAGAGCTCGCGGTAGCACTCCGCCACGACGCGGCCGTGGCGGAGGACGACGAGCCCGTGCGTCCATTCGAGCGCGAAGAAGCGGTCGACGAAATCGGCGAGCTTCGCGGACGAGACGCCTTCGGCTTCGGGAATGGCGGTCAGCATGGCGCTAGTACGCGCTGTCGGGGAAGTAGTTCGCGGCGGCGTTGGAGGCGTCGATCGTCTCGGCGGGGACGACGACGGTCTTCTCCGCGGGCAGGTCGCGGCCGCGGACGATCTCGAACGCGTGCTGTGCGGCGACGTAGATCATCTTCGGCGGGTAGGTGACGGTTTGCGTGACGAGCGGGTCGCCGTCGAGGATCATCTTCACGACAGCCTTGCTGCCGCCACCGCCGAGGAGCGCCTTGAGGTCGGTGCGGCCGGACTCGCGGTAGGCCTGCAGCGCGCCGAGCAGGACGTCGTCGTCGCCGGTCCAGACGGCGTCGAGCTTCGGGTGCTTCTGGAGGAACGCCTCCATGAGCGAGAGGCCCTTCTCGGTGGACCAGTCGGCGACGCCCTCGTCGACGAGGTTGATGCCGGGATTCTCCGCGAGGACCTTCTTGAACGCGTCGACGCGGTCGGTGTCGACCTGGCAGAGCACGCCGTGCATGAGCGCGACGTCGCCCGTGCCGCCGAGGGCGGCCACGAGGCGCTCGGCGGAGACGCGGCCGAAGCCGGGGTTGTCGCCGACGACGGAGAGCGTCGCGAGCGACGGGTCGGCGAGGCCGCGGTCGACGACGACGAGCTTGACGCCCTGCGCGGCGGCCTGCTTGCACGCGGGCGTGAGCGGGGCGGGCTCGTTGGGGAGGATCACGAGCGCGTCGATGCCGCGCACGAGGAGGTTCTCGACGGCGGAAGCCTGCTCTTCGGAGGACTTGGACGCGACGAGGACGACCTTGACGGCGGGGTCGGCTTTCTCGATGTCGGCCTTGGCGCGCTGCGCCCAGTAGACGACGCCGCCGGTCCAGCCGTGGTCGGCGGCGGGGATCGAGATGCCGATGGTCTTGGGCGCGGCGTCGGCGGAGACGGGTGCTTCTTCGCGCGAGCACGAGGTGGCGAGGAGCATGCCGCAGAGCGCGGCGGCAAGGACGGGGAGGGTTTTCATGGTTCGGTGGTTGGGTGGTTCGGTGGTTGGGTGGTTCGGTGGTCGAGGTCGGTCAGGCGGTGCGCTTGCGCTGGACGAGGACGGAGAGGACGATGACGGCGCCCTTGACGGTGCCCTGCAGGGCGGGGTCGACGCCCCAGAGCTGCAGCGCGTTGGAGAGGACGCCGAGCACGAGCGCGCCGGCGAGCGTGCCCGCGACGGTGCCGCGGCCGCCCGACATCGCGGCGCCGCCGATCACGACCGCCGCGATGGCGTCCAGCTCGTAGAAGAGCCCCGCGTTGGAGCTCGAGAGCGTCCCGAGGCGGCCGAGCGAAAGGAACGCGGCGAGGCCCGCGAGCGCGCCGACGAGCAGGTAGGTGCCGAAGCGGATGCGCCCGACGCGGATGCCGGCGAAGCGCGCGACGCGCTCGCTGGCGCCGGTCGCGAGGACGTGGCGACCCCACGGCGTGCGCGCGAGGGCGACGCCGAGGACGACGGCGAGCAGGAGCAGCAGCCACACGGGCGCGGGCAGCCCGAGCGGGGCGGACTGCCCGAAGCGCGTGACGGCGTTGTCGTAGGCGGGGGAGGGGACGTTGCCCGAATCGGCGAGCCACAGCGCGAGCGAGCGGAAGAGAGAGTACGTGCCGAGCGTGGCGATGAAGGGCGGGATGCGGCCGGCGACGACGAGCGCGCCGTTCGCCGCGCCGCCGACCGCGCCGGCCAAGACGCACAGCGCGGCGCACGCGAGCGCGAAGCCCGCGCCGCCGGCCCCGGGCGCGCCGAGCAGCTTCGCGGCGGCGACGCCCGAGAGCGCGAAGAGCGAGCCGACCGAAAGGTCGATGCCGCCCGCGGCGATCACGAACGTCATGCCGAGCGCGACGAGGCCCGTGTAGGCGCTCTGGCGCGCGATGTTGAGCAGATTGGCCGTCTTGGCGAACGTCGGGCTCGTGAGCGAGCAGACGATCGCGAGCGCGACGAGGGCGAGCCAGGCGGCGCCGCCGGGGACGCGGAGTTTCGCGAGGCGGGGTTTCATCGCGCGGAGGGCAGGAGCGGGGAGGCGCCGGCCGAGCCGGCGGGGGGCGCGAGCTCGAGGAGCGAGGGGTAGGCGCGGAGGGCCTTGCGCGCGGCGTCGCCGCCGGCGGCGACGGCGTTCTGGACGGCGGCGCGGGCGGCGGCGGCGCGGCCCTGCTGCGCGCTCAGGACGGCGAACTCGATCCACTTCTCCCAGTCGTCGCGGCGGCGCGGCAGGTAAAGGGCGAGCGTGCGCGTGGCGACGCCGTAGTCCTTGGCCGCGAGGTGCGCCTCGTAGGCCTTGAGCAGGTCGTCGGGCGAGACGGCGTCCGAGGCGAGGAACGAGTCGGGGACGCGCGCGAACGACTTCGACGCGAGGGCGGCCTGGCCGTGGCCGGCGAGGAGGACCGCGGCCCGGAAGAGGTCCGCGGGGCCGAGCGCGCTCTCGCCGTCGGGTCCGAGAATCGCCTGGGCGGCGGCCTGCGGGTTGCCGAGGACCAGGCCGGCGTCGACGACGCGCAGGCGCATCTCCGGCGTCGCGGTCGCGGGGGAATACGCGATGCGGGGGCCGAGTTCGCGCAGGTCGCGCATGGCGTCCACGATGCGGGCGACCTCCTTGCGCATGGAGCGGACGCCCTCGTTGTTCGGGTCGAGGGCGAGGAGCTGGTCGAGGCGTTCGACGACGCCCTGCGTGCGGTTGAGCGCCAGGTCGATGTTGACGACGAGGCCGCGGAGCGTCTCGGGGCTCATCACGTAGAGCGATTGGGCCTGGTTGTAGGCGCGCTCGGCGCGGACGCGGTCGCCGCGCCACACGTAGGTGCCGGCGATGGCGGAGCGCAGCTTGTTGAACGCCTTGCGGGCGGGCATGTCGCGGCCGTACTTCGGGTCGTCCACGAGGCGGCGCGAATACCAGTCCCAGAAGTCCATGTCGGCGTTGGCGACGGCGGCGGGGTAGGGGACGGGCCGCGCGCCCTCCTTCCAGAACTCGTCGCGGTTCACCTTCATGATGAGGCCGTTGGGCGTGATGTACCGGTACATCCAGTCCATCGGGTAGCTCTCCTCGACGTAGAAGTCGTGCTTGTCCCGGTTGTGCAGGAAGATGTCCTCGGCGATGATGGCGTTGATCTGCATGACGGCGAGGGCCCCGTTCACGGAGACGCGGCCGTCGGGGGTGCGCGTGATGCCGCCGATGTCGGGGCGGCGGCCGGACTGGACGTCGTCCGTGTAGCGCTGGAACGCGCGCCGGTTGTCCTCGATCGTGGGCATCCAGATCTGGTCGGAGTAGACGCCCTGGACGCCCTCGCCCTCGCGCGAGATGCCGCGCATGGTGTCGAGGTAGGTCGAGTCGGCCAGCGCGTTCTGCGTGATGAGGTAGACGTCGGGCCGGACCATCGCCGAGTAGATCATGTAGGTCGGGACGAAGCGCCCCGGGTCGGTACCGCCGAAGAACACGGCGTCGGGCCCCATCGGCCGCGGGTAGGTCGGGTCGGGCAGCGGCTCTTCGTCCTCGGAAAGCTCCTCCGTGATCGCGGGCGCGCCGCGGAGCTGGTAGTTGCCGAACTGCCAGCCGAAGTCGTGGCCGTTCTGGTCGGCGGCGCTCGTTTCGTTGACGAGCCGGAAGTTGTGGTAGTTCTCGTTGACCGGCAGCAGCGGCGTGGCGAGGACGGCCGCGACGGCGAGCGCGACGAGCGCGGCGGCGCCGCGCGGGACGTTCCGGCGGGCCCAGCCGCGGCCCCACAGGAGAGCGAGCGCGATGCCGTAGCCGATCCAGAGCGAGTAGATGCCGTGGGAGGAAATGAATTTGACCTTCTGGATGAAGTTGTCCTGGATGTCGCCCTTGACGCTCGCCCAGGCGATGACCATGACGCTCATCATGAGGAAGGAGACGACCGTGACGGAGAGCCATCGCGAGAAGGACGGAGGCTGCGCGGCGTCGACCGCGGGCGGGTCGCCGGCGGCGTCCCGGTCGCGCAGCCAGAGTTCGCGCGAGAGGAACGCCACGCCGGCCGCCCAGAGGCCATAGACGGGAACGGCCAGCGCCCAGAGCTTCCGGAGGAAGACGCCGCGGGCCGCGGCGCGCGCGGCGAAACCGGGATCCGTTTCGGGGAGGGCCGGGCCGGGGGATACGACGTCCCACCAGGAGGCGAGGGCGAATTCCGCGAAGCCCCGCACGAAGCCCAGGACGATGGCGAAGCAGGCGACGGCCATCGCCGTGCCGGCGAGGCCGGCGACGAGACGGACGGAGGGCGGTTCGCCCGGGTCGGCGGCCCGCCGGAACAGGGGCAGGAACGTCCGGACGAAGGCGACGTGGAGTCCGACCAGGGCCACGAGGCCGAGGACGGCGAACAGGACCTTGTCGGGGGGAAGGCGCCAGGACGAGAAGTCGACGAAACCGAGCAGCCGGTCGAGCGCGGCGAACGCCGCGATCGCGGCCGCCGTCACCGAAACGGCGGGAAGCAGGTCAACGGCGCGGCGCCCGCCGGCCGCGCGCAGGCGGAGCGCCGCGAACGGAACGAGCGCGAACGGGGCGAGCAGCATCGTGAACTGCGCGCGGACGTCCTTGAGGAAGAACGCGACCTTGTGGACGAATTCGCCCGTGAAGGGCGCCGCCATCGAGAGGGCTTCGTACTGTCCGCGCGTGATGGCGTGCTTGAAGCCTTCCCAGGTGCGCGGGTAGCCCCAGTTCATGGGCGGGCACGAGTCGCCCAGAACGGGCATCAGGAAATACCCCGCCACGCCGACGGCCGCGGCGGCGGTCGCGAGGACGACGAGCCGGCCGTTTTCGAGGAGCAGGGCGGCGATCGCGAGCAGGGCGGCGCCGGCGGCGACGTAGACGGCGAAGCACGGGTTGAGCGGGTGCGTGAGGCCGAGCAGCGCGCCCTTGCGGACGAAGACGGCGACGGGAACGAGGACGCCGCTCGCGGCCGCCGAGTACCAGAGGCCGCCGGGCGTGAAGAGCGGCAGGACCCAGAGTGCGGCGAAGAGGAGCGCGAGCCCCGCGCCGGGCAGGAGCCAGGAGAAGGTGGGCATGTCGCGCGGGAGCGTCTCGGCGGGCGTGGGCGGGGCGCCGGGCAGGACGGCGAAGCACACGACCGCGAGCGCGACGCCGGAGACCGCGAGGACGGCGAGCGCGGGGACCGGGAGCGGGCCGGCCTCCCC
>CADBEF010000039.1:5085-23202 GCA_902793555.1 uncultured bacterium | reverse complement strand
CCGTGGCGGCGGCCGCCGCCGCTGCTGCACTGGCCGATTCGCCGGCGCCGCGAACCCCGGCCGCGCAGGAGCCCCGGGAGGACGCGGCGCCGCCACCGGTCCTCGCGCTCGCGGAGCGGCTGGCGGCGGAGGCGGAACCGGCGTGGCGGGAGGTGGCGTCGTATTCGGTCTACGATGGACGGCCGTTCGTGCGCGTCCGCCTGGAGGGGCGGCACGTCGCGCTCGCGCGGCCGCTGGACCTCACGGAACCGCAGACGGTCGAGATCGTGGGGCCGGGGCGGCTCGACGCGACGATCGCGGGCACGCCGGAGACGCTCGTCTCGGTGCGCGGCGCCACGGTCGTGGACGCGACGGAGGACCCCGATCCGGCGCACAGCCCGCGCTTCCGGCTGGGGGTGGGCGCGTTCGTCTCGCTGCCGAAGGTTCTTTCGATCTTCCCGGAGGAGTTCGCCGAGCCCTACGACGAACCGGATCCGGAGAATCCGTCGCCCGGCGACCGCGCCCTGCGGTTCACGACCGCCGAGACGACGCTCGGCGGGCAGATGGCGCTGGAGCGGGAATGTCTCGCGGAAGCCGCGGCGCGCACCGCGGAGGAGCGCGAAATCCCGGCGCCCGGACTCGGTGCGGCGACGGGGTTGACGAACGCCGTCTGGACAACGGGTTCGGTCCATCCCGTCCGGGTCGAGGGCGACCCGGCGAACGGCGGCAGCCTCGTCCTCGGCGTTCCGGGCGGCATCGGGCAGGCCTGGTGCAGCGTCCGGGCGCGGGACTTGCAGCCGTTCACCGTCGAATGCCGCCCCTACTTCGCCGGCCGGGCGGAGCACGGAGGCCGCGGCGGCGCGTACGAGCAGCTGGACGGAGCCGTCGTCATGGAGTACGACCAGCGGAGCGGGCGCCCGGTCGACCCTCCCCGGGAGTTCCCGATGACGTTCTACCCGGGGGTCCAGCTCCTCACCTTCCGCTTCCGATCCGACCTCTGGGCCCCGGACGGCCACGCCGTCGGCGTCCGCCTCCGCCTCGTCCCGAACGACTGATCCCGACTCTCGCAACCCCTTCGGCCAAATGCAGCCCCCCACCACATCCACGACCCTTCTGCGCGATCTGGGCGCGAACGCGCAGTCTCCGCGCTGGGCGGAGCTCGTCGCCCGCTACCGCCCGGCGCTGCTCTCGTTCCTGGCGGCGAAGTTCCCCTCTCTCCCGGATGTCGCCGACGATCTCGTGCAAGAGACGTTTCTCGCCCTCGCGAAACGTCTGCCGGACTACCGCCACGCGCCGGACGACAAGGGCCACTTCCACGCCTACCTCTCGGGAATCCTGCGCTTTCTGGCCGTGGACGAACTGCGCCGCCGTGCGCGCGAGGAAGGGGCCCGGACCGACGCGGCCGTCGTCGCCGCCGCGGGCGAACCGACCGAGGACGAGTCGCGGGCATGGCGCCATGCGGCCTACGAGGTCGCGCTCGCGCAATACCTGGCCGATCCCGCGGTGCAGACGCGGACGAAAGAGATCTTCCGCCGCGTCGCCCTCGCGGGCGAGGACCCGGCAACCGTCGCCGCCGCCTACGGGCTCCCGCGCAACGCCGTGGACCAGATCCGTTCCCGCGCAACGCGGAAGCTGCGCGAACTGGCGGCCACGCTCGCCGCGCGGGATCCATGAGAAAGGACCCCGCCGCGCGGGTGGCGTGGCGGGGTCCTCCGGTTCGCGGACGAGCCGTGCGCTAGGCCTTTTTGGCGGCGCGCTTGGCGAGCTCCTGGACCACCTTCTTGGGGCGGAGGAGCTTCGTGCGGATCGCGAGGGGCGACATCTTGTCGGCCTCCTCCTGCGGGACGCCGAGCGCGACGAGGCGCTTCTTCTGGGCCTTCAGGCGGCGGTTGCGCTCCGCCTCCGACTTGCGGGGGCGGCGGTTGTGCTTGAGGCGTTCGACGTGGTCGTGCGACTGGAGAGACATTTCGTTTCCTCCTTACTTGGCGGGCTCTTCGGCGGGCGTTTCGGCCGCGGGGGCTTCGGCGCCCTTCTTCGCGACGGGTTCGTCGACCCACGAGAGGACGGCCATCTCGGAGCCGTCGCTCGAGCGGCGGCCGAGCTTCACGATGCGGGTGTAGCCGCCCTGGCGGCCCTCCTGCATCGGGACGACCTTGTCGAAGAGCTCCTTGACGGCGGCCTCGTCCTGGAGGCGGGCCATCGCGGCGCGGCGCGCGTTGATGCCGCCCTTGCGGGCGGTCGTGACGAGCTTCTCGGCCGCCTGGCGGGCGACCTTGGCCTTCTGCAGCGTGGTGCGGATCGACTTGGCCTTGACCAGCCCGGCGACGAGCATGTCGACGAGCGCTTCGCGGTGGGACTTGGACCGGCCGAACTTGACGTTTTGCTTTCTGTGGCGCATGGTGTGCCTTCTTGCGTTCGATGTTTACTTCTCTTCGGCGTCGGACTCGGCGGCATCGCCGTCCCCGGCGGGGGCTTCGCCCTCGGGCGGCGTGAGCATGCCGAGGCGCAGTCCCATCTGGGCGAGCTTTTCCTTGATTTCGGAGAGCGACTTCTTGCCGAAGTTGCGGAACTTGAGCATGTCGGCCTCGGTGCGGCTGCACAGCTCGCCGACCGTGGCGATGTTCGCCATGTTCAGGCAGTTGGCGGCGCGGACCGAGAGCTCGATCTCGTTCACGTTGAGCTTGAACTTCGCTTCGAGGTCCTCCTGGCTGGCGGCGTCGAGCGGCAGATCGCCCTCGTCTTCCTCGACCAGGTCCGCGTTGTAGCCCACGAACACGTCGAGGTGCTGGCGCAGGATGTCGGCGGCGTGCACGAGCGCGTCGTCCGGACCGACGCGGCCGTCGGTCGTGATCTCGAGCGTCAGCTTCTCGTAGTCGGTCTGCTGGCCGACGCGGCAGTTGGACACTTCGAAGTTCACGCGGGCGACGGGCGAGTAGATGCGGTCGAGCGGGATGACGCCGATCTCCTGCTGCTTGGGCGTTTCGTCCGGGCGGGCGGGATCCGGATCCCACGAAGCCTGGCAGAAGCCGCGGCCGCGCGTGATCTTGACCTCCATCTCGAAGGTGCCGGTCTCGTTCACCGTGCAGATGTGGTGCGCGGGGTTGAGGACCTCGACCGCGGAGTTGGCCTCCGCGAGGTCCGCGGCCGTGACCGTGCACGGGCCCTTCTTCTTGAGGTGGACGAGAATCGCTTCCTTCGTCGGGGTCTTCGCCTTGACGAGCGTCTTCTTGAGGGCGAAGACGATCTCGGTCACGTCCTCGCGGACGCCCGGCAGCGAGCAGAACTCGTGCGGGGCGCCGGTGATTCGGACGGACGAAATCGCCCAGCCTTCGATCGAGGAGAGCAGGACCCGGCGGAGAGAGTTGCCGATCGTGCGGGCGTAGCCGATCTCGAACGGCTCCGCGGTGTAGCGGCCGAAGGTCGGCGAGGCCGAGGCGTCGTCCTTGACGACGTGCTTCGGCATTTCGAAGTCATTGAGGCGGATGGGCATGGTTCCTCCTTGGGAACGGGTGGAATTAGCGGGAGTAGAGTTCGACGACGGTCTGCATGTCCAGCGTCTCCGGAACCTCTTCGGGCTGCGGGGCGCGCAGGAACGTGCCGGTCTTCGCCGCTTCGTCCATCTGGAGCCAGTCGCAGGCCTTCTCGCGCGGGTGCTTGAGGGACTCGACGACGCACTCCAAGTTGCGGTCGCGCTCGCGGACGCCGACCTTCTGGCCGGGCTTCACGATGCAGGACGGGACGTTGACGACCTTGCCGTCGATCTCCACGTGGCGGTGCGTCACGAGCTGGCGCGCGGCCGGACGCGTCGGCGCCAGGCCGAGGCGGTAGACCACGTTGTCCAGGCGGCTCTCGCAGAGCTGCAGCAGGATCTCGCCCGTGTTGCCCTTCGAGGCGAGCGCGCGCTCGTAGAACTTGCGGAACTGCTTCTCCAGCATGCCGTAGACGTACTTCGCCTTCTGCTTCTCGCGCAGCTGCAGGCCGTAGTCCGTCGCCTTCTTGCGGCGCTTCGGACCGTGCTGCCCGGGCGGGAAGTTGCGGCGGTCGAGGTACTTGTCGGGGCCGTAGATCGGCTCCCCGAAACGGCGGGAAATCTTGGTCTTGGGACCTGTGTAGCGGGCCATGGCTTAAACCTTCCTTCTCTTGCGCTGGCGGCAGCCGTTGTGCGGCATGGGGGTGATGTCCTTGATCGCCGAGACGGCCATGCCGCTCGTGGCGATCGCGCGGATCGCGCTCTCGCGGCCGGCGCCGGCGCCCTGGACGAGGATCTCGACCTCGTGCATGCCCTTGGCGATGGCGGCCTTCGCGCATTCCTGCGCGACGAGCGTGCCGGCGAACGCGGTGGACTTGCGCGAGCCCTTGAAGCCGGCCTTGCCGGCGGAGCTCCACGCGAGCACGTTCCCGCGCGTGTCGGTGATGCAGCACTGCGTGTTGTTGAAGCCGGCCGTGATGTGCGCGACGCCGGCCGGGATCGAGCGGCCGCGGCGCTTGGCCTTGGCTTCGTCTTCCGGGGTCGCCTGCGCTTCGAGCACGTCGCCCATCACGATGCGCATCGCTTCGGAGATGGCGGGCTTCTTCTGCGCCTCCTCGGCGGCCGGGGCCGGAGCGGTCTCGGGGGTCTCGGGGGCGGGAGCGGAGTTCGTTTCTTCGGACATGGTCTTCCTCCGTTACTTGGACGCCGCCTGCTTCATCGCGTTGCGCTCCGCCTTGTCGCGGACCGCGCCGACGGTGTGCTTGGCGCCCTTGCGGGTGCGGGCGTTGGTGCGGGTGCGCTGGCCGCGGACCGGAAGGCCCTTGCGGTGGCGCGTGCCGCGGTAGCTGCCGATCGAGATCAGGCGGCGGATGTTCTGCGAAACTTCGCGCCGGAGGTCGCCTTCCGTGTGGAAGCCTTCCGCCTGGATCGCGTCGATGATCGCGCGGATTTCGTCCGCCGTCAGCGTGCTCGCGCGCTTGCCCGGGTCGATCTTGGCGACCTCGAGGATCTTCTTGGCGCGGGTCGGCCCGATGCCGTAGATGTAGCGCAGCGAGATCTCGATGCGCTTGTTGTCGGGAATGTCGATACCCATTAGACGAGGCATGTTTCGGTCTCCTTAACCCTGCCTTTGTTTGTGACGCGGATTGTCGCAGATCACCCGGACAACCCCCTTGCGGCGGACGATCTTGCATCGTTCGCACAATCTTTTGACTGAACTGCGCACCTTCATCGGTGTTTCTCCATGGTTCGTGTGGAAAAGTGCGGATGAGTCTATCATGGATCCGGACGCAATGCAAGCGAAAAATCAATCTTTTTGCAAAAAAATTTTACGCCGGCCGATTGGGTGGGCGAAATTGTCTGGTTTTTATGATTTCAGATTTGAAATCGATATAATTTCAACATTCTTTTATATTTCAAGAAAAGGAGAAATTTTGTTTTTACCTGTTTTTGAGGTCGATTCCACGCCGATCCATGCAAGAACCGGAGAACGCGCGGGGACGCGGCGCATCGCGCGCCGCGTCCCCGCGCCCGAAACCGCTCTATTTCGCGTCGGGCAGCAGCAGGCCGAACGCGGCGAGCGTCTTGGCCTGGTTGTTCACGACGCCTTCGTCCATGCCGATCGCGAAGTGGCAGTCCGAGAAGGTGTACATCGACGCGCTGTCGGTGCGGACCTCCGGGACGGCGGTCTCCTTCCAGTTGTAGCCCTGGCCGGACTGCACCGGCCCTTCGCACTGGATGCCCGGCACGACGCCGCCCGGGCTGTAGCGGCTGTTGTGCAACGGCGCGTGGATGCGCCGCCCGCCGAAGCCCGTCAACCAGCAGATCGACATCGGGTTGCACCCGAGCGTGTTGTCGCAGTTGCGGACAATCCATTCGCGGTATTTCTCCTCGCCCGTGACGGCCCACGCGTAGATGATCGGGTGCAGCATGTTTTCGTAGGCGCCCGTGCCCCAGTTGATGGGCGCCCACGGGTGGCGGATGAACGGATACGCGGCGTTCCTGACGGCGTTGACGAAGCCGTCCGCATCGCGCACGATCGCGTCTTTCGCCGCCGCGCGCACCGCGGGATCGGTCGCGGCCTCCGGCGCGGCGTGCACGTAGGCGTAGGCCGCGGCGCGGTGGTCCCAGGCGCCGTCCTTCTGCACGGGCGCCTTCGGGTCGTTCTTCCACGGCGTCTGGGCGACGAACGCGTCGTTGTACTTCGCCTCGCCCGTCGCGGCGAGCAGGTGCGCGGCGGCGTAGGCGCGCGCGGAGACCCAGCCGTCGCCGCGCTTCTGCGGCGGGTTGTCCTCCGCCCAGTCCCACGCCTTGCGGGCGCGGGAGAGCAGCAGCGCGGCGGTCTTGCCGGCCTTGGGGAAGCCCTTGAGGATGCGCGCGCACTGCGCCGCGCAGCCCGCGAAGAGGAACGACGCCTTCGCGTCCTTGCCGAACGCGTAGTCGCCGAGCGTGTCCAGCTCGACCGTCTGGAAGAAGTTCGGGTCGCCGTTCGACTCCGTGCCGGCGCGCACGCCGCCGTCGGCCGGGTCCTGAATGCCGAGCCAGAGGCGCAGCTCCCAGAGAGCCTCGTTCACGACGTCCGGGATGCCGTCCGCGCGCTCGTTCGGCGGCACGGGCATCTGGCCGTCGCGGAATTTGCGCGGCGCGGCGTCGTAGGCGTCCAGCAGCGCCTGCGCGACGTCCAGGTGCGAGCGCGGGTTGTAGTCGCCCGCGTCGTGGTGGCCGCCCTTGGCGGGGAGCGGATCGGCGCCGGGCTCGGCGAAGGAGGGCAGCTTCCCGAGGGGCGTGCCGTGCGGGGCGGTCGTCGGGACGATCCCCGTGGCGTGGCACGCGACGCGCCCCCACGGGAACCACGCCGGGTCGAGCTCGATGCCGCAGCGCTGCGCGACGAGCCCCGTCGCCGCGACCTGGAAGACTTCCGCGTAGGCGTTCGCGCCGACCGCGAAGTCGAGCGAGCGCCCGACGCCCGGAACCGCGACGTAATAGCGCCCCGGCTTGCGCAGCGCGGTGAAGTCCATCTCCCAGACGTTCTCGCCCGAGAGGTCGCCCGGGCGCGCGTCCTTTTCGCCGCGGCGGTGCGTCTGCTTCGCGGTCCCGGAGAACGCCACCGCGTGCGTGGCGGCGTCCCGTACCTCGAAGCGCGGCGCCGCCGGGAAGTCCAGCGCGCCCTTCGGCATCGTCCCGAGCCAGCGCCCGAGCCGCGCGAACTTGATCGAGTCCGGCAGGTAGCCGGCCTGGTTCGCCTTGATCGAGTCGGAGACGCTCGTCTTCTCGTCGAACGCGAGCTCCGCCTCCGCCCGCGCGCCCGACGCCATCGCGGCGGACGAAACCGAGACGCGCACCTTGTCGCCCGCCTTGAGCGGCGAACCCAGGTCGAGGAAGACGTCGTGCTGCAACAGCACGTGGAAGGGCCAGTATTCGGGCTTGTACACGTCGATGCGCGTGCGGCGGCCGATCGACCGAACCGCCGCGGGCGCGCCGTTCAGCGTCACCGTGTAGGCGGCGGGGTCGTCGCACGCGGGCGGGACGAGTCCCGCGCCGCACTCGAGCCGGACGATCCCCCCGCCGACGCTCCGCACGCCGCGCAGGCCGGCCGTCGCGCGCGCTTCGTCCGTGGGCGGCGGCAGCTCCGCCTTCGCGAACGGCCCGCCCGCGCGGAACGTGAACGACGCGTCTGCGCGCCCGCCCGTGACGAGCAGGTTCTGCATCGACGGCGAACCGTGCGCGACCACGGTGTAGGTCGCGCCGTCCTTCATCGGCGAAGGCAGCTCGATTGCGACGGCGACGGCGCGCAGCGCGCCGTGCTTCGCGGGCTTGGGCGAGGCGTCTCCCGCGGGGAGCGGGAACTCGTCCGCCTGCGCGATCTTTCGCACGGACTTCGGCCGCGCGAACGTCTTGTAGCTATAGGCGGGGTCCTTGTCGGAAAGGATGCGCCAGGCGTCCGACCGGTCGGCGGAGGCCGTCGTGGCCGCGCCGAGCACGACGCGGATCTCGGTCGGCGACATCGGCGCCGCCTCGCGCAGGCCGTAGGCGCGCATCGCGGCGGGCTTCGTGTCGTCCGCGATCGGCGCGGCGGCCGCGGCCAGGGTGCAGAACAGGAGGGGAAGGGAACGCAGGAGGCGGGCTGTTGCTTTCATGCCGCGAATTGTAGCATGGAACCGCGGCCGCGCGCAAGCGCGCGCTACAGCGAAAGGTCGCCGAAGATTTTGTAGACGCCGCCGTCGCGCGCCACGTGGAGCTCGCGGCCGGGGAACTCGCGGGCGAGGCCGTCGCGGACGAGCGAGGCGGCTTCGTCCTCCAGGGCCTCGCGGTCCGGGGCCGGCACGCTCTCGAGCGTCGCGACCTCGACGCGGAGCAGGTAGCCCGGCCCCTTCTCCGACCCGAACCCCGCCGTGAACGCCGCGGTCACGCGGAACAGCCCGTCGTAGCGCGGATTCGCGGCGGCGCCGGCCTCCGGGCGCGCGGGGTGGAGCGGCCACCGGCCGCCCCACCGCGCCTCCAGCGCCCGGTCCGCCTCCGCGAGGACCGCGTCGAGCTTCTCTTCCCAGTCTTCGAGCGTCACGTTCGCGCCGCGCGGGGCTCCAGCCGCGCCGTCATTTCGTTGGCGTCGCCACCAGCCGGAAGAAGTTCGCGTCCGGCGGATTGCCACCGAAATCCACCTCCACGACGACCCGGTTCGTTGTGCCGTCCGCCGGTGCGGTGATCCCTTCGATCGTTTGGCGGTTGAGGTCGTTCACGTTGACCGCGACAACCGGCACGAGGTCGCTCGAGAACACGCAAAGCCACTTGTAGTCCTCGGCCGTCAGCGCAATGCCGTTGGTGACCCAGACGTCGAAGGTTATGGTTGCGATTCCATTCGTCCAGCCAAAATCCCGGATGACCGGTTGCGCGATCAGCGGCGGATCTGGGATTTCTTCCTTGTAGGAAAGCGGCCAGAGACGGTCCTCCTGCCCCGGGTTGAAGCCGCCCGTCGTTAGTGAGGCTTGGGTGTTCCAGTCGGCCGTCGCGTTGGCGGAGCGGGATCCGCGCCATGCGAGCGAATACGCGTCGCCCAGCGTGTCGTGCGTGCGGAATCCGATGTACCGGAAACCGGCCGCCACGAGGTCCTTGACGTCTTCCTCGTAGTTGTCGCCACCCCAGCAGACGCGGTCCGCGTAGGCGCCCATGCCGCGCTTGAGCGTGAGGCCGTAGGGTGCCTGTAGGAATGCGTACTTTCCGTACTCGCGCACGTTCGTTTCGGCGGCGAGCGCTTCGTTCATCTCCGCCGTGAAGAGCTCCTCGTCCGCGGGCGACGCTAGGGACGTCCCACCGACCAGATACACGCCCCAACCCTTGTTCGTCGTCGCGAGGGGGGTCGGGTCGTGGAACGCCGCGGTCTCGGCCAGCCGATTGGTCCATACGGGGTGAGCCCACGGCGAGAGCTTCCCCTTGTCGTTTTTGCCGGCGTGCTCGATCGTCCACTTCTCGAGCGAACCGCCGTTGCGGCCGGCCAATTCAACGAACTGCTCCTCGATGGAGGACGGTTCGATGTCCTCGACGACCTCGCTGTCCCATCCCCAATAGCCGTCGGTCTTATACCGGATTGGCAGCACCTCGTTCACGAACGCCTGGTTCGTGCCCACCGTGAAGTTCCAGAAGTGCGCCACCGGGTGTTCCGTCGTCCTCTGGTACAGGTTCAGGTCGATTGGCTCGTACCAGCTCGGGTTTTCGAACCAGAAGCCGTTTCTCGTCCGGCCCTGCGTTTCGGACAGGATCGGCGAACCGAAGTCGCCTTTGTACAGCACGCGGACGCAGTACTGCACCAGCGCGTCGCGCGGTAGCGTCGACGTCGGGATCGTGTTGGTCGAGTGGAAGACGTACGGGCCGTCCGTCTCGTTCGTCGTCAATCCGATCGTCCCGCAGCCGTGCACGTAGTATTCGTGGTCGTTCGGGTCGACCATCAACCCCCCGCGGACCGGCCACTTCTCGTAGCCCCACTGGGTCGCCGCCGGGTTGTTGGTCGTGAACGGCGCCGGCAGGAGTGTCGTGCTCACCAGATCGTTCGTGTAGGCGACCATCTTCGTGATGAAGTATGTGGCCTGGTACCTCACTCCGTCAACCACAACCGGAACCGTGTGCGGTTCGCGCTGCTCCTCGTACTCGATGGAGCGCGTGACGATTGGAACCGGCTTCGCCTCCACGCCGGGGAGCGCGTACCAGTCGATGAACACCTGGATGTCCTTCGGGTTCTTGCGGGGGTTCACGAGCTTCACCGTCGCGCCCGTGTCTTCCGTGATCACCGGGACGCCGGGCGTGAATTCCACCGACCCCACGTCGATCGACGCGCGGACCGGTTCCGTGATCAGCACGTTGTCGAGCATCACGCGGCAGTTGTCGTTCGTCTCCGTGTAGATGCGCAGCATGCGGTAGTCGCCCTGGAAGAACTCCGCGCTGAAGTACGTCCACGGCGTGTCCGGCGCGATGTTCGTGACCGCGTTCATCGATTGGACTTCCGCTTCGTGGCGGGTCGCCAGGTAGTTGAGGTCCTTCTCGGTCAGCTCGACCCACTGGTCGTCCGGCGCCATGCCCGAGTTGGCCACGAAGAACCGCAACGAGGCGTTCTCCGTGTTGCCCGGGGCCGCGCGGTACCAGAAGCTCAGTTCGCCGATGCCCGTCGCGATGACCGGCGTCTGCAGGAACGGCTTGTGGTCCGGCAGCGGCAGGCCCTGCAACGTCTCGTTCGAGACGCCGTCGTTGAGCACCGCGCTGCGCTTCGAATCGAACTGCTTGGCGCGGCCGTCGAACTTGAGCTCCTTCCGCCAGGAGAGGCTCGACGCCTGGGAATCGCCCTGCGGCGTGATGAAGCTCGAGATGAGCATGTTGTACGCCTCCCACGACGTGCCGGCGTCGTTCGGGTAGTCGTGCGCGATCAGTTCGTCCACGTACAGGACGCCCTTGATCGAGCTTTCGCTGCCCTCTTCGTCCCCGGCCAGCGTCCGCACGCGCAGGCGCCCGCTCGAGAGCTTGAGGCCCGGCGCGTAGAACGACGCCGTCGTGTCCGACGGCTGCGCCGTCATCCGGCCCACTTCCGTGATCGAGCCGTCGTCTTCGTCGAGCATCTCGACCACGAACGTCACCGGTCCGCCGACCGCCTGGTACTTGAAGATGATGTCGCCGATGCCGTGCTCCAGGAGCGGCGTCGTCACGGCCTGCGCCTCGTTCGGGTTCGCCCGCGAGCGCGCCAGCTCCCACTTGCGGCCCGTGCGGCCGTCCTGGACGATCGCCGCGTACGTGCCGATCCACGACTCGACCGCCATCCGGTTCGCCGCGTTGTTGCCCGTGATTTCCGGATCGTACACCGTCTTGCCGCGCCATTCGTCGCACGCGAATTCGTCGACCACCGGCGCGCCGAGGTTCACGGCCTTGCTCGCGCCGCCGGCCGTGTAGGGCTGCGCCTGGATCTGCACGTAGGTGTCGTCCCACAGGGACATCGGAATCGAGACGGGCGTCCAAGCGTAGGAGGAAACTCTCTTCACGGAGTCGGACGGGTCGGACGGGTTGCTCTTCACCTCGTCCCACGCGTCGTTCCAGTCCTCGTTCACCGACGGGACCGGCGCGGAGAAGTCGTCGCTGACCTCCTCGCCCGACCGGTACGTCCGGATCCGGTAGTAGGCCGTCGGCACGCCGCGGCCGATGCCCGGCGCCTCGTAGGTCGTCGCCCCCGTCCAGTCCGTCCACGGTTTCACGTTGTCGACCATGCGGTCCGTGGTCTGCTGGTAGTTGCCCTCCGGCGACGCGTCCGTTGCAACGGGCTGGAACGCCGACGCGGTCGTCTTGGTTAGCTTGAACTTGCACTCGCTCGTCTTGTTCGACCGGTGGTTGGGCGCGGCGTAGTCCGGTTTGCTCTCGATCGGGAACGCCCACGGGTGGAACGTCGCCGCCACGTCGTACACGTCGAAACCGAACGTGCCCTCGCCCAGTGCGCTGTTGAGCGTGTAGTACGCCGGCTCGCGCAGGGGTTCCTTCTCGGTCGTCCTCGTATCGACGAGCGAGCGGTCCCAGCCCCACAGGTACATCTCGACTTCGTTGCCCGTCACCGCGATTCCCAGCGTCCAGGGATGTGTCGCGTCCTGGGTCAGCAGGTAGCGCGTCGTCGTGGCTTCCTCGTTGGCGAACCACCACGGGTAGCGCCAGTAGTTCCGGTCGTTCCGGTTGCCTCCGATCACGCCGCCGTTCGTCTCGTACTTGTTGCCGTTCATGTACTTCGGCGGGATTTCGGTCGTCACGCCGTCCACCGTCTGCCAGATTTCGACCTCCAGCCACCGGCACAGCTGCATCTTGCTGTTCACCGAACGGTAGCCGCCCTTCTGGACCAGGCGCGCCTCCGCGTAGTTCTCGGGGTCCGCGTAGCGGAAGATCACCGACGCGTACGCGCCCTGCGCGTCCGACATGGCGCTCGCCATGATCTGCACCGCGAGGAAGTAGTCGTTCCAGTCGTAGCCGTTCTTGTAGACCGCGGCGATGCGGTCGTCCGCCGAGGAGCGGACCTTCATCGACCACGTCCCGCGGCCGTCGGCGCGCGTGTTGCTCGTCGTCTCGAGCGAGCCGAGGACCCGCGAGAACGGCGAAAGGCGCACCGCCCGGTTGTCGTTGTCGCTCGTCGCCGTCCGGTGCTGGCGCTCGTCGATCGCCCAGGCGTTCTTCGCGAGGAAGCCGTCCCAGTATTCGGGTCCCGTCTGGATCTCCACGTGGTTTCCTTTCAGGCCGGACTCCTCTTCGAAGCCGCGGACGGCCATCGAGTCGAACGGCGTGAGCGCGCGGCCTTCCAGGTCGCACGTGAACGTCTTCATGTCGTACAGGCCGAACGACCGCGAGAACCAGTTGATGTCCGCCGCCCAGTCGTTGAAGTCCTGCCACGCGGCGCGGCGCACCTGGTATTCGCCGTTGGTCGTGCAGAAGCGGTACATGAGGAAGCCGTCGTAGTCGATCTGCACGCGCGTGCCGACCCGGGAGCGGTCGTACGGGTCCGTCACCGGCCGGTAGGTGTAGTACGTCTCCTGCCGCGTCCGTTCCTCCTGCTCCACGCCGAGCTCCACGTTCCGGATGTACGTCGCGTCGACGTTCGTGACGTGCGTCGCGACGTCCAGCGCGCTCGCCGCCAGGCGGATCGCCGCCCAGCCGGGCGCCGATTCCGAGAACGTCACGTCGACGAGCGTCATGTTCTCGTTCGTCGTCCACATCAGCTCCGCGAAGTTCCACCCGTTCGTGTCCAGCGCGGAGAGCTCGTAGGTCGGGAAGACGTCGCCCGTTTCGGAGGCGTCCATCCAGTTGACCTTCATCCACGCCGCCGGAATCTGCGCCGGCCACCAGTTCGTCGTCAGGACGCCGCCCGCCTCGACGACCTGCGGCGCCCACGCGCCGCCCGCCGGCCAGTTCGTCGTCACGATTTCCTGGTCGTTGTCGTCGTAGTCGACCGTCAGCGGCGCCGCCTGCGTGTAGAACCACGTCTGGCCGCCGTCGCCGGAGACGCCTTCCATGAGGCAGCGCTCCGTCTTCGTCGCGCTCGCCTTCATCCACGCCGGCACGATGGCGTGCCAGCCGTCCTCGCCGCCGACCGCCGTCGACCACCGGTACGGGATGTCGGCGGCGAGCTCCGCCGACCGAATCAGCTCGAGCCGGTCGACCGTGTCCGGCGTCGCGTTCGTCACGAGGTGCTCCACGTAGTAGGTCACCGTCCGCTCGTGCGGGATCGGTTCGGATCCGAACGGGGGCGCCGTCTTCACCCAACCCGCGCTCGGCGGGTTGATCGCCGTCTCCTCCTGGTCGACCTCCAGCCAGAAGAACGGCGAGCCGGCCGCCCCGTTCGTCGCGCCGTGCTCGAATTCCGTCGTGCCCGCCGCGGAATGCCACGCGCCCGTCACGGCGAACGCCGCGTCGATGGAGTTGGTCTGGTGGATGATCGCCTGCCACGTGTAGTCGCCCACGAGCTGCATCGCGTAGCTGTCGTCCAGTCCCGGGACCGGCCCCGCGTCGATGTCGAAGCCCGGATCCGCCGGATCCCACGGCCGCGGCACCGCCGTCACCTGCGTGTACAGCGAGCGGAAGCGCCGGATGCCGTCCGCCGCCAGGAACGTCAGGTACGAGAACGGCGCCCGAATTTCGATTTGGCCGGGGACGGTCGCCGCCTCGTTGCCGTTCACGACGGCGTAGTTCACGGCCGCGTGCGGCCACCCTTCGTCCAGGTCGTCGATGGCGAACTTGTGCGTGAAGTCCCACACGCCGTTCGTCGCCGCCGTGTTCGGGACGACGTCCAGGCTCGTCGCGTACTGGATGCCGCCGAACGTGTCGTTCAAGTCCGGCTTGTACGCCGGGCTGCGTCTTTCGTTGACGTTTTCGCTCGCGTCCGTCAGCAGCGCCCAGTCGTTTGTGTGGATCAGATAGGGATACTGCCCCCATCCGAAGCGGTAGTTGACGACGTTTCGAACGAAGTCGCCGATGTTCTTGCGCGCCGGGAACGTGGGCGTGTAGCCCGTGAAGTCGACCTTGTAGAAGTATTCGAACGGACCGGCTTCGACCCGGCTCGCGTCGAGCGCGCAGGCGTAGACGCCGTCGCCCGTGTTCGTGCGGCCCATGCGGTTCGTCATCGGCGTCGGCGTCCAGTCGTCGTCGGCCTGCTGCCGCCACATGAGCACCGGCGTGAAGTTCGCCGCCGGAGCCGCCGCCCAGCGGTTGCTCACCGCGATGTGGAACTCGATCGGGTCTTGGAGCGAGGGATAGCCCGGTGCATAATCCGCTTCGTCCTTCGTCACGATGACATCGGGAATGACAGGGGTCAAAACCAAATCGCACAAATCGATGGCGCCCGTTGTAGTGCGTTCGTTGTCAGTTGCAACCAACGTTGAATTGCGTATGCGGTAGACGGCGCTTTCCGTGGCGTGTTGGAGGATCAGATGAAATTGATGCCATTCGGAGACGCCTGTCGCGTGAGGAACGGACAATTCTGCGACGGGTATTGGATCTTCAAAAATTTGGCGTCCTGTTCTTGTCGAAATTGTAAACGGAATTTTGTCAACGACAAGCCTTCCACCGGCCGATCGACGATTCACCATTTTTGCTTTGAACCAAATTGATCCAACCCCGCCTACAAAATTTGTTGTAGACCGAATAAATCCGCCTGAAGTGGCATTGTTCGCTCCAGGAACGGCTTCGGTGGTTGTTCCGCGAAGACGAATCATCTGGGGAATGCTGGAAAGACGGAGAACTCCGACACCATACCAATTGACATCAAGATCGTTTCCGGTGTAAAGCTGGTTCCCCGAACTTGGTTTAAGCCAGTTAACCATGTTTGGATAACGTAGATTCGTTAACCCTCGCGCATCCGTTGTATTTTCTGAGATGTTATAGGGCTGGGGGATGCCGTTGGCGTAGCTCTTCGTGTCGCCAGCCGCGTCTTCGGCGGTCGCGACGACGGTCGCGGACCCGGCGTGGTTGGCGGGCAGCGTGCCGGTCCAGCGGGTGTCGGTCTCCTTCGTGAGGTAGACGCGGACCGTCGTGTCGTCCTGCGTCCAGTCGCAGTAGACGAATTCGGCTCCCGCCTCGGCGAGCGTCACGGTGACCGACGCGCCGTTGAGCGCGTCGGAATCCTCCTGGATGTCGAGAGTGGCGACCTCCGGCGCGGCAAACGCGGCGGGCGCCGCGAGCGCCGCGGCGAGAAAGGCGGGAAGGATGGCGTGTTTCATGGGCATGTCCTTGTCGGTTCCGGGGCAAAAGCCCCCAACCCCCGCTGGGCGGGGTTGCGGGTGGAAGGATACGCTGCGTGGCGGGGTGCCCCGCACCCCGCCACGCGCGTGTTTTGCGGCGCGGGCGGTCGTACTTCGCGGAGGGGCCGCAAGCCGCGCGCAGCGCGGCAAAGCCCCGACCTGGCAAGAATGGCGCGAAGCGTTCCCTTTGCGCACACGCCTGCACCTACAAGCCGGGGCGGCGCATAGTCTCCTGCGCGGCGCAACCGTCCGCTTCGCGCATTCCTTTGCCGGGTCGGGGCCTTGCGAGGGGCGGCTTCGCCGGCCCGCGCAAGGCCCCTCCGATCGCAACCGACCGACCGCGCCGCAAATCGCGCGGCGGGCGCCACGCTCCGCTCCGCTTCGCTACGCGCCCCCCGCACCCCGCCACGCGCGTGTTTTGCGGCGCGGGCGGTCGTACTTCGCGGAGGGGCCGCAAGCCGCGCGCAGCGCGGCAAGGCCCCGACCTGGCAAAAGATGGCGCGAAGCCGCTTCATTGCGCACCCGGCTGCACCTACAAGCCGGGGCGGCGCCCCGACCGCGCGGTCGCCTGCGCGGCGCAAGGCAACCGCTTCGCGCTTTCCTTTGCCGGGTCGGGGCCTTGCGCGGGGCGGCTTCGCCGGCCCGCGCTTGCGGCCCCTCCATTCGCAAACGACCGCCCGCGCCGCAAATCGCGCGGCGGGCGCCACGCTCCGCTCCGCTTCGCTACGCGCCCGCCCGCCTCCGCCAAGGCCCTGGGGTGTATGCCCCCGGCTCTTCTCCGCCGCGCCGGGAACCATTCGCGGGCAATCACCCCAGAGCCCTTCCGCCGGCTGCGAGGCGGGGTGCCCCGCACCCCGCCACGCGCGTCCCGCACCCCGCCACGCGCGTGTTTTGCGGCGCGGGCGGTCGTACTTCGCGGAGGGGCCGCAAGCCGCGCGCAGCGCGGCAAGGCCCCGACCTGGCAAAGATGGCGCGAAGCCGCTTCGTTGCGCTCCCGGCTGCACCCACAAGCCGGGGTGGCGCATGTGCCTACCTCGCGGCGATCTCCCGGGCACAGGCGTTGAGAGCTTCGGCCAGCGGCTTGTGGAGCGGCAAGGCAACCGCGAGCGGCGAGAGCACCAGGAGCCGGCCTTCCGCGAGGGCCGCAAGCCGGGCAGGACCTGTAGGCCGGTAGTAGGGCGACAGCGGTTGGCACTCGAGGTGGATCGCCCGGCCGCCGGCACGGAGCGCGGCGGCCAGCACCCGGCGCTCGCCGGGCGAAAGCGCGGGGGATACCGGGACCTCGCCGGTCTTCGCGCCGGCAATCGCGGCCGCTTCGGCGGTTGCCAGCTCAGCCACGGTCGCGCGGCGAGAGAGTCGCACCGGCACGAGGCTCTCCGACTCGAGCAGCGCGAGGTTGCCGAAGGCCGCCCAAGCGGGCGGCGGAGCGTCCAACGCCGGCGGAGCGGGCCAATCTGCCGGCAGCCTTCGATGTGAAATCGGCGCGGGCGCGCCGTAGCGCGCCTTCGCCGCGCGCTTGTCGCGCCCGTCGGCGGGATTGCGCTCGGCGTACAGGCGGGCGGCCGCAATCTCCTGCGGGGTGGTCTTGCGGCGGGCATCGAATCCGGGCCCCCACAGGTCGCCGGTCGGTACCAACCCCAGTTCCCGGCGGGCGCAGGCCGTGACTGCGGCCTTGTAGCCGCCGATTTCGCCGCCCAGGGATCGCGGCAGCGGCCCGGCGGCGTGCACGAGGACATGGATGTGGTCGGGCATCGTTTCGAAAGCATGCGTGACCAGCGCGGCTCCGCGCTTCGCGCATAGAGCACGCCACTCCCGCTCGGCCAACCGCCCGAGCGGCGTGGGGCGGAAGCCTTCCGGTCGCAACTCCGCGAACACGGAGCGACCGCGGCAAGCCGCCGAAAGCGTGAGGAAGTACCAGCCGGGAATCGGATATCGCATACCGCAAAGGCTAGCAAAACCAGCCCCAATCGCGCAAGCGCGAAGCATGCGCGCCGGGAACCATTCGCGGGCAATCACCCCAGAGCACGTCCGCCGCCTGCGTGGCGGGGTGCCCCGCACCCCGCCACGCGCGTGATTTGCGGCGCGGGCGGTCGTACTTCGCGGAGGGGCCGCAAGCCGCGCGCAGCGCGGCAAGGCCCCGACCTGGCAAGAATGGCGCGAAGCCGCTTCATTGCGCACCCGGCTGCACCCACAAGCCGGGGCGGCGCCAAGACCGCGCGGTCGCCTGCGCGGCGCAACCCTCCGCTTCGCATCCCCCTTGCCGGGTCGGGGCCTTGCGCGGGGCGGCTTCGCCGGCCCGCGCTTGCGGCCCCTCCGATCGCAAACGACCGCCCGCGCCGCAAATCGCGCGGCGGGCGCCACGCTCCGCTCCGCTTCGCTACGCGCCCGCCCGCCTCCGCCAGGGCTCGGGGGTGACTCTCCCAGTTTTAC
>CADBEF010000039.1:0-5068 GCA_902793555.1 uncultured bacterium | reverse complement strand
GGGGTGCCCCGCACCCCGCCACGCGCGTGTTTTGCGGCGCGGGCGGTCGTACTTCGCGGAGGGGCCGCAAGCCGCGCGCAGCGCGGCAAGGCCCCGACCGGGCAAAAGATGGCGCGAAGCGTTCCCCTTGCGCACACGGCCGTACCTACAAGCCGGGGCGGCGCCCGGACCGCGCACACGGCCGCACCTACAAGCCGGGGCGGCGCCCGGACCGCGCGGTCGCCTGCGCGGCGCAAGGCAACCGCTTCGCGCTTTCCTTTGCAGGGTCGGGGCCTTGCGCGGGGCGGCTTCGCCGGCCCGCGCTTGCGGCCCCTCCATTCGCAAACGACCGCCCTCGCCGCAAATCACGCGCGCGGGCGGCGGCTTTCGCCGCCCGCGCCGCCTCCGCGAGGGCGCGGGGCAACGATCGCGCAAAAGAAGGAGGCCGCGCCTTGCGGCGCGGCCTCCTTGCGAAGCCTTGCGGCTTGCCTTATTCGGTCTGTTTGGCGCCGATCTTGAAGAACCGGGCCGTGGGCACGCCATTGCCGGTCATCGGGGCCGTGAGCGTCTGCACGTTAGCGGCCGTGTTTGCCGTGACATCCACCGTGTCGACCACCGTCACGGTGGTTCCGTCCGGGTTCTCCCACTGGGTCTGCGTCACCGAGAGCGACTCGGCGGCCAGCAGCTCGTAGGTCACGCCCGCCACGCCCTTGAAGTGCACCGTGAAGCCGGCGGCCGTCACTTCGACCGGCGGATTCGCGGCCTTTTCGTCGGCGCTCATGGACTGGCCCGGATCGACCGCCGTGACTTCCACCGCGTTCGCCTCGTACTTCGCCGCGTAGGTCGCGTCGGCGTACGCGGCGGGCATCGGGTTGCCCTCGTAGAGCGTCGTGTCCGTCGCGTCGAGCGCGTTCGTCCAGCCGAGGAAGGTGAAGCCGGCGAGCGTCGGAGCGGCCGGGGCGTAGGCCGTGGCGCTATACGCGACGTTGGTCACGATGTCGGCTTCGCCGTTCTCGGGCTTGAACGTGATGTCGAAGGTCTGGACGACCTGGGAGACGACCACGCCGATGTTGGAGTCCGGCGCCGTGTAGGTGAAGGACGCGACGTTCGTGGTCAGGAGGATGTCCGTGGCGTTCGTGATCATGACGGACGGCTCGTAGCCCGCGCCGACGCCGGTCACGGTGATGACGAAGTTCGTGCCCGGCACGAACAGTCCGGTCGTGACGCCCTCGACCGTCAGGCCTTCGTCGGCCGTCACGGTGACGGTCCGCTTCTGGAGCACCTCGTAGGTCGTCTGATTCACGACGCCGTTGTTTCCGGTGTCCACATTCTGCTGCGAAGACTTCTTCACGTAGTAGTCGGTCGAATCCGTGACGACCTGGCTGTCGTTGATCGTGATCTTGCCACTGTTCCTCGTTTGCAGCATGAGCTTCGTGTCGGGGCTGGCAAGGGTCACCGTGGCGGTGGAAGCGACGACGATCTCCCCGCCGTGATTCGTTCCCTGGGCACCGTATGCGGCGAAGAACGTGACCTGCGAGCCGGCGTCGATTTCGATGTCGCCTTGGAAGGTCGTGATCGCATCGTCGATGGTCTTGACGGTCACGCCGTCGGCGATCGTCGTCTTGCCGGTGACGGTCCACGAGCCGGCGCCGCCGTTGTTGTCTTTGACGCCCTTGAACGTGACGTCGCCTTGGATGTCAAGGTCGGTTCCGATCGTGAGCACGCCGGAGTTGTTTTGGTTGAAAAGGCCGACCGTGTTCAAGGTAAGCGTGCCCGTGCCGGACACGGCGCTACCCGCGTTCTTGTAGAAGTTCAGGTCGGCGCCGGTGCCCGAATTGGCACGGCCGATCGTGACGTTGGCGTTGTCGAGAACCATCTCCTTGCATTTGCAGACCGTGGGGGAGATGCCGACCTCGGCGTTGTTCGTGAAGGTCACGACCGTCGTCGTCGTCGGCAGGCAGCCGATATCCCAGTTGGCCGGAACGTTCCAGTCGCCGCTCGCGCCGCCGATCCAGATGGCGTTCCCGAGGACGACCGTCCACGGCGTGTCCGTGCTCGGCGCGGCTTCGTCGGCCCTGTAGCCCTTCGCGAGGAACTTCGCCTCGGGCTCGCGGTCGAACCAGCCGCCGGAGATCGTGATTGAGGCCTTGGATGGATCGCCGGTGGACTGGTCGTCAAGGCCGAAGGTGCTGTCGGCCGCTGGCGCTGTCGCGATGAACGTGCCGCCCTGGATGTCGACCGTTTGGGCCGCGTTGGTCATGCCCAGCACGATGTACTGGCCGGTGTAGGAGCCGGACAGGATCGTGATGGACCCGGTTCCGCCGACCCACGGAGTCTGGCTCCAGTCGGAATTCAGGTTGAAGCAGGAGGCCGCCCCCCAAACCGGGAGGTTCGATCCAATGCCGGAAATCGTCGTGGCCGCGACGGTACCCTCGGCATTGAAGACCTCAATGGCCGACTGGAAGTAGTTCCCGGTTGCCGTGTCGGCGCTGCCCGTGATGACGCAGTTCGTGATTTCGAACGTACCGCCGAAGAGGCAGAGCGCCTGACGGTTGAACTTGTCGATCTGCACGCCGTCGAGCGTGAGCTTTCCGGTGTAGGCGCTCCGGGCGACGATCGGCATTACGGAATCATTGCGCACCGCGGTGTCGCCGAACTCGGTAAGCTTGAGGTCCTTGATCGTCACGTTGGAGTTGCCGCCGACGCGGATCTCGTGGTAGCCTGCAGCGTAACCCGTCATGCCGTAGAGCGTGTTGGAGCCGCCGTCGATCGTGACCTCGAAGTCAATGTCGAGGATCGGCGCCTCCGCCGTGAACGACACGCGGTCATCCGCGACAAGGTAGACCGTGTCGCCCTCCTGGGCGTAGTCTTCAATCGCCTCGCGGAGGCTGGAGCACTCGTTCGTCGTCGTGCCGTCGGCGGAAACGCGGATCGCCACCGGCGGGACGTAGGCTTCGAACGTGTAGAGGCCGGCCGCCTCGGACCAGCGCAGGTCCTGTCCCTCGGCGAGCGAGCCGGGCACGTACGTCGCCGCGGCGAAGAGCGTGTCGGCCTGGAGCGCCGCGTTGGTCGTGACGGTCACCGTCGCGGTCTTGTTCGCGTACTCGAGCGTCGCGCCGTTGTAGAGTTGGATCGTTCTGAGCACGTTGCCGTTCTTCTCGGCGTCGAAGGTCCACTCGATCGTCTTGGTCGGGTTTTCCTCCGTGAAGTCCGACGGCTTCACCTTCTGCGAGTCGGTCGTCGTCGTCTCCCCGATGGTCGTCGTCGCATTGGCGTTGAACGTACCTTCTTCGGGCAGATCCTCGAAGTAGATCTTCACAATGGTCGAATTGGCGGTGGCTCCCGCGGTGGATGGACTCACATTGAACGATCCGGTTTGCCATCCCGATGCGGTTGTAATTTCAACGGCATCACTTTCATCTCCTTCTATGCGGAATCCCGCAGAATTCCAGGAATAGTTGAGAGTTGTCACCAAACCATTGACAAAATTGGTGATTTCGATCTTGGTCAGGCTCCATGTAGGATCAACCTCACGATCAAAATCCGCGTTGCAAGTCAGGAAGCCCTCAAACTTGGCTGTCTTTCCGACGTCGTTCGAGATGACAACTCGGGAAACATTTCCTTCTGTACCAACGGGTTGAAGTTGCCCGTTCATGTAGACTTCCGCTGTGAAGTCAAACTTGTCGGGATCGTCCAGAATCGTTTGGCCGACGAAGTTGTCGACCGCGCCCGTTCCGCGGAACGCCACGGAGGACACGCGGCCGGCATCTTGGGAGTTCGAACCGTTGGCCGCCGTCCAGCTCGTCGCGTCGCCGTTGCGGGCGTGCATTTGCGTGCCGTTCACGAAGACTTGCACGGTCGGCGGGCTGTTGACATCGTCCGAGTGGTCAACGAGCACCTGGACGTGCGCCCAGGCGTTGTCCTCCAGCTTCACGCCGTCCAGCTCCTGCCACGTATTGGCGCCGTTGCCGTTGTTCAAGGTCGGATCGAAAACGTACACGCACAGGACCGAGTTGGTCGTTTCGCCGGACTCCTCTTGGATCTCGTTCTTGAGGTAGACGGCCGTCTGGACGTCGTTGCCCTCGTCGAAATCGGTCGGTTCCGAATCGGAGCCGACGAGGTAGAGGTCGGCGTCCACGAGCGCCTTGAGTCCGTCCGCCATGGCGTTGTTGTCGGCGACGGTCCACTTCAGGTCGTTGCCCTGCGTGTCGAGCTTGATGTAGGTGGTGTTCGACACCTCGGTCATGGCGCCGTTGACCCAGTTGGTCGCAAGGCTGTTCGTGACGTAGGATTCATCGCCGTCAAGCGCCGTCCAGACGCCGGTGGCGTAGGGCTGGATGACCTGCGCTTTGGAGGCGTCGTTCGTGAGCGGGCCGAGCTCTCCGGGGACCAAGCCCTGGAATCCTTCCTGGAAGGTACCGGGCTCGAACGTCACGTCCCACCAGGCGTTGGTCGTGACGCCGCCGGACGCGGACAGGCCGAGGCCCGCCAACGCCAGAAGCGCCAGTGATTTGAGTTTGTGCATGTTTTCGTTCTCCGTTCGGAGGGTTGTTGGTTGGTTTGCGATCCGCCTTCGAAGGGCACAATGCCCCCTTGGGTGGTTCGCGGGGCCGCATCTTACCCGAATCGCGCCCCCATGTCAAGCAGAAAACCACGCGCGCGGGACGCGCGCGGCGAGTACGCCGCGCCACAGCACGGAAAAACCCGCGCGCGCGAAACCGGTCGGGAAAAAAAGGGGGGGGGCGGGCGCCGCCTTTGCCCGGCCTGCCTCGCGCTCGCGCCGCATCCCCCGGCCGTCGCTGCGCCGCTCGCCCTCGGGCCGCGTTTCGTCTTCCCTCCGTCCCGTGTGGGCGGCCGCGCAGGTGCGCCGCCCCGGGGAGCGCCTGGGAACGGGCGCCGTACGCTGCCGTCCGGGACCGCCCAGAAGGGGCGAGCGAAGAGGCGCAGCGGGCGTGGGCGCGCGGGGAGCACGGTGGCGGCGCCGCGATGCGGGATGCGGCGCGGAGCCGGTGTGGGCCGGCGTGAGGCGCCGACGCAAGGAGGCGCCGGGCCGGCCCGCAACGGCCCGCGTCCGCGCCCGCAGCGCAAG
>CADBEF010000038.1 GCA_902793555.1 uncultured bacterium | reverse complement strand
CGCCGTTCGCGGAGTTGTTCATGGCGGAAGCGCTAGCAGACGAGCCCGGTGCGCTCGTCGGCGCCGAGCAGGAGGTTGAGGTTCTGGATGGCGGCGCCGACCGCCGGGTCGTGCGGGAGGGGCTGTGCGAAGCCGTCGGGCTCGACCGTGGGCGGCGCGAAGCCGCGCCCCTCGAGCTGCTCGCGCGCGATCGGGTTCTCCCATGCGGGGACGGCGCGCACGGCGGGCTCGAGCCCCGCGGGCAGCGCGACCGCGACGGCGCCCGTGGCGCGGTCGAGGACGATCCTGAGCGCGGGGTTCGAGAGCCGCCCCGCGCGGCCGCGCATGCGGACCTCGACGAACGCGGCGCGCGTGTCGAGGTGCGCCGTGTCGAGCGCGAGACCCTCGGGGAGCGCGAGTTCCAGGCGGCCGACGGGCAGCAGCTGCGGCGTCTTCGCCGTCGGCGGGAAGATCGCCTTGATCGCGGCCTCGCCTCGAGCGCGCGGCGGATGGCGCCGTAGGACTGCCCCTCGCGCCATTCCGCGCCGCCGTCGTGGTCCCAGAGCGTCGTGGATCCGAACGTGAGCTTGAGAACCGCGCCCTCGCCCCAGACCATCAGGCCGGTCGAAGAATTGCCGAGCATCGGCCCCGTGTGGGGGCGGGGGAGGGGGAAGTGCCAGACGGGAAAATCGGTTTTCGCGAGCCGCACGGGCGCGGCCTTGGACGTGTTGTTCATGCCGGGAAAGTATAGTCCCGTTTGTGCGCAGAATCCAGCAAATTCGCGCCGCCCGGTCCGCCGCCCGCTAGCGTTTCCGCGCCGCGGCGGCGGGGATGTCGAGCAGGCCGCGGTACTTGACGACCGTACGGCGGGCGATGGGCATGCCTTCGTCCGCGAGGCGCTTCGCGAGCTCGTTGTCGGAAAGCGGCTTCGCCGGGTCCTCCGCGGCGACGAGCGCGCGGAGGCGGTCGCGGACGCGGTCCGGCGCGAGCGTCGCGCCGTCCGCCGCCCGGATCCCGGCGACGAAAAGCGAGCGGAGCTCGACGACGCCGCGCGGCGTCCGCATGAACTTGCCGGACACGGCGCGCGAGACGGTCGATTCGTCGATGCCGTTCTCCCCGATTTCCGCGGCGACCTGCGCCATCGTGAGCGGCTTGAGGGCCGACTTGCCTTCGCGGAAGAAGTCCTGCTGGTGCGCGACGGCGGAGCGGGCGACGGCGAGCAGCGTCGCCTTGCGCTGGGAAAGGCCGTCGAGCAGGTCCTGCCCGGCGCGGAGGCGCTCGGCCATCCAGTCGCGCGCCGCGCGCCGCTCCTTCGCGGTTTTCGAGCGGTCCTTCGCGCGCGCCGCCAGCGCGGTTTTCAGCCGTTCGTAGCGGCGCAGGAAGGCGTCGGAAAGACGCGCGGACGGCGTGGCGGCTTCGTCGAGCGACGCCTCGAAGACGCCGTCCTCCGTCTCTCGCACGACGATTTCCGGACGCACCCAGGGCGTCCGGGCGGACGAAAAGGCGCGGCCCGGCGCGGGGTCGAGCGCGGCGAGCTCCGCGACGGCGGCCTCGACCTCGCGGACGGGGATGCCGAGCCGCGCGGCGACGCGCGGGAAGTCGCGCTTGCCCAGCATCGCGAACGCGTCGGGATCGGAGACGATCCGCAGCGCGGCGGGGCCGGCGCGGTCCGGTTCGGCGCGCAGCTGCAGCAGGAGGCATTCGCGGGCGTCCCGCGCGGCGACGCCCGCGGGAGAAAAGCCCTGCACGAGCGCGAGCAGGCGTTCGGCGTCCGCGAGGGAGCGGAAGGTCGCCTGCGCGATTTCGGCGAGGGGGACGTCGAGATAGCCCGCCTCGTCCACGGATCCGACGATCTGCTCCGCGAGCGCGCGGTCGTCCGGCGGCAGGTCGCGCTCGGCGAGCTGCGCCAGGAGGTGCTCCTGGAGCGATTCGGTCGCGGGAATCGAGTCGAAGAAGAACTGGCGCCGCTCCTCGGCGTCCGGGTCGTACTCGTTGTTGTTGCCGTCGCTGTAGAGTTCGTCCGCGTCGGAACCGAGCTCGGCGAGCACGCCGAAGTCCGCGTCGGCCTCGCCGCCGTCCGAGTCCGCGTCCGGCCCGGTGCCGCCCTCGCGGTCCCAGTCTTCGCGTGCGGCGTCGAGCGACACCGTGGAAGGGTCCTCGACGACGAGCGCCGGGTTGAGGTCGGCCGCCTGGCGGAGGAGCTGCGAGAGCTCGGCGCGCGTGGACTGGAGCAGCGCCAGGTTCTGGAGCTGCCGCGTCTGCAGCGTCTGGACCTGCCGCTGGGTCTGGCCGGCCGAGAGGGTCTGGGAGAGCGACAGGGGGGACATGGGATGCAGGCGCGGCCGCGGGAGCCGGTTAGCCGCGGATCACGGCGAGGATCTCGTCGCGCTTCGCGGCCATTTCGTCCGCGGTCTTCGCCTCGAGGTTGAGGCGGATGAGCGGCTCGGTGTTCGAGCAGCGGACGTTGAACCACCACGTGTCGAACTCGACGGAGAGTCCGTCCAGCTCGAACGCGCGGCCCTTCGCGCCGTAGCGCTCCTTGAGCGTGGCGAGGACGCGCTCCGCGTCCGCCTTGCTCGCGAGCTTCGTGTTGATCTCGCCCGAGGCGAAGTAGCGGCGGATCGGGGCGATGAGCTCCGAGAGGGGCTTGCCGGCGCGCGAGACGATGTTCGCGACGCAGATCGCGGCGAGCGAGGAGCTCTCCGCGGTGGAGTTCGCCTTGAAGTAGTAGTGGCCCGAGAGCTCGCCCGCGAAGACGGCGTCCGCCTCGCGCATCTGCTGCTTGATGAACGCGTGGCCGACGCGGCTCATCATGGGCTTGCCGCCGTGCGCCTCGATCGTCTCCTTCACGGCCCACGAGCTGCGCAGGTCGTAGAAGATCGCGGCGCCGGGATTCTGGCGGAGCATGTCCTCGGCGACGAGCGCCGTGATCATGTCCATCGGGATGACGTCGCCCTTCTCGTCGACGAACCCCGCGCGGTCGGCGTCTCCGTCGAACGCCACGCCGAAGTCGTAGCCGCCCTTGCGGACCTCGGCCTGCAGGTCGGCGAGCGTCTCGGTCTTGAGGGGGTTGGCCTCGTGGTTCGGGAAGTCGCCGTCCGGTTCGCCGTAGAGCGACGTGAACGAAATCGGCGTGCCCTCGAAGGCCTTGGCCTCCCAGGTGCCCATGCCGTTGGCGAAGTCGCAGGCGATGCGGACCGGGCGGCCGAGCGCCGCGAACGAGCGGACGAAGGCGGCGTAGTCCGCGCCGACGTCGGCCTTCGTCACCGTGCCGGGCTTCGCGGCGGCGGGGGCGAAAGATTTCTCCGCGACGATGCGCTCGATGTCCGCGATGCCGGTCGCGCCGGAGATCGGAACGGCATTCGCGCGGCAGAGCTTGAGGCCGTTGTACTGCTTCGGGTTGTGCGAGGCGGTGATCATCACGCTCGCGTCGCAGCCGAGCTTCGCGTTCGCGAAGTAGGAGATCGGCGTCGAGCAGAGGCCGAGGTCGACCACGTCCGCGCCGAGTTCGGTCGCGCCGGCGGCGAACGCGTCGAAGAGCGAGCCGGACGAGACGCGGCAGTCGCGCCCGACCGCGATCTTCCTGCAGCCGAGGAACGTGACGAACGCGCGGGCGATGTCTCGCACGACGTCTTCGGTCAGTTCGGCGCCGTAGACGCCGCGGATGTCGTATGCCTTGAAAATGCCGGCCATGGTTGGATCCTTTTTCCTGATGGGTTGGTGCGCGGGATTCTACCACAGCGCCGTCCGACCCCGCAAGACCGCCGGTTGCACGGGGGCGGGGGTTCTGCTAGACTGGACCGCCACATGCCACCCCGTTCCGATCCGCTGCAACCGTCCGTCCTTCTCCGCGACCCGGCGTTCGCCGGCTGCGGCGTGTCGATGGACGCGCGGACCGCGGGCGACGCGGGTTGCGTGAATCCCGACGGCAATCCGGTCGAGGCTCCGGCGGGAACGCTCGTCGCGGACCTGACGCTCTCGCCCGCGCCCGGGTCGGAGATCCGCGTCGAAGTGGCGCTGCCGCGGCCCGAACGCTGGGACGGGCGGATCGTCGGCGTCGGCAACGGCGGCGGCGGCGGGTGGCTGCCCTCGAAGGAGTTCGGCGGGCATCTGCGCCGCGGCCACGTCGTGACGACGACCGACCTCGGGACGAAGCGCGACGCCGCGCGCGCCGGGGCCGGCAACCCGGAGGTCTGGAAGGACTTCGGCCACCGCGCGACGCACCTCGCGATGGTCGCGGGCCGCGCGCTCGCGTCGGCCGTCTACGGCCGCGCGCCGCGGTTCGTCTACTTCCTCGGCTACTCCACCGGCGGGCAACAGGGGATGATGCTCGCGCAACGCAACCCCGAGGACTGCGACGCGATCATCTCCGGCGTCCCCGCGCACCCGCGCACCGCGCTGCACGCCTACTTCCTCTGGAACTGGCAGGCATTGCACCGCCCCGACGGTACGCTCCTCTTCACGGACGCGCAGGAGAAGTCCTGGCACGCGGCGGCGCTGGAGGCGTTCGCGCCGGGCGAACGCCTGGAGCGGGCCCGCGGGCGGTTCGCGAGCGATCCGCGCTGGACGCCGGCGCTCGTCGAGGACGCGCTGCGCCGCGCCGCCGTGCGCGACCCCTCGCTTACGCCCGCCCACCTCGACGCGCTGCGGCGCCTGTGCGACGGACCCCGCCACGCGATCACGGGGCGCCGCATCCACGGCGGGGTCCCGCCGGGCGGGCCGTTCGCCCCCGCGATGGGGAACCTCTGGATCTTCAACTGGGTCTTCGGCGCGGACTTCGATCCGTGGCGCTTCGACTTCGGCGCGGACTTCGACCGCTACCAGGCCGCGCTCGCGCCGGACCTCGACGCGGAGAGCGTCGATCTCGACGCCTTCCGCGCGCGCGGCGGCAAGCTCTTCGTCTACTCCGGGACGTCGGATTCCTGCGTGCCGTGGCACGCGACCGCCGCGTGGTACGGGCGGCTCGTCGAGCGGTACGGGCTCGAGGAGGCGCGCGAGTTCTGCCGCTACTACCTGCTGCCCGGGCGCGAACACTGGGGCGGACCGGGCGTGCAGACGGTCCGCGACGAGTTCGACCTCCTCATGCGGTGGCGCGAGAAGGGCGTCGTCCCGGCGCCCGTCGGGCACGGCATGACGCCGCCGGCCTTCGACCTGCCGCTCGATCCTTGGGATCCCGCCGCGCCGTGAACGTCGTCTCCGCCGCCGGGAGCCGGGTGCTCGACCTGCTCTTCCCGCCGGCCTGCGCGCTGTGCGGGGCGGCGTGCGAAGGGCACCTGTGCGACGCGTGCGCGGCGTCGGTCCGGCCGCGCGACCCGCGCCTGTGCTGCCGCGTCTGCGGCAAGACGCTGATCCCGGACGACCGCGCGGCGGGCTCGCTCGAACCCCTCTGCCGCCGCTGCCGGACGGAGCCGCCGGCGTTCGCGCTGGCGCGGAGCGCGGCGACGTTCCACGGCCCGATGGGGACGCTCGTGCACAAGCTCAAGTACGCGAAGGCGACGTGGCTCGCCGGCACGGTCGCGCGCTTCATGGCGCAATGCTTCCGCGACGCGTACGGCGCCGAGCGCGTGGACCTGGTCTGCCCCGTGCCGCTGCATCCGGCCAAGGAGCTGGCGCGCGGCTACAACCAGGCCGCGCTGCTCGCCGCGGCGCTGGGGGAGCGCCTCTCGCTCCCGGCGCGGGCGGACCTGCTGCTGCGCGTGCGGGACACCGCCACGCAGACGCGCATGGACGCGGACGAGCGCCGCGTCAACGTGCGCGGCGCGTTCGCCGCCGCCCCGGGCGCCGCTGCCCGCCTCGCCGGCAAGACCGTCTTGCTCGTCGACGACGTCATGACGACCGGCGCGACCTTCGGCGCGTGCGCCGCGGTCCTGCGCGACGCCGGCGCCGTGCGCGTCCTCGCCCTCTCCGCCGCGCGCGACTAGAGCCCCAGCAGGAGCTGGCGGTTGTCGTCCGGCTTGCGGACCTTCGGGCCGCCGCGGGGGGAGACGAGGGCCGGGCGGCCGTCCTCCGCGATCTCGTCCTTCTCGAGGTTCGAGAGGATTTCGCGGGCGCGCCTGAGGACGGGCTCGGGCATGCCGGCGAGCTTGGCGACCGCGATGCCGTAGCTCTTGTCCGCCGGGCCTTCGACGATGCGCCGCAGGAACACGATGCCGTCGCCGCGCTCGCGCACGAGCACCGAGCAGTTCACGACGTCGCGCAGCGTGAGCGAGAGGTCCGTGAGCTCGTGGTAGTGCGTCGCGAAGAGCGTCTTGGCCTTCACCTCCGGCGTGTCGTGGAGGTATTCCGCCACGGCCCACGCGATCGAGATGCCGTCGAACGTCGACGTGCCGCGGCCTATCTCGTCCAGCACGACGAGCGAGCGGGCGGTCGCGTTGTTGAGGATGTTGGCCGTCTCCTGCATCTCGACGAGGAACGTCGAGCGGCCGCGCGCGAGGTCGTCCGACGCGCCGACGCGCGTGAAGACGCGGTCGACGAGGCCGATGCGCGCCGAATCGGCGGGCACGTAGGAGCCGATCTGCGCCATGACGACGAGTAGCGCGACCTGGCGGATGTAGGTGGACTTGCCGGCCATGTTGGGGCCGGTGATGACCATGATCTGGCGGCCGGGGCCGCCGAGGCGGGCGTCGTTCGGGACGAACCGCTCCGAGCCGGGCAGCTGCTCGACGATCGGGTGGCGGCCGCCTCGGATGTCGATTTCGCCGCTTTCGTCGATCTGCGGCCGCACGTAGCCGAGCGCGAGCGCGCGGTCCGCGAGCGAGCAGAGCACGTCGAGTCGCGCGATGGCGTCCGCGACGCCCTGGATGTCGGCGGTGCGCGCGACGACGTGCCCGCGCAGCGCCTCGAAGAGCTCCTGCTCGAGCGCCAGGGCGCGGGACTCGGCCGTGGCGATGAGCTCCTCGCGCTCCTTGAGGGCGGGGGTGACGAAGCGTTCGCCGCCGGCGATCGTCTGCTTGCGGACGTAGTCGGACGGCACGTTGCCGAGCTGCGAGGCGGAAACCTCGATGTAGTAGCCGAAGACGCGGTTGTAGCCGACCTTGAGCTTCTTGATGCCGGTGCGCTCGGCCTCGGCGGCCTGGTAGTCCGCGACCCAGCGGCGGCCGGAGGACTGCGCGTCGCGCAGCGAATCGAGCTCCGCGTGGAAGCCGCGGCGGATCGCGCCGCCGTCGGCGGCGCCGGCGGGCGGCTCGTCCGCGAGCGTGCGGTCGATTTCGTCCACGAGCTCGGGCAGCGGGCGCAGGCCGTCGAGCGTCTCGGCCAGGAGGGGCGAGCCCCCCGCGACGCGGGCGAGGCGCTCGCGCAGCGCGGGGACGGCCTTGAGCGAGGCGGAGATGCTCGCGACGTCGCGCGGGCCGCCGCGGCCGAGCGAGACGCGGGCGATGGCGCGGGCCAGGTCGCGCACGCCGCCGAGCGCCTCGCGGAGCGGGGTGAGTTGCGTCCGGCCGGCGACGATCGCGTCGAGGGCGCCGAGGCGCGCCTCGAGGCGCGGGCGGTCGTCGAGCGGGCGGGCGATCCAGTCGCGCAGGAGGCGGGCGCCCATCGGCGTTCGGGTGGCGTTGAGGACCTCGTAGAGCGACGCGCCGGGCGTGGCGGAGCCGGGCTCGGGGAAGAGGTTGAGGTGGGCGGCGGAGGTCTCGTCGAGCGAGAGCCATCCGGAGGCCGCGCGGCGGCGCAGCGCGCGGACGTGCCCCAGGTCGCGGCGCAGGTCCTCGTGGACGCGGCGCAGCAGCGCGCCCGCGGCGGCGCAGGCCGCCGCGTCGCCCTCGAAGCCGAAGCCGTCGAGCGACGAGACGCGGAAGTGCGAGCAGAGGTAGTCGCGGGAGGAGCCCGGGTCGAAATACCACTCGTCGACGGGCGTCGTGCAGCGGACGCCGGCCTCGGCGAGCGCGGCGGCGGTCTCGGCGTCGCCGGGGACGGCGGGGCCGTCGGCGCGGTCGGGGACGAGCGCCTCGCCGGGCGCGAGGCGGACGAGCGCCGCGACGAGCGAGGCGCGGTCCGGGGGCTCCTCGCAGAAGAAGTCGCCGGTGGAAAGCTCGAGGACGGCGAGCGCCCAGCCGCCGGCGCCGCCGCGGACGGGGACGGCGGCGGCGAGGTAGTTGTGGGCGTCGTCCGCGAGCATCGTCTCCTCGGTGACGGTGCCGGGCGTGACGATGCGCGTGACCTCGCGCCGGACCATGCGGCCGCCCTTGACGCTCTTGGGGTCCTCCATCTGGTCGCAGATGGCGGCCTTGCGGCCGAGGCGGACGATCCTGGCCAGGTAGGAGTCGATCGCGTGGTGGGGGATGCCGCACATCGGCTGGCCGGCGCGGTGCGTGAGGGCGAGGCCGAGCAGCGGGGCGGCCTCGCGCGCGTCGTCCATGAACAGCTCGTAGAAGTCCCCGAGGCGGAAGAGGAGCAGCGTGTCGCCGTCCATCTCCCGCTTCATCGCGGCGTACTGCCGCAGCATCGGGGTGAGCCCGTCGTCCATGGTTTCGCGGAAGCCCCGCGCGGTCGCGCGGAACGCCCTCCATGCTACCAAAAACGGGCCGGCTTTTGAAGCCCGTTTTTTCCGTTTGCCGCCGCGGGCCCGTTGTGGTAGACTTCCCGCCCCGTTGCGCGGGAACCGCACCCGCGCGCGAACCCTTGCGCCCCGCGCCCCGCCCGCCCGGCCTCCCGAAGGAACCCATCCGACATGTCCCAGCCCGCCACCAACGCCGTCTCCCCGAACGACCTCGCCCTGCAGATCGTCACGGAGGCCTACGAACCCGCTCCCGACACCGCGAAGCTGCTCGGCCTCGTGGACGATCTCGCGGCCCTCGTGAAGAACGAGAAGGACGAAAAGCGCCTCGAGCCGCGCGACCAGGCGTTCGCCGTGGTCGAGCAGAGCTTCATCGAGCGGCGCGACGTGCCGGCCCTGATCAAGCTGCTCGGCAAGAAGGCGGCCTGGACGGGCGACCGCGTCGCCTACGGCGCCGAATGTCTTTCGGTCCTCTCCGCGGCGGCGTCCAAGGACCGCCTCGCGCTGGCGAAGATCGAGAGCTGCGGCTTCGGCAAGGCGCGCCCCTCCGAAGCGCTGAAGCGCCTCGCGCTGCTGCTCTCGCTCAAGCCCGGCTCGGTCGTCGCCCACCGCACGTGGGGCTACGGCGTGGTGAAGGCGGAGGACGACTACTACAAGAACGCGACGATCGAGTTCGACGACGCGCCGGGCCGTCCCAAGGCGCTCGGCTTCGCGTTCGCGGCGGAGGCCCTTTCGCCGATCGGCCCGGAGCATCTCCTCGCCGTCCGCCACGCGGACCGCGCGGCGTTCGACGGAAAGTGCCGCAAGGAGCCCGGCGAAATCGCCAAGCTCGCGCTCAAGTCCTGGGGCAACCTCACGGTTTCGCAGCTGCAGGCCCGGATCGAGCCGCTGCTTCCCGCCGGCGAGGACTGGAAGAAGTTCTGGGACCTGGCCCGCCGCCAGCTCGCTTCCGACGAAGCGGTCCGCCTCCCGGCGGCCGCCAAGAAGGCCGACGCCGTCGAGATGTCCCGCGAGGGGCGGCGCGACGCGGCGGCGGAGCTGGACAAGGAGTACAAGGCGTTCGCCGCGCTCCGCGACCCGAAGGAAATCCTCGAAAAGGCCGCCGCGTTCGCGAAGAAGGGCGGCAAGGACCTCTCGGACGCGCAGCGCGCTGCGATCGCGGACCGGATCGGATTCGTCTTCAAGGCGTGCGTCGCCGACCGCAAGAAGCTGGGCAACGCCGCGAAGGTGCGCGCCGCCATGATCGGCCTCGCGGCGGGCCTGACCGAGATTCCCGTCGCGTTGCGTCCCGGCGCGGAGGAGGACTTCGCGTTCGTCCCCGGCGCCGAGAACAAGGCCGTGGACCTCGTCGGCACGCTCTGCCGCACGGACATCGTGCTGGACGCCGCCGCCGCGATGCCCGCGGGCCTCATGGAAGAGCTCGCGGAAGACCTGCCGCTCGCGACCGACGCCCGCGTCGCCGGCGCGTTCGTCGACGTGCTGCCCGACATGCCCGCGAACCTGATGGAGCACCTCGCGCCGCGCCTGGTTTCGGGCGTCGCGAAGGACGCGTTCGCGGAAAAGGTCCGCGGCGAAGTCGGCAAGGCGCGGCCCTCGTTCCAGCTGCTGCGCTGGCTCTGCCACGCCGTCACCACGAAGGCGCTCGCCAAGGCGGTTTCGGAGACCGTTCCGCCGTTCGCGCTCGTTTCGATCGTCGCCGTCGCGCTCGACGGCGAGGCGGCCGGCGAAGCGCTCCGCATGAAGAACGACCTCAAGAAGCTTTTCGTCGCGGGCCGCCGCGACCCGGACGCGCCGAAGGGCGCGAAGAACGTCGAAACCGACCTCGGCTGCAAGTGGCTCGAGCCGCTCATGGACGCGATGTCCCGCGAGGAACGCGCGTCCGTCTTCGCGCGGCTGTCCGCGATGGAGGGCGTCTGGGAGCCGCTCAAGAAGCGAAACCTGCTCGACTACCTGCGCACGACCTACAAAGGCATCGAGGAACTGCCCGAGGAGGTCGAGGAGAAGCCCGAGGCGTTCGTCCGGCTCGGCATCACGTCCGCCCGCTCCTACAACGAGCGCCAGGCCCGCCTCGACAAGCTCGTCAAGGAGGACATCCCGCAGAACATCCGGGACATCGAGTTCGCGAAGGGCTTCGGGGACCTCTCCGAAAACTTCGAGTACCAGACGGCCCGCGACCGCGAGCGCGAACTCCAGGCGCGCCAGACGCAGCTGCAGAAGGACCTCGCGGAAGTTTCCGCGTTCGATTTCGCCGGCCTCGCGCAGAACGGCCTGGCGGGCGTCGGTTCGTTCGTCACGATCCGCGGCGAGGACGGCGCGGAGAAGTCCTACGCGATCCTCGGCGAATGGGACAGCGATCCCGAGCTCGGGATCGTCTCCTCGCGCAGCCGCCTCGCCGAAGCGCTCTTCGGCGCCGCCGAAGGCGACAAGGTCGAGCTGCCGGGCGAGGACGGCGAAACGTCCGTCGCCACCGTCGTTTCCGTCGCCGCCCTGCCCGAAAGCGTCCTCGCCTGGGCGCGCGGCTAGCCCTTTCCAACCAAACCAACCATCCAACCAGGAAAACAAACCATGGTCAGCTACAAGGAACTCGGTCTCGTCAACACGCGCGAGATGTTCGCCAAGGCGGTCAAGGGCGGCTACGCCATCCCCGCTTTCAACTTCAACACGATGGAGCAGATGCAGGCCATCGTCCAGGCCGCGGTCGAGACGAAGTCGCCCGTCATCATGCAGGTCTCCAAGGGCGCGCGCAAGTACGCGAACCCCACGATCCTGCGCTACATGGCCCAGGGCGCCGTCGAATACGCCAAGGAGCTCGGCTGCGAGAAGCCCGAGATCGTCCTGCACCTCGACCACGGCGACTCGTTCGAGACCTGCAAGAGCTGCATCGACAGCGGCTTCTCGTCCGTCATGATCGACGGCTCGTCCCTCCCCTACGAGGAGAACATCGCGGTCACGAAGAAGGTCGTCGAGTACGCGCACCAGTTCGACGTCACGGTCGAGGCCGAGCTCGGAGTCCTGGCCGGCGTCGAGGACGAGGTGTCCGCCGCCGAGTCGCACTACACGAAGCCCGAGGAGGTGATCGACTTCTCGACCCGCACGGGCTGCGACTCGCTCGCCATCTCGATCGGCACCTCGCACGGCGCCTACAAGTTCAAGCCCGAGCAGTGCACGCGCGACCCGGAGACGGGGCTCCTGATCCCCCCGCCGCTGGCGTTCGACGTGCTCGAAGCGGTCGAAAAGAAGCTCCCAGGCTTCCCGATCGTCCTGCACGGGTCCTCCTCCGTCCCGCAGGAGTACGTCAAGATCATCAACACGCACGGCGGCAAGCTGCCCGACGCGGTCGGCATCCCCGAGGAGCAGCTCCGCAAGGCGGCCAAGTCGGCGGTCTGCAAGATCAACATCGACTCGGACTCGCGCCTCGCGATGACGGCGGCCATCCGCCTGCACTTCGCGGAGCACCCGGAGCACTTCGACCCGCGCCAGTACCTCACGCCGGCGCGCGAGGAGATGAAGAAGCTCTACATCCACAAGATCGTGAACGTCCTCGGCTCCGACGGCAAGCTCGGCTAGCCGCGGTCCCGGTTCCGCAGAACGCCGCCGCGCGATCCGTCGCGCGGCGGCGTTCTTCTTTGGGCTTTTTCGCGCGCGGTTGACTTTTCGCTTGCAAAACGGCATACTCGTGCCCCGTAAACCCCACCAGGGCCCGCGCCCGCCGCGCGGGCTCCCGCCACCGCCCGGACAAGCCGACATGCGAAGCACCGTCAACCACCTCATCCAGCTCCAGGAACTCACCCTCATCCGCGACGAACAGCGCTCCATCCGGGGCGCCGGCGCCGATCTCGGCGAACTGAACAAGTCCATCGACGCGATGGCCGATTCGCTCGACCCCGCCGTGAAGGTCGTCCGCGACCGCCTCTACAAGAAGGACCACATCGTGATGGCGCCGATGAACGCCGGCAGCTGTTCGGTGTGCGGGATGAAGCTGGCGATTTCCGTGGTGCAGGCGGTGAAGCTCTGCCGCGCGATCGTCACGTGCCCGAGTTGCGCGCGCATCCTCTACGATCCGTCGGGCGCGCGCTGGGTGGCCGAGCGCCCCAAGCGCTCCAGCGGCGAGCACAAGGTCGGCGTCGCGCGCTTTTCCGCGCCCGAGCTGATGGTTCCCGAGCTGTCCGCGGCGACGCCCGAAGCCGCGATCGCGGAGCTGGCCGGCACGTTGCAGTCCGGGCATTTCGTCGACGACGCGGCCAAGCTCGTCGAGGCCGCGATGGCGCGCGAGGCGACGCTTCCGACGGGCGTCGGGAACGGCCTGGCCTTCCCGCACGTGCGCGGCGTCGAGGGCGGCGGCCTCTCGCTCGCGTTCGGCGTGAGCCGCAAGGGGATCAAGTGGGGCGGCGCGGACGAAAAGCCCGTCCACTTCGTCTTCTTCTCGACGATTCCCACCGCGGTGAGCATGTTCTACCTGCGCCTTCTCGCGGGCCTCGCGGAGTCCTACGCCAAGGAGCCCAACCGCAAGGCCGCGCTCGAGGCGAAGGACGGCGCCGCGCTCTGGAAGGCGCTCGTGAAGGCCACGCGCTTCACGGTGAAGTAGCCGCTCCCGCGAATGCCCCGCCGTTTCTTCCGTCCGCTTCCGCTCGCGTTCGCGCTGCTCGCGGCGGCGCGGGCCGCGGCCGCCGCGCCGCGCGACCGGGGGGACTACGAAATCATCCTCGACAAGGCGCCGTTCGGCCCGCCGCCGCCCACCGCGGGCGCCGGGGCGGAGGGGCCGGGCGACGGAGCCGGGGCGGGTCCGGAAACCGCGCAGAAACCGCCAGAAGGGCCCCCGCCCCCGCCGCCGGTGCGCCTCGCGTCCGTCGCGCGATACGACGGCGTTCCGTCCGCGGGCCTCGTCGAGATTTCGTCCGGGCGCGCGTTCGTCCTGCGTCCCGGCGAGGGCTGGGGCCCCTACCGCCTGCTCGACGCGCTGCCCGAGGACGGCGCGGTTCTCGTCGCGCAGGGAACCAACGAGTTCTTCGTCGCGCTTTCATGGGCGAAGGGGCAGCCCACCAACCTCGTCCCCTCGGCGCGCGCGCCGTATCTCACCACGTTCCGCCCCGGCGCCGGCGCCGCCTCCGCGAAGGAAGCGGCGGATCCGGAACGTGCGGACCCGGAACCCGCGGACCCGGAACCCGTGGAAGCTCCGCCCCGGCCGAAGGCGGCCGGCGCAGCCGGTCTCACGGACGAAGAGGAGGCGGAGCTGCTCCGCCGCGCGACCGTCACCGATCCGGACGGCACGACGCACGTTTCGTTCCGCGAGCTCAACCGCCTGCGCGTCGAGCTGCGCCGCCGCAAGGCGGAGGAAGCGCGCGCGGAGGCGCTCGCCGCCGCCGAGGCGCTGCGCGCCGAGCGCGCGGCCGAGGCCGCCGAGCGCAAGGCCGCCGAAGAGGAGGCCGCGGCCGAGAAGGAGGCCGCGGAGAAGGCCCGCCGCGCGGCGGTCGTCTCCGCGCTCGCGCAGGGCTACGACGTGGAGGTCGATTTCGAGCTCACGGAGGAGGAGGCCGCGCAGCTGCGCGCGGCCGGCTTCGAAGTGCCGGAGGAAGACGCGGAATGATCGACTGGAAGGAATGCGCGGCGCGCGCCGCGGCGCCGGACGCGCGGCGGTGCGTTCTGATGGTCCGGCACGGGGAGCGCCCGCCGATCGAGGAGAACGACCCGACCTACGGCGAGAACCTCGGGCTCACGGACGCCGGGCGCGCGATGGCGCTCGGCTGCGGGAGGGACCTCGCAGCGGCGGGGCGGCCGGCGGACTGGGCGTTCCTCGCCTCGCGCTACCGCCGCACGATGCTCACGGCGGCGACCGTCGCCGAAGGCGCGGGGCGCGCCGGCGCGCCCGTGTCGCCGAGCGAGCAGGTCAGCCTGCCGGGACTCTGGGTCACGGACATGCCCGAGACGTACCGCAGCTACCGGGCATACGGGACGGCCGAATTCACGGATATGTTCATGCGCGGCGAGGCGACGGGCGGCTACCGGCCGATCCCCGAGAGCACGCGCCTCGCGATGGACTGGATCCGCGGCGCGGACTTCGGCGCGCGCTGCGCGCTCGTCGTCACGCACGACATCTTCGTCGCGCCTTTCCTGCAGGAGCTCGGCGCCGGCGAGTTCCGGAGCACGCACTGGATCGGCTTCCTCCAGGGCGCCGCGCTCTTTGAGCGCGCGGACGGCTCCTGGGACGTCGACTACTGCGTCCCCGACAAGGCGCACTGGCGGAACCTCTTCCTGCAGTAGCCGCGAAAGACGGCCATGTCCATCCCCGGTTTTCTCAATCGCATCCGAGATCGCGTATCAAGCCTGTTTTCGCGGCGGCCGGCCGTTCCGCCGCCGCCCCTGCGCGGGCCGGACTATGCGAAGAAGCAGGGCGAATGGGGCGAGGAGAAGGCCCGGCACTTCCTCGAGAAGGAGCTTGAGCCGAAGGAGAAGCGTCTTCGGACGATCGGCCGGCGCGTGCGGGTCGGACGGGACGAAATCGATCTCGTGATGGAGCCCGCCGATCCGCGGCGCCGCCCGATGGTCGTCTTCGTCGAGGTCAAGACCCGCACGACCGACGCCTTCGGCGGCGGGCTCGCCGCCGTCGACCGGCGCAAGCGCCACGCCCTGTGCCGCGCCGCCGCCCGCTACATGCGGGGACGGCCCGCGGCGCCCTTCCGGATCGACGTCGTGGAGGTGATCGGCGTGTCGGACGCAGTCCCGGGTGGCGCCGCCGACCGGATCCTGCATTTCGAGAACGCCGTCCCCATGGAACGGCGCTATGCCGTCGAGGGGCTTCGCCGGCGCCGTTTCCGTCCGCCGCGCGGCGGGGCGGCGCTCAAGCCAGCTCCGTGAAGATGCAGCGGGAGCCGGGACGGGGCGGGATGTAGGGGGCGTAGGCCTCGGCCTTGTCGACCCAGAACTGGTTGCCGCGGAAGAGGGCGTCCTCGGTCTTGTTGCGGACGATGCCGTCGCCGGAGTTCTGGGAGACGTATTTGCGCATCAGCTCCACCTTGCGGTCCCAGACGGATGTGATGTCGACGTACCAGACGGGATGGAAGTAGAGCGACTGGGAGGTCTCCTCGTAGAAGTAGATCTCGGGGAAGTCCTTGCGGGGGTCGGCGTAGGTCGTCCAGACGGCCTTGAGCGTCGCGGCGGTGGACATGACGTGGTCCATGTGCGAATCGAGCGGCCAGTGCATGATGATCGCTCGCGGCCTCAGTTCGCGGAGGAGGGCGGCGGTGCGGGCGACGGCCTCGCGCGTGGCGAAGGCGTCTCCGTCGACCTCGCCGAGGAAGTGGGGCGTGGCGCCGATCTCGGCGCAGACGGACTCCTCCTCGGCGGTGCGGACGCGGGCGGTCTCCTCCTTACCGTGGCCGGACCAGCCGACCTCGCCGCGGGTGAAGTCGAGCATGTGGATGTCGAAGCGGTCCTTCGCGAGGAGGGCGAAGCCGAGGCTTCCGACGAGGTCGTCCGGGTGTCCCCCGGCGATGGCGATGGTTTCTTTCATGCCGCGCATTCTACCAGACCCGGGGGGCGCGGGCAACCCCGCCGGTTTCTTCTTTGCAGTAGAGAGGACAATTTTGAGGGGTCTGTCCCCTTTATTCTGCCTTAGTGTCGTCGGGACAATCGGGACTTGCGTTGACGGGTCGGGGCGATTGTGACAGAATGGGGGGCGTGATCAAGCCCTGGCTCCAGCTCTTCCGCATCCCGAACCTCCCGACCGCCGTTGGCGACGCGGTCGCGGGTGGGGCGATGGTCGCGTTCCTCGTCTTCGGCAAGGGCGTTCCGGGCTCCGTCGTCGCCGCCGCGCTCGCCGCGGGGGCGGCGGAGCTGCTGCTTTACCTGGGCGGGCTCGCGGACAACGATCTCGTGGACGAGGAGGCCGACCGCGCGGCGGGTTCGTCCCGCCCGCTCGCGACGGGCGCGCTGTCGCGGCGCGCGGTCCGCATCGCGCGCGCGGCCTGC
>CADBEF010000037.1 GCA_902793555.1 uncultured bacterium | reverse complement strand
TTCCGCGCCGTCGTGCGCGCGGGCGGCGAGGTCGTCGCGGAGCGCGACGTCCCCGCCGTGCAGGGCGCGCCCGTCTCGCTCGCGATCCCGGACGTCCGCCCGTGGTCGCCCTCCGACCCGTTCCTTTACGACCTCACGCTCACGGTCGAGCGCGGCGGCAAGCCGGTCGACGCGGTCGAGAGCTACTTCGCGATGCGCAAGGTCTCGTGCGAGGGCAACCGCGTGCTCCTCAACGACAAGCCCGTCTTCCTGCGCTTCGTGCTGGACCAGGGTTTCTACCCGGACGGCGTCTGGACCGCCCCCTCGGACGCCGAGCTCAAGGCCGACATCGAGCGCTCGATGGCCGCCGGCTTCAACGGCGCGCGCCTGCACCAGAAGGTCTTCGAGGACCGTTGGCACTACTGGGCCGACCGCCTCGGCTACCTCACGTGGGCCGAATACCCGAGCTGGGGCTTCAACGCGACGGTCCCCGAGGCGCAGCGCAACTTCCTCGAGGAGTGGCAGGCCGTCGTCGCCGCGCTGCGCGACCACCCGTCGATCGTCGGCTGGTCGCCGCTCAACGAGTCGACGGCCAACGGCCTCGACGTCTGGAACATCAAGCCCGAGGACGCGGAGAAGGACCCGCGCCTCGCCGCCTACCGCCGCTTCGTGCAGACGTTCTACGACCTCACGAAGGCGATCGACCCGACGCGCCCCGTGAACGACGCGAGCGGCTACGTCCACTGGAAGACGGACCTCTGGACGGTCCACAGCTACCGCGCCACCCCCAAGGAGCAGCGCGAGTGGCTTCTCCCGAAGAAGGGCGACCGCCGGATCGCCTCGAACGTCCCGGGCGCCGAGCCGCCCTACGGGGGGGAGCCCTACCTGCTCGACGAATGGGGCGGGTTCAAGTACCTGCTGCCCGCCGACCGCAAGGGCGGCACGGGTTGGGGCTACAACGGGCTCTGCTTCACGAAGGAGGCGGACTTCCTCGACCGCATCGGCGCGCAGACGAAGCTCTTCGCCGCGATGAAGGAGCTGGCGGGCTGGTGCTACACGCAGCTCACGGACGTCGAGCAGGAGCAGAACGGCGTCTACACCTACGACCGCCGCCCGAAGGCCGCGCCGAAGAAGTTCGCCGCCGTCTTCGGCGTCCGGCCGAAGTGGAGCGCCTGGTAGGGCGCGCGGCGCACGAAAAAAAAAGAGGCCGGGCGCCGCTTGCGCGGCGCCCGGTCTTCCAGCGTCGGGTCCGGTTCCGTGCGACGGAGCTAGCCGACGCGGTACACGCTGTTGAGCGTGCCGAGGCCGTTCTGGGTCCAGTCGCGGTCGGGATCCGGATCGAGCGTCCAGACGCCGTTCACGACGAACTTGTATTCGTAGATGCCGGGCGCGAGCGTCACGGAGACGGTGTAGATGCCGTCGCCGGACTTGTCGACCATCTTCGTGGCCTGCGGGTCCCAGTTGTTGAACGAGCCGGCGAGGTAGACGACGCTGCCGGGGTCGCCGCGGAACGTGAAGACGGAGCGGGCCTTCTTCGGCTCGGCGGGGGCCTTCGCGACGGGCGCGGGCACGGCGGGCTTGGCCGCCTTGCGGACTTTCTTGACGGCGGGAGCGGCCGCCTTGGGGGTTGCTTTCCTGGGCATGTGTTTGTTTCCTCCTGTTGCTTTCGATGCTAGGGGTTGTCGGGGGTGCGAAAACGGCGCCCTTTCGTTGGAAGGGCGCGGGAGTCTAGGAAAAATCGCCCCGTGTTGCAAGCGTTTTTTTCGTGCGTTTTTCCCGCCGTTCCGCGCGCTTGCGGGACGCCCGCCGCCTGTGCTAGAATCCGCCCCCGTTCCGCGGCCGCGGAACGGGGAGAAACCGAGACATGGCAACCGCGATCGTAGGCGCCAACTGGGGCGACGAAGGCAAGGGCAAGATGACGGACCTGCTGGCCCGCGAATCGGACATCGTCGTCCGCTTCCAGGGCGGCGCCAACGCGGGCCACACGATCATCAACGACAAGGGGCGCTTCGCGCTGCACCTGCTGCCGTCCGGCTGCTTCAACCCGGCCGTGACGAACGTGATCGGCCCCGGCGTCGCGCTCAACGTCCGCGCGTTCGCCAAGGAGGTCGCCGACCTCAAGGCCGCCGGCATCGAGCCGCGCCTCGCAGTCTCCTACCGCGCGCAGGTGCTGCTCGACGTCCACAAGGAGCTCGACGCGCTCGAGGAGATCCGCCTCGGCAAGGCGTCGTTCGGCTCGACGCGCAGCGGCATCGCCCCGTTCTACGCGGACAAGTACTCCAAGATCGGCTTCCAGGTCTGCGAGCTGTTCCACCTCGACAAGATGGAGGATCGCATCAAGCTCTTCTGCGACCGCAAGAACCCGCTCCTCACGGGCGTCTACGGCAAGCCCGCGCTCGACCCGGCGGCGGTGAAGGCGGAGCTCGCGGAGCTGGCGGAGATCGTCCGGCCCTACGCGACGGACACGAACAAGCTCCTGCACGACGCAATCCGCGAGGGCAAGCGCATCCTCCTCGAGGGCCAGCTCGGCACGCTCAAGGACCCCGACCACGGCATCTACCCGATGGTCACGAGCTCTTCGCCGCTCGCCGGCTACGCGTCGATCGGCGCGGGCATCCCGCCCTACGCGATCACGGACGTGATCACCGTCGTGAAGGCGTATTCGAGTGCCGTCGGCGCCGGGCCGTTCGTCTCGGAGATCTTCGGCGACGAGGCCGAGGAGCTGCGCCGCCGCGGCGGCGACCGCGGCGAATACGGCGCCACGACCGGGCGCCCGCGCCGCGTGGGCTGGTTCGACCTGCCGGCGACGCGCTACGGCTGCGAGATGCAGGGCGCGACCGAGGTCGCGCTCACGCTCGTGGACGCGCTCGGCTACCTCGACGAAGTGCCGGTCTGCGTCGCCTACGAGATCGAAGGCAAGCGCGTCGACACGTTCCCGCCCACGCCGTGGCTGTGGGACGCCAAGCCCGTCGTCGAGAAGCTCCCCGGCTGGAAGTGCGACATCCGCGGCGCGCGCGACTGGGACGCGCTCCCGGCCGCCGCGCGCGACTACGTGCTCTGGATCGAGAAGAACCTCGGCGTGCCGGTGACGTTCTTCTCGACCGGCCCCGGCCGCGACGACGTCATCCGCCGCGGCAAGCGCGCGCGCGGCTAGCGGCCGTGCGGCCTAGTCGCCGAGCGACTTCTTCCTCGCGAACTCCGCGACCGCGGCGCCGTCGAGCGCCGCGCCGCCGAGGAGCATCGCCTCGCCGATCTGCCCGCCGAACCAGCCGCCCGGCGCGATCTCGGCGTTTTTGCCGCGGCCGGCCGCGCCGGCGCCGAGCTGCAGCATCGTGGCGTTCGCGAGCTTGCCGCCGCCGCAGGACCAGTCGAGTGCCGGCTCGGGCGCCGGGCCGCGCGCGCCGTCCGGCACGACGAACGCCTGGAAGAAGTCCCGCTCGCCGCCCAGCGGCCCCGGGCCGCGGCGGTGCGTCAGCGCGACGAGATGCCACTTGCCCGGCTCGAAACGGACGGGCTTCCCGGCGCCGGTGAAGCGGTGCGACGAGCCGTCCTGCGCGCCGACGTGCGGCGCGCCCTTCGAATCGAACCAGAAGCGCCAGGCGACCGTCCCGCGGCGCGCATCCGGGTCGGACGACGCCAGGACGCACGCCTGCTTGGACGACAGGCGCGGGTTGCGGACCCAGACGAGCAGCGTCCATTCCCCGCGGAACGCGTGCTGGGGCAGCGGCATCGACGAAACCAGGCTGCCTTCCGTCGAGAACCCTTCGAACGCCTTGCCCGTGCCGCGCCCCTGCACGCCGCCGCGGACGCGTTCCGCCGAGCGCCCGTGGCAGCCGCGGCCGGAGAGGTCCGTCGCCTGGGGCGTCTTCCCGTCGCCGGAGAAGCTCCAGTGCAGGATCGTTTCGCGCGTGCCTTCGTCCGCCTTTTTTTCCGCCGCGGCCGCCGCGCCGCCGCCGGCGAGGAACGCCGCGCGGCAGGCCGCGAGCTCGTCGTCCGGGAACGCGCGCGCCCACAGCGAAACGTCGTCCACGGCGCCGCCCAGCGCGCCGCCGGGCGCGGTTTCGGGGTGCTTCCCGGCCGGGCCGCCGCCCACGGCGAGCGCCGACATGTGGAACGGACCGGCCTTCGTGACGAGTCGGTGGTCGATGAGAGGGGCGGGCTTCGCGGCGGCGGCGGCCGGCACCGCGAGCGGGACGACCCAGACGCGGTAGCGGTCCTCGCGCGCGCCGTCGGCGTCCTTCCCGCCGAGCTCGCGGACGATCGCCACGTGGTGCCAGACGCCCGGCCGCCACGGCGCGCCCGCGTGGCGGGCGACGGATCGGACGCCCTTCGCGTCCTCGACGCCGAGGCAGAGCGCGCCGCTGCGCTCGACCCAGAGCTGCCAGGCGACGGCGGGCGGCTCGCCGCGCGGGCCGTCCTCGAAGCGCGCGACGAGCGCCACGCGGTTCGTGAGCGGATGGATGTCGCGCACGAAGCACTGGAAGGTCCAGGCGTCGGGCAGCCGCTGGTTCTTCGAAACCGCGTTCGGCAGGAGGCCGGTCATGCGGACCGACTCGTCGGAAAAGCCGCCGAGCGCCGCGCCGGACGGGCTCTTTTCGACCGTCAGGCCCGGCTCGCGCGCGAACGGCTTGTCGCAGTCCCAGTGGACCATCGGTTTGGCGCCGGGATCCGCGGCGGCCTTGGACTTGGCCTTTCCGCCGCGCGGCGCGGCGGCGCACGGCAGGGCGCACGCAAGAAGGAGCGCGAAGACGAAGAAGCGTTTCATGGCGGGCGGTCAGGGAACGAATTTGGACAAGTCGTCGAGGACGAGGTCCGCGGCGGAGAGGTCCTGCGGCGGGTGGTCGGGAAGCTTGAGCGCGACGACGCGCATGCCGGCGGCCTTGCCGGCCGCGACGCCCGCCTCGCTGTCCTCGAAGACCGTGCAGTCCGCCGGGGCGGCTCCGAGCTTGCGCGCGGCGAGGAGGAAGCAGTCCGGAGCGGGCTTGCCGCGCTCGTATTCGCCGCTCCCGACAATGGCGCGGAAGCAGTCGCGCACGCCGGCGATCGCGAGGGCGTCCTCGATCTGCGACGGCGTCGAACCGGACGCGACGGCGCACGGCGCGCCCGCGGCGGCGAGCCGCCGGATCAGCGCGATCGTGCCGGGAATGCGGACGTCGGTCGCAGCGACCCGCGCCTTGAAGAACGCGTCGGACTTGTGCGCGAGCTCGTCGGACGGGATGGCGCCGAGGTCGGGGAAGCGCTCGACGATCCGCGCGTAGGACGAGCTCCACGCCTTGCCGTAGACGATCTCCATCGTCCACGAAGTCGGCACGGGGTGGCCGAGCGCGGCGAGCGTGTCGGCGAGGGCGTCGATCCAGATGACGTCCGTGTCGGTGATCGTTCCGTCGAGGTCGAACAAGTAGGCTTTCATGGCGCGTGGCGGGGTGCGGGGGTCAAGCCTAGCAGAATCGGACGGCGGCCGCAAGCGGCCGAAAAATACGGTTGATTTCGGTTTCCGTTTTCGCTATACTCCCCCGCCTCGCAAGGAGCAACACCCATGTCCAAGATCTGCGAAATCTGCGGGAAGGTCCCGCAAACGGGCAACCGCATCGTCCGCCACGGCCTCGCCAAGTACAAGGGCGGCATCGGTCTGCACACCACCGCCGTCACCCGCCGCCGCTTCCTGCCGAACCTCCACCGCGTCAAGGCGGTCGTGGACGGCACGCCCCGCACCGTCTGGGCCTGCGCCGCGTGCATCAAGTCGGGCCGCGTCGTGAAGCCGGCCCGCACGAAGAAGCCCGCCGCGCCCGAGGCGTAGGCGCTTCCGTCCGGTCGAGGCAGCCGGCGTCCGAAAGGCCGCCGGCTGCTTCGCGTTTTCCCGGGCTTCTACGGCTCTTCCTTGAACGGTTCGGCGGCGGCCGAGCCGTCCGCGCGGCGCGTGAGGATCTCCACCTTGCGCTCGATCGCGGTCAGTTTCTTGCCGCAGAAGTCGACGAGGGCGCGGCCCTCCTCGAAGTCCTTGACCATCGCGTCGAGGTCCTCGGCGCCGGTTTCCATGCGCGCCACGATCTCCTCGAGGCGCTTGACGGCCTCCTCGAAGGAGGCAGGCTCTTTTTTCGGGTCGTTCTTGGGCATGGCGGAATCCGGTTCGATGAGAGGTGAGAGGTGAAAGGTGAACTTGGAACCTGTGAACCTGCGAACTTGGAACTCGATTACGATCGGCCGAAGCGGCGGTCGAGGTCATTCTTCGAGGTGAAGATCATCGTGGGACGGCCGCCGGGCGTGGCGTAGGGCATCTTGCAGGCCGCCAACTCCATCAGGATCGCGGTCAGCTCGCGCTCGGAAAGCGGCTTGCGCGTGCGGACGCACGAGCGGCTCGCGGCCGCTGCGACGAGCTCCTCCTTCCAGCGCTGCTTTCCCTTCTTCGGGCCCGCTTCCTCGATCGCGCGGGCGGTGTCTTCGAGGAGTTCCTTCGCGGCGGCGCCGGAGAGGGCGTCCGGCAGCGAGCGCACGAGGAACGTGTCGCCGCCGAAGTCCTCCACCTCGAATCCCATGTCGGCGAGGACCGGCAGCACCGAGCGGATTCGCGCGGCGTCCACGGGCGGCAGCTGCACGGTCTGCGGCAGCAGGAGTCCCTGCGCGGCGGTTTCGCGGGCGAGGGCGTCCTTGAGCAGCCGCTCGTAGATCACGCGCTCGTGCGCAGCGGACGGGTCGACGACCGCGTAGCCGCCCGCCGTCTCCAGCAGCGCGTAGCCGCTCGAAAGCGTGCCGACGAGGCGGAACTTCGTCCACGGCGCGGCCGCGCCCGGATTGGAGTAGGATCCGGGATCGTAGTAGGCGGAAGCGGTTGGAGCGGTTGAAACGGTCGAAGGGGTTGAAGCGGAAACGTCCGCGAACGGGAGGTTTTCCGGGACCGGCGGGGGCGGGAGCGCTTCGGGCGGAGGCGCGGGCTGCAGCACCGGTTCCGGCGCGGGGACGGTGGCGAACGGGACGGGGCGGTAGAGGTCCGGCGGGGGCTGCGGCGCGGCCGCCGCGCCGGCGCCGATGCCGAAGCCGCCGAGGCGGTCCGCGTCGGACGGCGCCGTGGCGGGGTGCCCCGCCCCGCCACCGAGCGCTTCGAGGAGCGTTTCGAGGACCGCGTCCCGCACGGCGCCGAGCGAACGGAATCGCACTTCGCGCTTGGTCGGGTGGACGTTCACGTCGACCTCCTCGGGCGGCAGGTCGAGGAAGAGGAACACGACGGGCTTGCGCCCCTGCGGCAGGTGCGGGTAGGCCTCGCGGATGGCGGCCTGGACGACCGGCGCCGTGGAGGGGCGGCCGTTCACGAAAACGTACTGCCCCGCGGTGTCGCCGCGCGTGTTGGACGGCAGCCCGGCGAAGCCGTGCACGCGGATCGGGCCGGCCGCGCGGTCGAACGGGACGAACGCGTCCAGCGCCGTGCCGCCGAAGAGGTCGAGCAGGCGGCCGCGCAGGTCGGCGGCGGGCGCGAGGCGGTGGAGCGGGTCGCCGTCGCACGTGAGCGAGAACGCCACGCCGGGGTGCGCGATCGCGTGGACGAGGAAAACGTTTCGCACGTGCGCCAGTTCCGTCTGGAACGAACGCAGGAACGCGCGGCGCGCGGGGACGTTGTAGAACAGGTCGCGCACCTCGATCACCGTGCCGGGCGCGGCGCCGCAGTCGCGCACGTCGCGCAGGACGCCGCCGTCGATGCGGATCTCGGTGCCCGCGTCGTCCGCCGCGCGGCGCGTGCGCAGCGTGAAGCGCGAGACGGACGCGATGGACGCGAGCGCCTCGCCGCGGAAGCCGAGCGTGGCGATGTTCTCGATGTCGGAGACGTCGCGGATCTTGCTCGTCGCCTGGCGCTCGGGCGCCAGGAGCGCGTCCTCGCGGCCCATGCCGCAGCCGTCGTCCGCGACGGCGACGAGCTTGCGGCCGCCCGCGGTCACCGTGACGTCGATGCGGCGCGCGCCGGCGTCGATCGCGTTCTCGAGCAGCTCCTTTTCGACCGACGCCGGGCGCTCCACGACCTCGCCCGCGGCGATCTTGTTCGCCACGGTTTCGGGCAGGACGCGGATGGGCGCGCCGGGCGTGCCGGGAGGAGGCGTGCTCAAGGTCAGATTCCCAGCGTGGGTTGCCCCCCTTTGACCGGTCCGTTGGCGTAGCCGAGGGCGCGGTAGGCCAGGGGGGTGGCCTCGCGGCCGCGGGGGGTGCGGTTCAGGTAGCCCTCCTGGATGAGGTAGGGTTCGTAGACGTCCTCGATCGTGTCGGCCTCCTCGCCGACGGAGATCGCGATCGTGCCGAGGCCGACGGGGCCGCCGGCGAAGTTCTCGATGATGGTCGAGAGGATGCGCTTGTCCATTTCGTCGAGGCCGTTCTCGTCGATGCCGAGCAGCGCGAGCGCGGCGTCCGCCACGTCCGCGGAGATGCGGTTGCCGGCCTTGACCTGCGCGTAGTCGCGGACGCGGCGCAGCAGGTTGTTCGCGATGCGTGCGGTGCCGCGCGAGCGGCGGGCGATCTCGAGCGCGCCGGGGCCGTCGATGCCGACCTCGAGCAGACCGGCGGAGCGCTTCACGATGCGCGCGAGTTCGTCGGGGCTGTAGTATTCGAGGCGGGCGTTGATCGAGAAGCGCGAGCGGAGCGGAGAGGAGAGCAGGCCGGCGCGCGTCGTGGCGCCGACGAGCGTGAAGCGCGGCAGGTCGAGGCGGACCGAGCGCGCGTTCGGTCCCTGGTCGATCATGATGTCGATCACGAAGTCCTCCATCGCCGAGTAGAGGTATTCCTCGACCGCGCGCTGCATGCGGTGGATCTCGTCGATGAAGAGGATGTCGCCCGTGTTGAGGCCCGTGAGCATGCCCGCCAGGTCCGACGCCTTCTCGATCACGGGGCCGCTCGTCGCGTGGACCTGGACGCCCATCTCGTGCGCGAGGATGTAGCAGAGCGTGGTCTTGCCGAGGCCGGGGGGGCCGGAGAGCAGCACGTGGTCCAGCGCGTCGCCGCGCTGCTTGGCGGCCTCGACCGAGATCATCAGGCGCTCGCGCGCCTTCTCCTGTCCCACGAAGTCGTCGAAGACGACCGGGCGGAGCTTGTTGTCGAACGAGGCGTTCGGCCGGTTGAACTGTTCGGAGGGGGAGGGAGTCATGTCTTGAAGGTGATCTCGTCGATGCAGCGGCGGAACTCGTCGGCGCCCTCGAGGAAGTTCACCTCGATGCGGAGGAAGAGGACCGGCACGTCGCTGCGGTCGATGCGGGTCATGCGGACGGCGTCCTTCTCGGTCGTGACGATCGCGTCCGCGCCGAGTTCGGCGGCGTGGTTCACCGCGTCGATGATCTCCTGCTGCGAGAAGCGGTGGTGGTCGGCGAAGTGGACGCGCTCGAGGAGCGTCGCGCCGAGGCGCTCGAGCGAATCCTCGAACGAGCGCGGCGCGGCGATGCCGGAGAGGGCCACGACCTTCATGCCGCGCAGCGCCTCGAGCGGGCGGCGTTCGCGCGTGAACGCGCCGACGAGCGCGGTCGGGTCGTGGTTGCAGGCCATGAGGCCGCAGGTCGGGTTGAGCTCGCGGATGCGGGCCTTGAGCGCCCCGATGTCGCCGCCGCGCGCCTTGGTGATGCAGACGAAGCGCGCCCGGGCGATGTTCTTCGCCGGCTCGCGCAGGATGCCGCGCGGCAGGACGTTGCCGTTGCCGAAGGGGTTCGTGCGGTCGACGAGCACGAGGTCGAGCGAATGCTTGAGGCGCTGGTACTGGAAGCCGTCGTCCAGCAGCAGCGTGTCGCACCCGAAGCGGCGGATCGCGTAGCGGCCGCTCTTCACGCGGTCCTTGTCGACGAGAACGACGACGTCCGGCAGGTTGGACGCGAGCATGAACGGCTCGTCGCCGGACATCTCGCTGTCGAGCAGGAGCCGGCGGCCGTCGGACACGACGCGCGGGGGCGGCGGGCGGCCGCCGCCCTTGAGGCGGTCGCCGAGGCGCGCCCAGAAGCCCTTCTCCTTCTTGCGGTAGCCGCGCGAGAGGATGGCGACCTTGCGGCCCTGGCCGGAGAGCTCGCGGGCGAGCTTTTCGACCATCGGCGTCTTGCCGGTTCCGCCGGCGGTCACGTTCCCGACGCTGATCACCTGGCAGCCGAGCGGGAAGCGGCGCAGGACGCCCTGGCGGAAGAGGAAGAGCCGCAGCTGCACCACGCCGCCGTAGATCCGCGAAATCCCCTTGAGCGTGCGCAGGAGGAGGCGGACCGGCCACTCGTGGCCCTGGTCCGCCCCCTCGTACTGGATGATCGGGAGAAGCGCGTTCTCCGCGCGTTCGGCGGTGCGGTGGGAACCCATTGGCGCGGAGTCTACCACACCCACGCCCACGCGCGCAAGCGGCGCGCAACGGTTTTCCGGGCGCTTGCGCGCGGGGTCGAACGGGGTTATAATCCATTCCGTTTCCGTCCTTTTTCCTCCGCGTACGACCCCCTTCGCGGAGCCTCTTCCGATCCTTCATGAAGCACATTCTTCCTCTCCTCGCCCTTGCCGCGCTGTCCGCCGCGGGCGAAATCGTCCCCGGCCTCGAGGACTTCGGATCCGTCACGCTCGTCGACTCGATCGACTGCGCGCGCGACACGACCCACCGCTTCCGCGACTACCCCGCCGGACGGTCCTACACCACCAACATCCTCGGCCGCCTGACGCGCGTGATGCACCACGTGACGAAGGAGGAGAACAACGGCAAGCGCACGGGCGCCTACGTCTCGTGGCGCATCGGCGAGGGCAAGGGGATCGTCCCGAACGACCCCTACCTCCTCGTCGTCGACTACCCCGACGACGCCCCGCGTTCCGTCACGCTCTTCAACTTCGGCATCGCCGCGCGCCACGGCTACCACACCGGCTTCACGGTGGGCGAGTCGATGTCGCCGCAGGTCGCGGTGCCGCAGTGCCTCGAGTCGGTCGCGATCCCGTTCTCGGGCGAGTGGAAGCAGCTCGTCGAGGTCGTCTTCCCGTTCGAGAAGGCGACGCAATACGACGGAGGCTCGCGCATCGACGTGGCGCAGAACGGCTTCGACATCGACTTCGTGCTCGTCTCGCAGGACCAGGCGACGGACTCGGTCGGCCTCGCGGTGCAGGCCGTGCGCCTCTACCGCATCGACCGCTACGAGGACGCGAAGCCCGAGATCCACTACCCGGCCGGCGACGCGCCCCGCCGCTACGTGACGAGCCGCGAGGAGATGGGCGACAACGACGGCCTCGACTCCTACGCGACGCCCTCGGACTACTACGTGGGCAAGGCCCGCATCATGTCGCTCCTCGGCATGAACTGCTTCTCGCGGGACCTTCTCGAGTTCGGCTACGTGCAGGGCTGGTCCTCCAACCGGCGCTGGGGCTGGAACGCCGACCCCTCCATGTGGGGCAAGACCGTCGACGCGATGGCGGCCGAGGGGCACTCCCTCTTCCCCATCTACGAATACCACGGCAGCCGCGGCGACGGCAACACCCGATACGTCAACGGCGGCTCCCTCGGATACGACGCGGACTACCGCCCGTGGACGCTCGAAAGCGCCGCGTATCCCGACCGCAAGTACCTGTTCTCGAACGCGTACTGGGTCACGTCCTGCGCGGTCGACCTCACGCTGCCCGAGGCGCTCGTCGACCTCACGGACCTCGTGAACCGGACGATCCTCCAGTACAAGGACCGCGGCCACTTCGTCGGCGCCTGGATCCGCAACCGCGGCGGCATGCCCGTCGGCTTCTCCGACAAGACGATCGCGCTCTTCAACCGCGAGACCAGCCGCAGCGTCACCCGCGCGCAGCTCTACAACGGCGGCTCCTACGCGGACACGCAGCTCTACAAGGCCTATCGCGCGTGGTGGTACGCCAAGCGCCGCGACCAGTTCGCGGCCGTCCAGGCCTACATGTCGGAGAACGGCCTGCCGGGCGCCAAGTTCTTCTACCACTCCTGCGGCTCCGAGGGCGGCCGGCCCGCGGGGGAGGGCGCGATCGAGAGCAACGACGCGGACATGCTCTACAACGGACAGACCTGGCGCCAGATGACCGGGCGCTCCGCGACGACCTCGCTCCCCGCCCACTTCGCGGCCTACTGGTCCGATTCGATCGGCAGGGACAGCGACAGCTGGGGGCAGTACGAGCAGGTCCACAGCGACCCGGCGGACGACTACGGCAGCTACGCCTCGCTCGAGAACGTCGGCCTGAGCTTCCCGTTCAACTGCCTCTACACCGTCGCGGGCGACGACGTCTCGCGCAACTACCGCAACGCCTCGGGCGACCTCGTGTTCGCGCGCCACTACTCGCTCAACGAGTTCTGCGCCAACGACTACAACCGCCCCGAGGGGGAGCAGTCGATCGTCGGCTACTACACGACCGACATGGACCACGCCGGCCGCGCCGTGATGTGCTCCGAGCTCCTCGCGATGGCCGTGAACGACCCGACGATCCTCGGCTACCTCTTCGGCTCGAACCTCGACCGCCTCGACGCGCCCTACGTCCGCGAGTTCAACCTCAACTTCCTCTCGCTCCCCGCAACGGCGTCGGTCGTCCTGCTCGGCGGCACCTGCTCCGACGCCGTCACGATCCGCAAATGGACGACCGCGGCCGGAAACTACTGGGCCGTGATCAACGCCTCCCCCCGCGCCGTCTCCGACTCCTGGAACCTGCAGACCTCGAAGACGCGCGTCTGGCGCACGCTCGACTGGCGCGAGGAGCGCGTTTCCGGCGGCAAGGTCTCGTTCCAGCTCAAGCCCTACCAGATGGTCTGCCTCACGGACGTCGAGCCGCCTGCCATCGTCGCGCCCGTCATCGGCGAGATCGCGGCCGACCCGCTCGCCGCGCGCACCGCCACGCTCTCGGTCCAGCTCACCACGCTCGGAGAGAACGCGACGTCCGCCAACGTCGCCTGGACGCTCTCCGGCGGCCCCGCCGCCGCCGCGACCGGCACGCTCTCCTACTCCGCGCCGGGCGCGAAGACCGCCGCGCTCTCCGGCCTCGCGCCGGACACGGCCTACACCGTCTCGCTCGTGGCGACCTCGTCCACCGGCAAGACATCGCTGCGCAGCTTCTCGTTCCGCACGCCGCGCTTCCCCGTCGCGCTCGGCGTCCCGTTCGCGGAGACCGACGCCACCGGCACGAACGCGACCGCCACGGTGAAGGTCGAGCGCGCCGACCGCGACGCGACGCTCGTGCTCAAGGCCGGCTCGGCGACCGTCGCGACCTGGACGGGAGTCGGGGCGGGCCAGACCTTCTCCGCCTCCTTCAAGGTCGGCCTCGGCGTCACGAAGGGCTACACCTTCTCGCTCGTCCACGCGGACCCCGCCACGGGCGAGCGCTACGAGGCGAAAGGGGAGGGGAGCGTGCTCGGACGCAAGGCCGTCGGCTGGCTCGACGTGCAGTTCGACCGCGCCGCCTACGACTCGTGGCCGTTCGCGGGCTCGGGCGGGCGCGACCCGGCCGACGGCGGCACGTGGACGCGCACGGCGGTCACGAACAACACCGCGTTCGCCACGGACGGCGGCAACCGCCGCCTCGAGCTCGAAACCGGATCCTCCGACTACGTCGCCTACGCCGCCTCGGCGGCCTCTCACGCCCGCTACGCGGTGCTCGTCCGCGGCCGCGCGCAGTTCGTCTCCGAGCCCGGCGCGCCCGAGGCGCCGACGGACTCCCCGCTCGCCGGCCTCGCGCTCGGCGACGAGGGCGGCGGCGTCTCGCTCTACGGCTGGACCCGGGACGGCTGGGTCCGGCTCGCCGGCGCGGACGTCGCGGAGAACGAGTGGACCGACTGGAACGCGGCGATCGACTTCTCCGCCTCGCCCGTCACCGTGACCTACGGCATCGGCGGCGCGGTCCTCTCCAACGCCGTCACCGGCGCGACCGCGCTTCCCGTGGCGGGGTCCCCGACCTCGCTGCGGACCGTGCGCTACGTCGGCAGCGGCGCCGTCGACGACTTCCGCGGCGTCTACTACGAGCCGGTGACGATTGTCGCCATCCGCGAGCCGGAGTACGCGGCGGCCACGTCCACGACCTCGCCGATCGCCTTCCGCACGCAGGGCGGGACGAAGTACCTCGACCTCTCGATCTCCGTCGAGGGACAGCCGACGACCACGCAGTACACCGTCTTCACGTGCACGACGCTGGACCCCGACTTGTCCAAATGGACGGCCGCCGCCGCCTCGCGCACCGCCTCGGGCACGGAGATCGCCAGCGGCGCGGTCAAGCTCTCCGTCCCCGCCACCGCGGACACGCAGTTCGTCAAGATCGTCGCCTCGGACCATTCGATCTCGAAAGGGACGAAGCTCTCGGACCTCTGATGCCCTTCGCCATGAAATCCTTCCTCCTCCTCCTCGCCCTGCTTCCCGCCGCGCTTTTCGCGGCGGAGGCGGAAAAGCTTCCCATCTCCGGCGTCGCCCAGATGTACTGGGCGAGCGGATCGCCGAACAACAACTGGAACGGCGGCGGCACTGTCCAGGCCAACCTGTTCGACGGGAACTACAGATCCGGCGTCCACTTCCCCTACGACGGGAAGGGCGGCGACAACATGTACCTGGAGTTCAACCTCGGCTCGCTCCTGTCCGGCGGCTACTACGTCACGCAGTTCAAGGTCTGGCAGGAGAACGCGCACCAGTATTCCCTCTACTACCTCGAAGCCGGCGCCTCGCAGTACGAGGAGGTCGAAGGCGCCATCGGCGTTTCCTACGCAGGAACGGACGGCGCGGCGTACAACGTCGGAAAGATCTGCACCAAGGTGAAGATCGTCTTCAACAAGCTGACGGGCTGGAGCCCCGGTACGTCGGAGATCGAGGTCTGGGGCATCGATCCGGCCCAGATGGGCTGTTCACACCCCGCGTTCACCGACTGGACGCCCGTGGACGGCTCGGCCACCTGCACGAAACGGGGCATCGACCGGCACAAGTGCCTGGTCTGCGGCGAGGTCTCCGAGCGACCGTCGGAGCTGCTCCCCCCGCTCGGGCACGACTACGTCACGACGCTCGCGACGCCCGGGACGAGCTCGTCGTTCGGATCCGGTACGATGTCCTGCGAACGTTGCGACTGGTCGACGGTCTTCAACGTTCCGATCGACATGACTTCCCTCGGCGGCGTGGCGTCCCCCGGCATCGTGCAGTTCATGGATCTGACCGTTTCGTCCGAATGGCATCCGGAATGGGGCCCCTGCGCGGCCAACATGCTCGACGGCGAATGGACCGGCGGCTACGGCTGGTGTCCCGGATCCCGTTCGCACGACGACGAATGGGCCGACTTCGACTTCGGGACGGAAATCGACCTGACGAAGATCGAGTTCTCGGTTCCGAACCGCGCCCAGACGCTGGACTTCTACCGGGTCGAGGGCGACGAGGAGACCCTGGTCGGCACGGCGCAGATCGCGGCGGGCTCCGGGAGCTACCAGCGCAGGACGGTCGAGTTCCGCGGCGTCTCGCTGAAGAAGCTCCGCGTGCGCGTCACGGACGCGACCGGAACGTCCCTCTCCCGCACGCGGATTTTCCTCTATTGAAGCCCTTCGCGCGGACGCGCGCTTGCAGGAGCCGGCGGGGTGTGATAGACTCGCAAGCCATGCAAGTCAAAACTCGTGAACGCGTTGTGCAGACGCGTTTCTTCGCTTTCTCCGACTGCGACACATCTTTAGTCGGGACCGACCTCGGCTGATTTTTCCGTTCTTTCGACCATGCATCCCAATGCTCCGCACTTAATGAAACGCATTCTTCCGTTCTTCGCCCTCCCCGCCCTGCTCGCGGCTTCCGTCCTCCTCGTCGCCCCCGCCCGCGCCGACATCGTCCCCGGGCTGGAGGCCTACGGCGACCTCACGCTCGTCGACGAGGTGAACTGCGCCACCGACACGACGCACGAGTTCCACGAGTATACGGCAAACGCCTCTTACGCCACGAACATCCTTGGAAGTCCTTGTCGGGTCCTGGAGCATCCGGAGGGATCCGCCGGCTGGATGTCATGGACGCTTGGCAAAGGCAAGGGCCTCGAGGCCCATGCAATGTACCTTCTCGTGGCGGAGTATCCCGAGGACGTTCCTCGTACCGGAACCTTCCAGAACCGCGCGATGCGGTCCTACAACGGGTTTCATACTGGGATGTCGGTCGGCAATTCGATGAGCAGCGGAGTCCTCCCCCAGGTCGAGCTCGAATCGATGAACGTCCCCCTGTCCGGCAAGTGGGAGCGGCTTGAGCAGGTGATGTTGCTCAACGAGAATGTCATCAACTACGACGACACCGCGACGATCCATCCCGTCCAGGACGGGTTCGATGCGGTTTTCAGCGCCTTCAAGAAGGCCCATGCGACGGATTCCGCCGGCATCGCGTTGCGCTCGCTCAAGCTCTACCGCATGAACGACGAGCAAGGGTTCTCGCCGGCGGTCCGGTCGCCATCCTCGCGCCGCTATATTACCTGGCGCGACGAAATGGGGAAGCACGCGGCCTACGGGCTCAATGACGACCGTTACGAAAACGCACGGATCGAGGCCCGCCTCATGAAGGCGCTCGGCATCAACTGCTTTTCCTACGACATTCTCGAATTCGGATACAACCAGTACTGGGACGTGTCCTACGCGAATCGCGGAAGCTGGTTCAACGGAACCGCGGATTACTGGTCGACCCAAGTGGACATCTTCGGCGCTGCAGGAATCTCGCTCCTGCCCTACTACGAGTATTCCGGCAGCCGAGGCCCGAGCGGATTGGGAGGCAGCAGCTACCGCAAGGCCGTTCCCCTCATGATCGACGAGAACGGCTCGAGCTACGACAACATCTTCAACCAGTTCGTCAGGAACAACAACAATCCCGGCAAATGCGGCGCGAACGTGGACCTCACGGATAGCGCCGCCTACGAGGACTTCGCCGCCATTCTGGACTGTACGATCCTGCGCTACAAGGGCCATGCGAATTTCGTCGGCGCCTGGATCCGCCAGCGCGGCAACATGCCAATGTCGTTCTCCGACAACACGCTGGCTCGCTTCAACGCCGATACAGGCCGGACATCGGCGGGAAATTCCGTTACCCGCCAGGACATCCAAGGCGGCAAGGACTACCGGGCGCTCTATGTCCAGCAGAACTGGCCCGCCCTCTACAAGGAATACCGCAACTGGTGGTACGGAAAACGCCGCGACTTTCTTGTCGGCATGCAGGAGCATCTTGCGGATGGCGGGCTTGCCGATGCCAAGGTATTCTTCTCCGGCATCGCCTGCGAGCCAGGCCCCATCGGACGTGCCGGCACCTACTACAACGAGTTGTTCTCGAAGGTTGCCGCACAGGACGCTGCATCGTGGAAGGCTCTTTCCGGCCAATCGTCGAACGTCGAGGGTATCGGTCCGATGGCAGGCTACTACCAGGACTACTTCCTCGACAAGGACGAATGGACATACTTCCCCTACGAAGTGAATCACTCGGCGCCGAAGAACGACCCGCTCACCTTCACGAACGTGGCGAACGTCGCGGTCGCGTATCCCTACAACACCATCTACTCGACACTTGCAAAAACGGGTCCTTCGGATGTCGCGCCCCGTGCTGCGCAGTCCTACCGAAACGCCTCCGGCGATCTCTTCTTCACGCGCCACTACTGCCTTCACGAGGGGATGGGCAACGAAAGATCCGGCAAGAAGAACTATTTCTCCTGCGACATGGACTATGTCGGGCGTGCGATCGTCCTGCCGGAACTCTGGGCACTTGCCGTGCAGGATCCGACGGTTATCGGTTTTCTCCTGGGCAGCCGTCTTGCCCGAAACTCATCGAAGGAATTCAAGGATTTCGCCGAACACTATACGACCCTTCCGGCCGTTCCGGGTTCCGTCATTCTCGGCGGCGGATGGGGAGAGGGCGATTATACGATCCGAAAATACAAGGCAGACGGCGAGACGTATTACGCGATCGTCAACACCTCGGCCAAATCGTTCGATAACGGCTGGAAACGCCTGTCCGACGAATCCGAGACCGTCACGCTCTACGACACGGTAACGGGCGAGCAGACCACGCTGGGCAACCAATATGCCCGCTTTACGCTGGATCCCTTCCAGCTCAAGGTCTACTCGACGAAAGCCCCCGACACGCCGTATTTCAAGGTCGCCGTGCCGTCCGTCGGCTCGACGACCGCGTCGGTCCCGCTCGCGGTGACGACGCTCGGCGGCAGTTCGGCCAGCCTCCGCGTCTCGTATTCGACCTCGCCCGACATGTCGGGCGCGACGGTCCTCCCCGTCTCGAACCTCGCCTCCGCCGGCACGAACACGGTCTCCTTCTCCGGTCTCTCGCCCAACACGACCTACTACGCGACGTTCGGCATCACGAACGCGCTCGGCAACGGCGCCGCGCACGTGCTCTCGTTCACGACCGACATCCCGTCCGACTATCCGCGCGGGACGATGACGGTGTCGACGGGCGTGAACGACGCCACGCTCGCCGTCGACCTCGCCGCGTTCGGCGACGGCTCGACGTCCTGCGACCTCTACGCGGTCTTCACGCCCTCCGATCCCGGCCTCGCCGTGCGCTCCGCCGCCCTCGGATCGCGCTCCACGGTCGGCGCCTGCTCGTTCCCGTTCGCGCCGCTCTCCTCGGAGGCGACCTATACGGCCGAGCTTTTTGCGACCAACTCGGCCGGCTACGGCACGCGCCTCGGCGTCGCGACGGTGACGACGCTTCCGCGCCCCGCCGGCGACCCCTCCGCCCCCAGGTACCGCCCTGGCCTTATCCAGCACAAATACGGCTGCACGCAGAGCCAGCATCCGGACTGGTCGGTCGGCGCCTACGGCCAGGCGGACGCAGACCGCACGCTCGGCACGATCATGGCCGACGTGACCGGAAACCCCGGCCCCGAAGTCACGAATCCGCTTTCCGGAAAGACCTACCAGTGGGCGAACAACACGACGTTCGTCTACGAGGGCCAGATGTGGTTCGAGGGGGGCGTGACGTACAACTTCTTCCACAACGTGGACGACGGCGTCGCGATCGAACTCGACGGCACGATGCTCACCGACCTCGGAAATTCCTCCGGCTACCAGACGATCACGCTGGCGTCGAAGACCTACGCCGAGTCCGGCTGGCATGACATCCGCGTCTGGGTCTACGACTGGACCGGCAACAAGGGCTACGGTGGCAAGGTCGGAGGCATGGAGTACAAGACCGGCCTCGGCTGGAACACCAACGGCACCACGTCGGTGACCGCCGCCGACGTGGACAAGTGGTCGAACCTCTCCGACCCGGGCGACGGCCGCCTCCTCCGCGCCTGGGTCGGCAACGCCTACGTATCGGTCGACGGCGACGCCTTCCGCAGCGGCGGCGCGGTGTCCGTCCCGCTGCGCTACTGGAGCTACGACGAGGACGACGTCCTCACGCTCTTCCATTCGCGCACGCTCCCCTCGCCGGCGGACGACGCCTCCGCGTGGACGGGCTCCGCGCCCGTCTCGCCGCTTTCGTTCCCCGGCGAGAAGACCGCGACCGGCACGGTCTCCGGCCTCTCCCTCCAGCCCGGCGACACGGTCTACCTGGTCGCCCGCCTCTCCAACGCGCGCCTCGGCCACGAGAGCTGGAGCGAGCCGGTTGCCTACACCGTCCCCGACGACCAGACCGCGCCCGAGTTCTCCGCCGCGCTCTCCGAGGCCGGCTTCCGCGACGCCGCCTTCGCGATCAACGTCGGCTCGGTCGGCGGCGGCGCCTCGACCGTCACGGTCACCGTTCAGATCGGCTCGAAGACCTACACGGCCGCGGCCGACGTCGGCTCCTACAGCGCCGTCTACCGCACGCCCTACGAGCTCGACTACGACACGGACTACACCGCCGTCGTCACCGTCCGCAACAATCTGGGCAAGAGCGCGCAGAAGACGGTCGCCTTCCACACCAGGGCGCGCGTCGCGCCCGCCGCGACGCTCGCCGTCGGGACCGTCGGCTTCACGGACGCCGCCTTCACGGTGGACGTGTCCTCGTTCGGCACGGACGCCACCTCCGGCTCGATCCTCGTCGAGGTGCTCGACGGCTCGACCGTCGTCTGGTCGGACACGGCGAACGTCTCCGCGACCGGCGCCGCCGCGTTCTCCGCGACCGGCCTGCTGGACGGCAGTGCGCTCTCCGTCCGCGCGACGGTGACGACCGACGCGGGAACCGTTTCGCTCGGGCCGACCGCCTTCTCCACGACCGCCTTCGGCGCGCCCGTCTTCGGGACGTGCGAGGCCGCGAACGTCTCGTGGGATTCCGCGACGCTCTCCGCCGCGCTCTCCGCGCTCGGCGCCGGGAGCGGCTCCGCCTCCGTCGCGTGGACGATCTCGGGCGGCGCGGCGACGCCGTCCTCGGGAACGCTCTCCTTCCCGCAGGCCGGCTCGCAGACCGCTTCCGTCGCCGGCCTCGCGCCGGAGACCGCCTACACGGTCTCGCTCGTCGCGACGGGCGAGAACGGGAAGACCGCCCAGACGTCGTTCGCGTTCACGACGCTGCGGCTGCCGCTCGTCCTCTCCGAGGCGTCCGGCGTCTGCAACGGCGCCGGAACCGAGGCGACCGCGAAGGTGACGGTGACGCGTGCGGACGTCGCCGCGACGCTCGCGCTCTTCGTCGACGGCGCCGCCGCGAAGACCTGGGCATCCGTTTCCGCCGGCGCGGAGTATTCGTTCTCCTTCCCGATCGAGGTCGGGCAGACGAAGGCCTTCCGGTTCGTCCTTTCCTCGGACGGCTGCACGGACGTGGAGAAGACCGGATCCGTCACGGGCCGCCAGGTCGTCGACTGGTTCAACGTCCCGCTGAACGACGCGGCCTACGCGAACTGGACGCTCGCCAGCGGCCCCGACGCCTACGAGCCCTCGGCGACCTGGACGATCGAGGACGAGCGCAACGCCAGCGTAGTTACGAACGACGGCGCGGGCGGCCGCGAGATCCTGCTCGCCCCGCGCGGCGAGGGGAGCGTCGCCTACGAGCCCGCGTTCCCGTCCGAGGCGAACCGCACGCTGGAGGTGTCCGGCACCGCGAAGCTGCGGGCAAACGAGGGCGTGCCGCCCTCGCCGGAAGGCGCGCCGCTCGCCGGCCTTGCGCTCGGCGTCGCGGGGGAAGTGCCCGCGCTCTTCGGCTGGACTGCCGGCGGCTGGATCGCGCTGGCCGGAACGGCGCCCGCGGCGGACACGTCCTTCGCGTGGAAGGCCGTCGTCGACTTCGCGAACGGAACCGTGGCCTACTACGCCGACGGAACGGCGCTCGCCCCCGCGGCGGGCGGCGCCGCGGCGCTGCCGCTCGGCGTGGCGGCCGCGACGCACGCCGAGCGCGTGGTCTTCTACGGCGCGGGCTCGGTCGGACCGTTCCGCGGCGTCTACGCCGACGCGGGCGACGGCTCGGTCAAGCTCTGGAAGGCGGCGATCCGCGTGGACGGCACGGGGCTCACCTTCTCGACCGTCGGCAGCTCCGAGGCGTTCGTGATCGGGCTCAAGGAGGCGAAGGCGGGCGCGTACTACGTCGCCTTCGCGGCGAACAGCCTCGACACGCCGGCGGACGACTGGGTCTGCGCCGCGTGCAGCGCCACCCCCGCGACCGGCGGCGAGGACGTCGACCTGCCGTGCTCGACGGTCGACGACCAGGGGAATCCGATTCCGTCCCAGTTCTTCAAGATCTACGCCGCGAGCGAGGCGATCCCCGTCGGAACCGCCTTCGGAACCCTCTCGCTTCAAAACGCCAGCCACTGACCTGAAATGAATCGAATCCTTCCCGCCCTCCTTGCAATTCCCGCGCTCTCCCTGCCCGCGGCGGCGGCGACGCTCGACGCGTCCCTGTTCGGCAAGTCCGTCGAGATATCCGTCGGAGCCGGCAAGTATTCGGGCGGCGCATTGGCGAACTTCCCGGTCCTCGTCCGGCTCGACCGCGCGAGCGGCTTCTCGTTCGGCGACTTCGCCTCGCCGGCGGACGAGCTCCGCTTCGCCGACGCGAACGGCGACAGTCTCGACTTCGAGATCGACACGTGGGACGCATCGCTCGGCGCGCTCGTCTGGGTCTCCGTTCCGTCCTTCTCCGCCTCGACTGCCGTCACGGCCTACTTCGCGCCGAAGTCCGGCGCGTCGCTCCCCGCCGTCTCCTCCTCCGCCGTCTGGACGAAGGCCGGCTACGCTGGCGTCTGGCACTGCGGCTCGTTCGCGTCCGGCGGCGACGACCTGCCCAACTCGGCCGATCCCGCGCTCGTCGGGACGACGCCGGCCACCGGCTATCCCGTGCTCGAGTCCGCGGACGCCGTCGTCGGCGCGTACGCCTCCAACAAGTCGGACGGCGCCGGCGGCATCTACGTCCCGACGACATCGCTCTCGCTCGGCGGAAAGTTCACGGTGTCCGGTTGGTTCAAGTGCCACAACGCCGCGCTGGGCGACTATCCGCGGCTCTTCGCGATGCACGGCAGCTCCGGCTATTCCTGGCAAACGCCCGTCAACTTCGCGGTGAAGTCCGGCAAGTTCTTCTACTGCGTCAACGGCTACAAAGAGGAGGCCAACTGGGGATCGGCCGGCGATTGGACCGACGCGACAGTCTGGCGGCACCTGACGATGGTCCAGGACGGAACGACGTTCACCGCCTTCAGCCAAGGAGCCTCCTTCATCAACAAAACGGGCGTGACGGCCCCGTCCAACCCGTCGGAGGGCTTCAGTTTCGCCCGGCGGATGAACACCACCTCGACTCCGTGGCTCGGAAGCTTCGACGAGGTGCGCTTCCGCTGCGGGGCGGACGCCGGCGCCGATTCGGCGGACTGGGCCGCCGCCGACTACGCCACGCAGGCCGACGCGGCGTTCCTCGACTACGGCAAGGTCGTCGTCTCCGGGGCTGCGATCTCGGGCGGCGACGCGGCGGCGTCCTCCGTCTCCTGGACGACGGCCTCGCTCGCGACTACGTTCTCGGTCGACGGCACGTTCTCGGGAACCGCAGCGGTCACGCTCGAGCTCGGACCCGTCGGCGGAACTTCCACGAGCCGTTCCGCCGGCACGGTCTCCGCATCTTCCGGCGCGGTCTCGTTCGCCGTCGACGACCTGCTTCCCGGCACGCACTACACGGCGCAGTTCTCCGCGACCTACGACGACGTGACCGTCCATTCGGGCGCGGCGTCCTTCACGACGGAGGCCCTGCCGGCGCCGACGGTCTCCGACATCGGCGAGAGCAGCGCGACGGCGAGTGCGGCCTTCTCGCTCGTCGGCGCGGGCTACACCGGCATCGAGGTCGTCTTCTCGGACGGCACGCGCGTGGCCGCGACCGGACTCGCGAACCCGTCCGCCACGGCTTCGGCGCTCGAAAAGGACACCGATTACACGGTCCGCTTCGAGCTGGTCCGCTCCGACGGACAGGCGGCCGTCTCGCCCGCCACGGCGTTCCGGACGACGGGCGTCGTCCCGCTCGATCCCTCGGCCTTCCGGTCGCACCGGACGATGACCGCGACGGGCTACGACGGCGCCTCGACGCTCGCCTTCTTCCCGGTGCTCGTCCGCATTCCAGCAACGATTGCGGAGACGATCGCGGACGCCGCCGAAATCCGTTTCTCCGACGCCGATGGCGTCCTGCTCGCGCACGAGATCGACACGTGGAACCCGGCCGGCGAATCGCTCGTCTGGGTCTCCCTGCGATCCCTTTCCGGGACGGACACGTCCTTCACGATGTACTGGAACCCCGTCTCCGGGGCGAACGTACCGTCCGCGAGGCCCGCGACCTACGTCTGGACTCGGGCCGGCTACGTGGCCGTCTTCCACATGGCCGACGACACGTGGACCGACTCGTCCGGCGTCTCCGGCGCCCCGATCGCGAGCGACGTGGACGCCCCGGCGGTCTATTCCACGCCGGGTCCGCTCGGCGCGAGCTACAAGGGCGCGCGCAACTATTCCTCGCTGCTCGTCCCCGGCTCCTCCACGGCGCGATGGGACCTTTCGGAGGGGATCACGCTCGAAACGTGGGTGAACGCCCTCCAGGCCGAAAGCAACTGGCGACGAGTCTTCGCCGCCGGCACGAGCTGGACGCACGGGTGCGAAACGTTCGGCACCTACTCCTCGGCGGGCGGCGGCAACAACGGCTACTACGTGGGCCGGGGAGACACCCTTTCCGGCAACTACAAATGGCCCGCCTCCGTCCAGGGCGGCGGCTGGGGGCACATGTCGTTCGTCTACGACGGGCTGACCCAAGGCTCCGCCGTCCGCGCCTACGCGGACGGCGCGCAGTCCGCCTCCGTCACGGTGGCGAGCGACATCTCCTACGCCGTCTATGGAATGGGACTCGTCTCGCGCGTGGACGCGGCCGAGGGCTTCCTCGGCGCGCTGGACGAGATGCGCGTCCGCGCGAAGGCGTCCACGGCCGACTGGGCGCAGGCGACGTGGGACACGGCGGTCGCCGGCTCGACGTTCCTCTCCTACGGCGATGTCGTCGAAACCTCCGCCCCTTCCATGATGATCCTGATCTACTAGCCGTCCTCCCTCCTCCCGCCGCGCGCCGCGCCTTCCGCTCCCAGCGCCGCCCAAGGCCGACATAACGCATTCTTTGACGTGAGACGCGAGACGCTAGACGCGCCCGTCCGGCATCGCCCTTGTGCGTCTTGCGTCTTGAGTCTCTCGTCTCTCGTCCCCTCGAATCCCCAATGCCCGAATCCAGATGGGGAGGCATTCCGTCGCCGGACTTGACGCGCCGTCGGCGCGCAGCGCCGGCCCCCTCCTTGAGGGGGCTCCCGGCGAAGCCGGGTGGGGGAGTCATTCAGCATTCGGCATTCGGCATTCGGCATTGCCCCCGCCCGCACCGAAGCGCCGGGCGGACCGCGGCGCGGCGACGCCGCGCCTGCGGACCGCCCTAACTTCCCGACCGGAACGCCGACGGCGAGGCGCCGAACTTGCGCCGGAACAGGTGCCCCAGGTGGTTCGCGTCGCAGACGCCGCACGCGGCGGCGATCCGCTCGCACGAAAGCGACGTCGTCCGAAGCAGGTCCTTCGCGCGGGCGAGGCGTTCGTTCAGGATCGCCTCGCCGATCGGGACGCCCGTTTCCGCCCGGAAGCGCAGCTCGAGCGTCCGGCGCGAAACGCCCAGGGACCGGGCCAGCCCCGAGACGGGAATCCGCTCCCCGATCCGCGCCGCGACGGTCGCCCGCACCTTCGCGACGAGCGGGTCGCGCCCGATGAAATGAGCGGTCGAGGCTCGCGCCTCGACGCGCACGCCCCCGATGACAATCCGCCGTTGCGCGCCAGGCCGCCCGCGCAGTGCGGCGTCCAGTGCCGCCGCCGCCGCCAGGCCCGCTTCCTCGCCGCCCATCGCGACGCTGGAGAGCGCCGGGAACGCGGTCTCGCACCGCAGCGGGTCGTCGTCGACGCCCAGGACGGCGACGTCCTCCGGAACGCCGAGCCCCGCGACCCGGCAGGCGGCGAGAACCCGTCGCGCCTCGGCGTCGTAGGCGGCGAGGACGGCGAGCGGCCGCGGCTGCGCCGCAAGCCACGCCGCGAGATGTCGGTGGCGGAACGGAAGGTCGCCCCTGGAGGGCGGGCGGTAGACGGCGCAGGCGAGACCGCGGGCCGCCAGTTCGCGGCGGAAGGCCTCGCGCCGCTCGTCCGCCCAGGGCAGGGAACGCGGGTTCTCCACGAAGCCGTAGTGCTCGAAACCCCGTTCGAGAAAGTGTTCGGCGGCCAGCCGCGCGACCGAACCGGCGTCGAGGCGCAGCTCCACCGTCCTGCGCACGCGGAGCGCCTTCCGGGACCGTCGGCGGGCGTTCCAGCTCCCGCCGACGATGGCCCCGTCGAAGACCGTCCCCGGCGGAAACGACTCGATCAGGCCGAGTTCGATCGTCCCCAGGGACCAGTCCCGCGCGTCGCGGGCGAACCGCAGGATCCCGTTCATCGCGTCCCGCATGACGCAGGAGTCCGAGTCGATGTCGAGGACAACCTGGAACGGCCGGGACGGATTCTTCTTCATGGCGCGCGATTCTAGCGCCCATTTCGCCGCAAGGCAAGCCAAATTGCAGAATCGCACCGATCGATCCTTGCGTTTCCGCACCTTGCGCGACTCCGGAACCGTCCTATAATCGCGTGTGTTCTTCGCCACCCCAGCCCTCGTCCCGCAATGAAACGCCTCCTCCCTCTCCTGTTCCTCCTCGCCCTTCCCGCCTCCGCCGCGTGGACCCTTTCCACGGAGGGCGTTCCCTCCGGCTGCACGCACGTCATCACCGACGGCAACTGGAAGATCGGCGTCTACCGGTATTCGGACGACAACTGGAACCTCGGCAAATACTCGGGCGCCAACGGGTCGGGCTACGTCGCCGGCTCGGGCGACCTCGACCTGACGGGCGTGGAGGCTGACTGCGGCGTCGTCATCAAAGCCTCGAACAACGGGGCGCTGGAACGAATCGCCGGTCTCACGTCCATCGTCTTCCCCGACTCGCTCGAAACCATGTACGGCAACACGGTGGCGGGATGCAAGGCTCTCACGAACGCCGTGGTCGGCTCCGGCATCCGGTCCATGGGCCAACAGGTGTTCTACGATTGTTCGTCGCTCAAGACCGTTACCCTTCCCGAAGGCTGCCCCGGTCTGACCAAGCTGGGCAATGCCGCCTTCCGAATGTGCAAGAACCTGGAGACCCCTCTCGACTTTTCGAAGTCCGTGTTCACGGAATTGCCCACGTACGCCCTCGTGGACCTCCAAAAGGTGATGGAGATCCGCCTTCCCGAAACCGTGACGACGCTCGGCACCGAGTCCTTGCGCTACCACGCGGGACCGCGCGCCATCTGGTTCTACGGCCCGCCGCCCACCTCGGTCGCCAACACGGCCCTCCAGCCGGTGACGAGCCCCGTTGCCTCCTGGGTTCTCGTCGCCGCCCGGAAGCACGCGGCGGACTGGAAGGCGGACGCGCGCGTCCTGCCGTTCGAAGGCTCGGAACAGGCAACGGCGAACGCCGCCGCCAAGGCGCTCGGCCTCCGCGGCGTGAAGCCCATCGGGAAGTGGACGACCGGAACCAACGGCACCACGCACTGGGTCGTCGAGGAGCTCCCGGCCGAGACCATGCTCCTGCTCTACTAATCGCCCTCGCCGCTCGTGGCGGGGTGCGGGCTCCGCCACGCACCCCGCCACAAGGCCGACGAAGCACTTTCTTTGACGTGAGACGCGAGACACGAGACATGCCGTCCGGCATCGCCCTTGCGCGTCTCACGTCTCACGTCTCTCGCCCCGGCGCGCAGCGCCGGCCCCCTCCCTGAGGGGGCTCCCGGCGAAGCCGGGTGGGGGAGTCATTCAGCATTCAGCATTGCCCCCTCAGGCCCGCTCCGAAGCGCCGATCTATCATTGCGTTTGCGCACCTTGTGCGGCGGCGGGCGTTGGGATATACTTGTCCCCGTTCCCGCTTCAACCCTTTCAACCGCTTCAACCGCTTCAACCGTTTCAACCAACCTTCCCAGACACCCCATGAGAAAGCTGACGCTATCCCTTCTCCTCCTCGCGCCCGCGCTCGCGCCCGGCGCGACGCTCACCGTGACCTCGACCGGCGACGACGCCTCGGACCCCGCCACGCTGCGCGGCGCGATCGCCGCCGCCGCGGACGGCGACACGATCGCGTTCGACGCCTCGCTCGCGGGCGCGACGATAGCCCTCGACAAGACGCTCGGCCCGCTCGAATACGCCGGGTCGCTCACGATCGACGGCGGCGCCGGCGCCCCCGTCACGATCGACGGCGGCGCGGGCGGCGTCGACCAGGGAATCGCCTACGCCGGCAGTTCGAGGACGACCTACCTGATCCACGCGACGGGGACGTCCGCGACAACGACGCTCCGAAACCTCGTCTTCACCGGCTCCAAGGCGAACCAGTCGAAGAACACTCCCGACGTCGGCCCGGCCGTTTCGATCCTCGGGAGCGCCGTGATCGACAACTGCTACTGGACGAACAACGGCGTCGCGCGTTCCGGAAACTTCAATTCGGTTGACGGAGGCGGCTGCCTTCGCGTCGGTGGCAATCTGACGCTAACCAATTCGAAATTCAAGAAGAACGGCACGTCCGCCGGGTCCGGTACCTATTCACTCGGGGGCGACGTCCTCGCGAAAGGCGCGAACGTGATCGTCCGCAACTGCGACTTTTCCGAGACCTACGGCTGGGACGGCAACTCAAACGGTTCGGCCACCGACTTCGGCGCGCTGTGCGTCGTCTCCGCCACGACGAGCCTCCTCGTCGAGAACACGGTCTTCGAGAAGAACGTCGCCCAACATTCCGGCGGCGCCGTCTACGTCGCGGGCGCGTCGGGCGGCTCCTTCGTCTTCCGCAACTGCCGTTTCGCCGAGAACAAGAACGTCCAGAACGGCATCAAGCACGGCGGCGCGGTCACGTTCGGCGGACCCGGCCAGTATCTGTTCGAGAACTGCGAGTTCGCGGACAACCGTTGCGGCGGCTACGGCGGCGCCGTCCGTTCGCAGGACGGGAACGCGAACATCGTCTTCGCGAACTGCACGTTCGTAAACGACTACGGCAACGACTGGGGCGGCGCCGTGGACTCGCGCGGCCCGGCCTGGTACGTGAACTGCACGGCCGGCGGCAACGTGAACAAGAGCTCGAACAACAACGGCAGCGGCACGTTCTTCACCGAGAGCAAGTCCATGACCATCCTCAACTGCGCCCTCGTCTGGAACTGGTCGAACGACGGCACGGTCAAGAACGACACGTCGCGCTACGGCGGGTCCCTCAACATCTACAACTCCTACAACTACTCGGCCGGAACCGGCCCCAGCGTGCACGACGGTTTGATCACGTCCTACGACGAAAACACGGCCTTCTTCGCCGAGCCCTACGCGTCGCTGTCGTCGCTTTCGTGTTTTGGCTCGACGTATTCGTTCGCGCAGGCGATCCGGTCGCCCGTCCTTTCGGCCGCGCCGGACGCCGCGACGCCGCGCGTCGTCGAAATCGACCGCAACGGCGTCCTGCTCTCGACCGGCTGGCCGGTGAAGCACGACGCCGACTGGCAGAACATCGCCTATTCGAAGGACGGAGGCTCGACGTGGACGGCGCTTCGCGGCAGCGCGGCGTCCGCCACGACGCTTCTGGCCGCCGACTCGCGCGGCGCGGCCTACGCCGTGGAGAACGGACTCCCCGTGACGCCGATCGGCTCGGCGACGGTGCCGATCTGCACGGTGACGTGGGACGTCGCGACGAACGGCGGCGAATGGGGCGACGGAACCACCGCCGCCACCACCGAGGGCGTCTACCGCGGCGACCCGCCCGTCGTGCCCACCGACCCCTTGAAGACGGGCTGGAACTTCGTCGGTTGGAACACGGACCCCGCCGCGACGACGGCGCTGAACCTCGCCGCCGCGACGATTTCCGCCAATACGACCTACTATGCGATCTTCGAGGAAATCTCCGCGACGGACGCGGTCGTGGACTGGTTCGACGACGACGGATCGACGCCGCTCGTTCCGGCCTCGACGATCGTCCCGGACGGCACGCGGCCGACGCATGCGGAGCCGGAGAAGGAAGCGACCGCGCAGTATTCCTACACGTTCGCCGGCTGGACGCTCGTCGGCGGCGACGGAACGGTCTACGAGACGACGGACCTCCCCGTCGTCACGGGCGGGACGACGCTCGGCTACAAGGCCGTCTACACGCCGGCGCTGCGCTCCTACACGGTCGTTTTCAAAAACGAGGACGGCACGGTGATTTCGTCCGCGACCTACGCCTACGGAACGACCGCGACACAGATCGACGTTCCGTCGCCCGGGACGGTGACAACCTACGAGTGGACCTATGCATTCACGGGATGGGACGAGCCGGTCGAGGACGTGGCGGGCGACGCGACCTACACGGCCGTGTATTCCCGGACCGCCAACGCGATTCCGATCGCGACCGCGGACTACCGGCGCAGTCTGGAGATGACCGCGACGGGCTACGACGGGGCGGGGACGCTCGCGAACTTCCCGGTGCTCGTCCGGCTTTCGTCCGCCATTTCGGGCTACGACGGTTCGACCGTGGAAGACCCGTCCGAAATCCGCTTCGCGGACGCCGCCGGCAACCTGGTTCCGCACGAAATCGACACCTGGGACCCGACCGGCGAATCGACGGTCTGGGTCTCGCTCCCGGTCCTGTCCGGCACAGACACGTCGTTCACGATGTATTGGACGCCCGTCGATGGCGCGACGCAGCAGACCGTGTTCACCGCGTCCCGCGTGTGGACCGAGGCCGGCTACCTCGGCGTCTGGCACTTCTCGCCCGCGCAGACCGCCCGCGTCTATGCCAACTCGGCGCAGGCGGAACACTACGCGACCGCGTCGGCGACCGCGACCGAAATGACGGGCGGCATCGTCGGCGGCTGCATCCAGTTCCCCAACGGCGCCTCGACGCTCGTGAACGGCTGCATGGACTGGGTCGACTACACGCCGCACATGACGCTTGAGTTCTGGGTGGACCGCCAAAACACGAGCGACGCCCGCGTCTTCGGTTCCGGCAACAGCTATGAGATGGGCGCGTCGATCTACATGTCCGGCTACATCAGCGGCAACGGCGGCCACAGCGACCAGCGCAGTTCCCTGGTTCCGGCAACGGGCTGGCGCCATGTCTCAATGAACTTCAGCGCGTCGTCCGCCGCGACCGCCCTCGCCGACGGGACGGAGTCGTTCACCTACGACTACCACCGGGGCGGAACGCCCGCCGACGGCAACACGACCCACTTCTTCCACAACGTGAACGACGGCTCCTCCTACGCCGACTTCCATGCCTTCTCGCTCACGTCCAACGGCAGCGGCGCCGACCCGTTCAAGGGCTACGCGGACGAGTTCCGCGTCCGCGGCGAAAACTCCACCCCGGAGTGGATGCAGGCCAACTACGACACGCAGGCGCCCGGCACGGACTTCCTGACCTACGGGACCGTGCAGTTCCGCGGTGCGGTTTCGTTTTCGGGCCTCTCGGTTTCGCCGCGTTGGACGACCCTGACGGCGCTCGGGACCTTCTCCGTGCCGGACGGCTCTTCCGGGACCGCGACCTTCACGCTCTACGACGCGAACGGGACGCCGCTCGCGACGCAGACGGCCGCAACGGCGGTCACGCCGGAAAACCCCGCCCCGAGCGTGACGTTCGCGAACCTCGTTCCCGGGACGGCCTACCAGGTCGCCGTGAGCGCGGACTTCGACGGCGCGTCCATCGGCAGCACGGAGAACGCCACCGCGACGACGGCCGCGCTGCCCGCGGCGACGCTCTCGAACGAGGCCGGCGCGGCGACGCTCTCCGCCGCCTTTTCCGTCGAAACGAGCGACTACACGGTGCGCGCCGTCTTCACGCCGGCCGACGCCGGCAACCCGGCCGCGACCGTCGCCGCGACGGACGACGGCGTTTCCGCCGTTTCCGCGACCGCCACGACACTTGCGCGCGACGCGGACTACGTCGCGGTCCTGCAGATCCTTTCCGGGCAGACCGTCATCGCGCAGACGGCTCCCGTTTCGTTCCTGTCCGCCGGCTTCCCGCTGATCGACGAAAGCAAGTTCTACCAGTCCTGGACGTTCACGGTGACGAACCACTACGCCGAGAACGGAACGACCGAACTCGCGCCCGCGGCCTATCTGCCGGTCCCGCTGCACCTCTCG
>CADBEF010000036.1 GCA_902793555.1 uncultured bacterium | reverse complement strand
TCGCTCTTCCACGACGACGACGGCCGCAAGTACGTCTGCAACATGCTCTGGGACCACCGTCCCGGCCACCGCCTCTTCGCGGGCATCGTCGTGCAGGAGTATTCGGTCGAGGAGCGGCGTCTTGTCGGCCCCGCGAAGCTCGTCTACACCGGCACGCCCGCGCTCGGCACCGAGGGGCCCCACCTCTACAAGCGCGACGGCGTCTATTACCTCATGGTCGCCGAGGGCGGCACCGCCTACTGGCACGGCGTGCAGCTCGCGCGCTCCAAGTCGGTCTGGGGGCCCTACGAGAGCGACCCGCAGCCCCTCCTCACCGCGAAGCACGACCACGAGAGCCCCCTGCAGCGCACCGGCCACGGCTGCCTCGTCGACACGCCGAAGGGCGACCTCTTCGTCGCCTACCTCTGCGGACGCCCGGTGCCCGTCGGCTGGCAGCAGCCCTGCCCGCTCTGCCGCGAGACCGCGCTCGTGCCGGTCGAGTGGAGCGCCGACGGCTGGCTGCGCATGAAGGGCGTCGAGGGCGTCGTGCCGCCGGTGGAATTCGACGTCGACCTGCCGGAGGCGCCCGTCGCGCCCGAACCGGAGCGCGTCGTCTTCGACGCCCCCGCGCTCCCGACCGCGTTCAAGACGCTGCGCGTGCCCTTCGACGACGAGATGGGCTCGCTCGCCGCCCGTCCCGGCTGGCTGCGCCTCTACGGGCGCGAGTCGCCGATCTCGTGGCACCGGCAGAGTCTCGTCGCGCGCCGCGTGCAGCACTTCGCGTGCGAGGCGGAGACGGAGCTCGAATTCGCGCCGGAGAGCTTCCAGCAGATGGCGGGGCTGATGCTCATGTACGACGCCTCCAACTTCTTCTTCCTCCACCTCACGCGGGACGAGGCGACGGAGCAGAACGTCCTGCGCCTCTCCGTGCGCAGCAACCGCGAGTTCTCCGAGCCCGTCCCCGGCGGGTTCGTCCCGCTCGGCGGCGCGGCACGCGTTTTCCTGCGCGTCCGCAAGGACGTCTTCGCGCTGCGCTTCTCGTATTCGACCGACGGCGCGGCCTGGACCGACGTCTGCGGCGAGCTCGACGGCTCGCACCTCTGCGACGAGGCCTACCGCGAGATGAAGACCGACGGCCACACCGGACCGTTCGTCGGCATGTCGTGCGTCGACCTGACGGGCCGTCGCGCGCCCGCCGACTTCCGGTCGTTCTCCTACCGGGCCGTCGCGCGCTAGCGCGGCTCCGCGGCGAGGAGGGCCTTCGTCACGGGATGCTCCGGCGCGGAGAAGATCTTCGCGGCGGGTCCGAGCTCGACGATGCGGCCGGCGGCCATGACGGCCACCCGGTCCGCGACCGAGCGCGCGACCGCGAGGTCGTGCGTGATGAAGAGCATCGCCGGGCCGCGGTCGCGCTTGAGGTCCGCGAGGAGGTTCAGGATCTGCGCCTGCACGGAGACGTCGAGCGCCGAGACGGGTTCGTCGCAGAGCAGAAGGCGAGGTTTGAGCGCCAGCGCGCGGGCGATCGAGACGCGCTGCAGCTGCCCGCCCGAGAATTCGTGCGGATGCCGCGCCGCGGCCTCCGGCGGGAGCCCGACCGCCGCGAGAAGCTCGCGCGCGAGCGCCGCGCGCCCCGCATGGTCCACGAGGCCGTGCACGAGCGCGCCTTCCGTGATGAGATCGGCGATCCGCCCGCGCGGGTTGAGCGAGGCGTAGGGATCCTGGAAGATCATCTGCACGTCGCGCCGTTGCGCGCGCGAACGGTCGAACGGCAGCGGCGAGCCGTCGAAGAGGATTTCGCCCGAGGTCGGGCGCTCCAGCCCCGCCACGAGCCGCGCGAGCGTCGTCTTGCCCGAGCCGGATTCGCCCACGACGGCCAGCGTTTCGCCGGGCGCGAGGTCGAAGGTCGCGCCATCGAGCGCGAGGACGTGCGGGTATTTTTTCGACAGACTGCGGATGGACAGGAATGCCGGGCAAGCATGCCCGGCCACGGCACGGGGTGCTTCGGGGAAGGTTTCCGGGGGGGATTTCCCCCCGAGATCAGCGGGAGATGGATCGTGCTGTGGCCCGGCATACTTGCCGGGCATCGGATTCCGGCAGGCCCACCGGTGGGTTTCTTTGCCCCCGCCCGATGCGCAGAGCGCATCGGGCCTGGTGCATTCCGGTCGGGCCCGCGCGCACCGCGGGGCGAAGCGGCAGCCCTCGGGCAGCGCGAGCGGGGAGGGGAGGGCGCCGGGAATCGCGGGGAGCCGCTCGCCGGGCGCGTGGCGCGAGGGCATCGCGGCGAGGAGCGCGGCGGTGTAGGGGTGGCGCGGGTGCGAAAAGACTTCGTCTGCGGGGCCTTCCTCGACGATGCGCCCTGCGTACATGACCGCGATCCGTTCGCACACGGAGCGCACGACCGCCATGTCGTGCGAGATCAGCATCAGCGCCGTGTCCGGGCCGCGGACGGTCTTGAGAAGCTCGAGCACCTGCGCCTGGACCGTCACGTCGAGCGCGGTCGTCGGTTCGTCCGCGATCACGAGCTCCGGCTCGGAGAGCAACGCCGCGGCGATCATGACGCGCTGCTGCATGCCGCCGGATAGGCGGAACGGGAATTCGCGCAGGCAGCGGTCCGGGTCCGGGATGCCGCACCGCGCGAGCGCTTCGCGCGCGCGTCGAAGGGCCTCAGCGCGGGGGACGCGTTGGTGCAGGCGCACGGCCTCGACGAGCTGCGAGCCGACGCGGCGCAGCGGCGAGAGCGCGGACATCGGGTCCTGGAACACCATGCCGATCGCGCCGCCGCGGATCTTGCGCAAATCCGCGAGCGGCAGCGTCGCGAGGCCGCGCCCGCGGTAGCGGATCGAGCCCGAGACGAGGCGGCCGGGCGGCGACGGCACGAGCCGCAGCACCGACATCGCGGTCACCGACTTGCCGCAACCCGATTCACCCACGAGGCCGAGCGTCTCGCCGCGCCGGAGCGTGAGCGAAACGCCGTCGACCGCGCGCAGTTCGCCCAATGCGTTATCGAAGGAGATTCGCAGGTCCTCGACGTCCAGCACCGGCGCTTCGGCGCCGGTGCTGGCGTCGAGGACCTGCCGCTCGACCGCATCGCGCCGCGCCTTGCGCGGCTCGCGGTCCAACGCGTTCGCGGGCCTCGGGTCGAACGCGTCGCGGAGGCCTTCGCCGACGAAGACGCCGAGGAGCATCACCACGAAGAGCGCGAGCGAGGGCCACAGCACGAGCCACCATGCGCCGCGCGCCCCCTGCGCCTGCTGGAGCAGCTCGCCCCATGACGGCGTGCCGGCCGGGAGGCCGAAGCCGAGGTAGTCCAGGGCCGCCAGCGAGCCGATCGCGCCGACGAGCAGGAACGGGAAGAGCGTGACGAGCGGCGTGAGGGCGTTCGGCAGGATGTGCCGCAGCATGATGCGGCGCGAGGGGAGCCCCTGCACGCGCGCCGCCTCGACGAACGGCCGTCCGCGCAGTCGCAGGAACTCGGCGCGCACGTAGGCGGCCGTCCCGATCCAGTTGAAGATCGCGTAGCAGACGAGCAGCAGCCCGAAGGAGCGGCCGAACGCGTTTCCGAGGAAGATCACGACGTAGAGGAACGGCAGCGCGCCCCAGATTTCCGTGAAGCGCTGGCCCGCCAGGTCCGCCCAGCCGGCGAAGTACCCCTGCACCGCGCCGGCCACGACGCCGAGCAGCAGAGACGCGAACGTGAGCAGCAGACCGAACGCGAGGGCGATTCGCGTGGCGTGCAGCACGAGCGCGAACACGTCGCGCCCCGCGTTGTCGAACCCGAACGGATGGCCGGGCACGGGACGGAAGGGGAAGACCGCCGGTTCGAGCGGCGGGCCGCTTGAACCGGAATGCTGAATGCTGAATGCTGAATGCTGAATGGAAGAGGCGTTCCCGAATTCATCATTCATCATTCTGGATTCATCATTCGCCTCTGGCGGGGCGGTGCGCCAGTCGGCGCGGCGCAGGTAGACGCGGGCGGTTCCGCCCGCGCCGGCGGCCGCCGGCGCGAGGCGATACGAGATCCCGCCTTCCGCGACTTCGAAGGCGGGGGCCGCTTCGCCGCGCAGGCGTGCCGTGACCGCGGGCGCGAGCGTGGCCGGGAGCGGCGCATCGAGCGCCGCCGCGAATCGGTTGGTGTCGCCCCACGCGCGGAGGAGCTTTGTCTCCGGCACCCCTCCATCCGGGGTGGCGGTGTATTCCGCCGCCGCGACCGGGTAGTGGCCGCCGGAGATCTTTTCCGGCCGCAGATAGGGCTCGATCGCTTCCGGCCCGAAGGTCCGGCCCGGGTCGGGCGCGATCCAGTCCGCGGCCAGCGACACGGCGAAGAGTCCCGCCAGCAGCAGAAACGACCACCATCCGCGCCGGCTGGCGCGGAAACGGCCCCACGGGGTGGATGGTGGATGCTTTCGCAAGGTGAGAGGTGAGAGGTGAGAGGTGGAAGGGGCTACTTCGAAAACCGGACGCGGGGGTCGATGAGGACGTAGGCGAGGTCGGAAAGGAGCTGGCCGACGAGGCCGAGGATCGAGGTGACGGAGAGGAGCCCGAGGAACACGGGGTAGTCGCGCGATTCGAGCGCCTCGAGCGAGAGCTTGCCCATGCCGGGGATGTCGAAGACGGACTCGATGATCACCGACCCGGCGAAGAAGACGGCGAGGACGCCGCCGAAGCCAGTCGCGACCGGAACGAGCGCGTTGCGCAGCGCGTGGCACCAGACGGCCCGCCGCATCGAAGCGCCGCGCGCGAGGACGGTGCGGACGTAGTCCGCGCCGAGCTGGTCGAGGAGCGAGTTCTTCACGAGCAGCGTGAGCATCGCGAACGAACCGGCCATGTAGCAGACGACCGGCAGGACCATGTGCGCGAAACGGTCTGCGATTTTGGCGCCGAAGGGCATCGACGCGAAACCGTCGCTCTCGAAGCCGCCGAGCGGGAGGACGTCCCAGAAGGCGTCCGACGTTCCGCAGAGCAGCGTCTTGAGGAGCATGCCGAGCGCGAAGGCGGGGATGGCGTAGCCGGCGAAGACGAGCGCGGAGGACGCCAGGTCGAACGCCGACCCGCGCCGCACGGCCTTGGCGATGCCGAGCGGGATGCAGACGAGGTAGGCGAGGAAGAAGCCCGGGATGCCGAACCAGAGCGAGACGGGGATGCGCGAGGCGATGAGGTCCCACGCCGTGCGGTCGGTGTACTGGATCGACTTGGCGCGCAGGCCGCAGCGGTCGCGCACGAGCCAGTTCCAGTAGCGGACGGGCAGCGGCTTGTCGAACCCGAAGCTCTTCTCGAGGTTTTTCCGCATCTCCTCCGTGAGCGCCGCGTGGCCGGCGCCATGCGCCGCCGACCCGGCCGCCACCGCGCCCGCCGCGCCGCCGCCGAGCCCGCGCATGCGGGAGAGCTGCTGCTCGACCGGCCCGCCCGGCACGAGCGCCGTCAGCAGGAAGCACAGCACCGTGATGCCGAGGAACGTCGGCACCATCAGGGCGATGCGCTTGAGGACGTAGCGGAGCACGTTTACAGGGCGAGGCCGTCGTGGCCGACGACGATGCCGCGGGGCTCGTAGAAGGCGCGGAGCTCGTCGTGGGTCGAGCCGCCGTTGTGGGAGAAGTGGTTGACGGCGCGGACGCAGCCGGGGGCGAGGAGGCCGAGCTCGTCGAGCTTGTCGTAGGCCTGGAGGATCGTCGGCGCGCTCATGTGGCCGCGGGTCCAGGCGTCGGCGCCGTCCGGGCCTTCCGGCGCGCCGGCGAGCATGCCCGTGTCGTCGAGGACCGCGACGTCGATCGCGACCTCGCCGCGGAGCTTCGCGAGGGCGTCCCACGAGGCGTCGGGCAGCCAGCCGGTGTCGTTGCAGACGAACGCGGTGCGGCCGCGCAGCGTGACGAGGAACACGCACGGCTGCAGCCGTTCCCAGTGGTCGGCGGCGAACGTGCGGACGACGGCGCCGCAGCCGTCCAGCACGAACGTGTCGAACGGCTTGAACAGGTGGAACGCGAGCCCGCAGTTGCGGAACTTCTCCTCGAACGTCTCGTCGCCGAGCCAGAGTTCGTTTTCGAGGCGGGCGCGGGTCGGCGCGGTGCCGTGGACCGTGAGGACGCCGTCGATCGCGGGGACGCCGGCGAACCAGCGCGACTTGTAGACCAGGTCGGAGGGCTGGAGGTGGTCCTCGTGGGCGTGCGTCACGAGCAGGTGGCGCATGCGGCGCAGGACGTCGTGGTGCGCCTGCCAGGCCTGGAGGCCGTCCGGGCCGAGGTCGATCTGGACGTCGCCCCCGAAGTTGTAGCAGGTGCGGGCGCGGACGTCGGGGCCGCCGCGTTTCGCGGCCTCGCGGCAGACGCGGCAGTCGCAGAAGATGGCGGGGATCCCCTCGGCGGCGGCGGAGCCGAGGATCAGCAGTTCGGGTTTGGTTTCCATGGTCGTGGCGGGGTGGGGGAGTCGCGCACGATTCTACCATACCGCCGACCGGGGGGCAACCGCGGTTGAACGGCCGGGCGGTTTCTGCTAGAATGCCGCCCCCATGTCCGACGCCCCCGCCAGACAAGACGCGCCGCTTCCGGAGCCAGCCCGCAAGGGCAGCCCGAAAGCGAAGGCGATGTCGCGCGCCGCCGCGCGGCACGCGGCTCCGTTCCTGCTCTGGATCGGCGCGATGCTGGCGGCGCGCCTCATGCACCTGACGCCCGGCTCGGGGACGGAGGAAACGCCGTCGCTGGACCTGCTCTCCGACGGCGCGTTGTATGCGGTGCAGACGGCCCTCGCGCTGGGCGCGCTCGCGCTCCTGCGCCCGTGGACCTACTACGCCGGCCTGTTCCGCGCCGGACACGTCCTGCCGGCCCTCGCGGTCGGCGCCGGCCTGTTCGCGTTGTGGGCGCTTCCGGGCGCGGCGTTCTGGCAGGGGCTCCTGCCGTGGGGCGGCGGGACGGACCTGGCGGCCGCGGCGGCCGAAGCGGAGGCGCGCTACGCGCCCGCCGCGACGGGGTGGCCGCTTTTCGCCGTCCACATGGTCGGGTCCGGCGTCGCGATCGCCGTCGCCGAAGAGTTCTTCTGGCGAGCCTACCTCCTGCGCGCGGCACGGACGCCCGATTTCCTGGACGTCCCGGTCGGCTCGTTCCACGCGTTCTCGTTCCTGGCCGTGACCGCGGTCTTCGCCGCCGAGCACGGTTCGCTCGCCGTCCCCGGCTTCCTCGCCGGCCTGGCCTACGGCCTTCTCTTTCTCCGGACCCGCGACGTCTGGGCGGCGTGCATCGCGCACGCGGCGACCAACCTGCTGCTCGGGTTCTACGTCCTGGCGACGGGACACTGGGAGTTCTGGTGAAATTTGCCCAAACCGTGAAATCCGACCCCTCGTGGGCGGCGTTCCTGGCGTTCGCGTTCTGCGCGGGCGTCTCGATGCCGGCGGCCCGCGCCGCGCTGGCCGCGTGTCTGGTCCTGACGCTCTGCGACCGCGCCCGGCGGCGCCTGCTGCGCTTCACGGCGCCGTCGGCCGGGTGGCTCGTCTATCTTGCGCTGGCGGCGGTTGTGACGGCCGCGCTGGCCGCGACGAACTGGGATCCGCTGATCCAGCCCGGCCGCGGGCTGCAGAAACTCGACAAGCTGGTCTGGTTCTTCGCGATTCCGCTGGCCGTCGTGCAGGTCGATTCGCGGTTGCGGTTGCTCGCGGTGCTCCGGGCGTTCGTGCTGGGCGCCGCCGTCACGGCGCTGTGCGTCGTCCTCCTGCACCCGGCGATGGCGTGGTTCCAGATTTCGTTCCCGACGTCCTGGCAGATGGTGGCGCGGGACCTCGACCCGGCGTCTTCTCCTGTCACGTCCTTCCAGGCGTTCCTCTACCGCGCCACCGAAAGCCTCGGCCTGCTCGGTGCCGTGAACCGCTGGATCGAGCTGCCGTGGCGCGCCCAGACCTACGCGCAGGCCGTCGTGAAACTCGGATCGATGCAGGACGCGCAGCGGCTCATGGTCGCGCTGCCGGCGGCGTTCTGCCTCGCGGCGGAGTGCTTCCGCGCGCGGACGCGCCGCGTGCCGGCCTTCCTCCTGCTCGCGCTCGTGGCGGCGGGGCTGCTGCTCGCGTTCAAGCGCGGTCCGGTCCTCGCCGGTTTCGCGGTCTGTTTCGCGCTCCTTCTTTCCCGCCTGCGCTGGTGGAAGGCGCTGCCCGTTCTGGCCGTCTGCGCCGCCGCGGCCTTCGCGATGCCGCACGTGCGGGGGCGCTTCGCCGAGCTGCCGGACGAGTTCCGGCTGGCCAAGGGGGGGCGCGCGCTGATGTGGTGCCGGATCGTTCCCGAGCTTCACCGCGAGCATCCGTGGGGCGTCGGCTTCCGGTCGCTCACGAGCGCGAAGATGCGCGAAGCCGAGCGCCGCGCGGCGATCGACGGCGAAATCGCCGAAGCCGAAGGGGCCGTCGCCCGGTACCAGGCGGACCGCCCGCCGAGCAAGTCGCGCGCGGGGCGCCGCCTCGCGGCGGAAAAACAGCGGCTGTGGCGCATGTTGCACTGGCGGGACTTGGACGCCCGGACGCAGGCTCTGGCGCGGACGCGTCCCGAACCGGGGACGCCGGCGGCCGACGACCTCCGCCGCGCCCGCAAGGATCTGGCGCGCTGGGAAGCCGCCGGCCTGACGCGGGTGCGCCTCGAAATGGACCGCAACCACGTCCATTCGACGCCGCTGCAGGCGTTCGTCGATTTCGGTTGGGCGGGCGTCGCGGCGTGGGCGCTCTGGATGTTCCTCGCCCTGCGGGCGACGGTCGCGCTCGCCCGGCGCTCGCGCCGCCCGGCCGCGGACTCGGCCGCGCCCGAGACGCTCTGCTTCGCCGCGCCGCTCGCGATGCTCTCGGCGCTCGTCCTCTTCTCCTTCGTCGAATACAACCTCGCCGACGCGGCCGTCGTCCTGCTTTACGGTCTCGCGATGGGCCTCACGGGACCGTCTCTGCTCCGGAGCGAGTAGACCCCCGGAGTCTCCGGCCTTCGACCCTTTCACCCCTTTCAACCGTCTTCGTTTCCCATGCTTTCCGGCGTTCTCACGGCACTCGGCTGGTTTCTCGCCGCGCTCGCGGTCCTGCTTCTCTTCAGCCTCACGATCCTCGTCCACGAGGGCGGTCATTTCCTCGCCGCGCGCTGGCTCGGGCTGGAGGCGGACGTCTTCGCGCTCGGTTTCGGCCCCGCGCTCTGGAAGCGGAAGATCGGGAAAACCGAGTACCGCGTCAACGCGATTCCGTTCGGCGGCTACGTCTCGCTGCCGCAGCTGGATCCGTCCGGCATGTCCGCGATCCAGTCGGGCGGCGACGGGACGGCGGCCGGCGCGGCGGACGGTCCCGTTCCCCCGGCCGCCTGGTGGAAGCGCGTGATCGTCTCCGTCGCCGGCCCGTTCGGCAACTGCGTCTTCGCGGTCCTGCTCGCGCTGGCGGTCTGGGCGCTGCCGCCCATCGTCCCGAAGGCGCTCGACTTCGGCGGCGCGGTGGTGGGCGAGGTCCTGGCCGAGAAGCTGCCGGACGGCACGGCAGACGCGCGCGGCGCCGAGGCGGGCTTCCGGCCCGGCGACCAGATCCTCTCGGTCGCCGGCAAGCCGGTGACGACCTGGCTCGGCTACCAGCAGGAAGCGCACCTGCTCTCCTGCGACGGCCGCGTGGAAATCGCCGTGTCGAACATCTTCGACGGCGCGACCGCCACGATCGACGCGCCGGTCGTTCCGGACCGCCGCGGCTACCTGCACGTGCCCGGGCTCGTCCAGGCCGCGACGTGCGCGGTCTCGGACGTCCGGCGCGGTTCGCCCGCCGAGCGCGCGGGCCTTCTCAAGGGCGACGTGATCCGCTCCGTGGACGGGTGCCGCATCGTTTCCTCCAAGTCGTTCGTCGAGGCGGTCGCCTCGTCGGCCGGGTGCCCGCTCGAAATCGAGTTCCGCCGCGACGGCGAAATCCTGACCCGGACGCTCGTGGCCGAACTCGGCGAGCCGGGCGACGGCGGAAAGCCGCGCCACATGGTCGGCGTCGTCATCGAGCCGCGCTTCCTCTCGGTCCGCCCGTGGGAGGAGTTCCGCCGCCCGATGGACCAGCTCCGCGGCGACGCCAGCGCGATCAAGCGCGTGTTCGAACCGCTCTTCCGCAAGCGCAACCCCGAGGAGCTCAAGAAGCTCGGCGGCGCGCTCGGCGGCCCCGTCGCGATCGTCACGACGATCTGGCTCTCGGTCCTCGGCAGCCTCGCCGGCGCGATGGCGTTCATCCGCTACCTCAACGTGAACCTCGCGATCCTGAACCTGCTCCCGATCCCGGTGCTGGACGGCGGCCACGTCGTCTTCGCGCTGTGGCGGGGTCTCACCGGGCGCGAGCTGCCGCCGCGCGTCCTCAACGGGCTGGTGCACGTTTTCATGGCCCTGCTCCTCGCGGCCTTCGCGTGGTTCTGTTTCCACGACGTCTGGCAGCTCTTCCTGCGCGGCCGCTAGGCCGCTCGCGGCGCCTGCCGCCGCCGATTGGGCTGGACAGGGGCGCGCGGGGTGTGGTAGAGTCCGCCGCATGGAAACGAAGGGCTCCGGAGACGCGCGGCGCGACCTGGCCGCGCTGGAGCGCGAGCGCCTCCAGCTGGAGGCCGAGAAGCTCGCGCTCGAGCGCGAGCGGCTCGCCGCCAAGGAGGAGGAGCTCGCCGCGCTGCAGGAGACGCTCGGTTCGCCCGAGGAGCGAGAGCCGCAGTTCGGGCTGCGGGGGCTCGCGGTCGCCGCCGCGGCGGGCGTTCTGCTCGGCGCCCTCGTCGGCTTCGCGGCCGGCTGGGACGCGGGGCTTTCCAGCTCGCCCGCGCCGCGCCGCGTTGTCGTGGGGCGGCCGTTCCTCTCGATGATGAACCGCGTGAGCGCGATGCACCTGCGCGCGCCGGACGACGAGGGGGAGCCGCTTCCGTGGGTCCCCGCGCGGCGCACCGAGTTTCCCGAGAACCTCGTGCTCGTCCGGTAGGCGTGCCATGGCCGGGAAGACGTCCCTCTACGACCTGGACGCCGCCGCGCTCGCGGCGGCCGTGCGCGACGCCGGGGCGCCGGCGTTCCGCGCGCGGCAGATCGGCGAATGGCTCTACGCGCGGCCGGTCGCGTCGTGGGACGCGATGACGAACCTGCCGAAGGCGCTCCGCGGGGCGCTTGCGGAGCGGTTTCTCGACTTGGACGGCACGCTCGCGACGCTCGAGGTCGCGGGCGTCGGAGGCGGGACGCGCAAGATCCTCTCGCGCCTCGCGGACGGCGAGCTGGTGGAGACGGTTCTCATCCCGGCGCGGGACCGCGCGACCGCGTGCGTCTCCTCGCAGGTCGGCTGCGCGATGGGGTGCGCCTTCTGCGCGAGCGGGCGCAACGGCTGCACGCGCAACCTCTCCGCGGGCGAAATCGCCGCGCAGGCCGTCCGCGCCGCCGTGCTGCTCGGGCGGCGGCCGGACAACGTCGTCTTCATGGGCATCGGCGAGCCGTTCGCCAACTACGACAACGCGCTCGCGGCGGCGCGGCGGATGAACGCGCCCCCGCCGGAGGGGCTCGGCATCGGCGCCCGGCGGATCACGTTCTCGACGTGCGGCGTCGTGCCGGGCATCGAGCGGTTCGCCCGCGAGGGCGTGCAGTTCGAGCTTTCGGTGTCGCTGCACGCGCCGACGGACGGGCTGCGCGGCGCGCTCATGCCGGTGAACCGGCGCTGGCCGCTGGGCGTCCTGGTCCCCGCGGTTCGCGCCTACACGGAAAAGACGGGCCGCATCGTGACGTTCGAGTACACGCTCGTGGCGGGGTTCAACGACGGACCGGAGCACGCGCGGCAGCTGCTCGAGCTCGTGCACGGCTTCCCGTGCCGCGTGAACCTGATCCCGCTCAACCCGGTGCCCGGTTTCGACGGCCGGGCACCCGACCCGGCGGACTGCGAGGCGTTCCGTTCGTACCTGGAGCGGCACGGGCTCAACGCGACGCTGCGCCGCAGCAAGGGCCGCGGCGTGAACGCGAGCTGCGGGCAGCTGCGCCGCGAGCGCATCGGCGGCGGAACGGACGCGGAGTAGCGCGCGGCGCTGCGCTACTGCTTCAGGCGCTCGAGTTCGTAGACGACGTAGAACGCCTTCATGCCCTCGATGCGCTTGTGCCTGTCGACGAACGCCTTGAAGGTCTTGGGCGACCCGTAGACGAGCTCGAGGAGGGCGCGCCCGTAGAGCGAGGAGGGTGCCGGATCGGGTTTCTCGCCGCGGAGAATGCGGAGCTTCTCCTGCGGGGTCATGTCCGCGAGGGCGATGCGCTGGTCGAAGAGAACGGTTCCGTTGACGTACCGCTTGCAGACGATGGCGCCGGGAATGGTCCCCGTCGGAACGATGACGTGCGTCGTGTTCCCGACCTTGATTTCGCGCTTCTTCGGGTTGTCGAAAATCGTCTCGGCGACGAGGTCGTCCCAGTTTTTCGCGGAGTTGAGCGCCGTGATCACGCGGTAGCACTCGCGCGAGCGTTCGCGTTCCTTGTTCGCGATGTCGGAGAAGGAATTCACCGCCGCGCGGCAGGCGTCGGCCTGCGGCATCGTGCGGAGCATCTTGACCGTCTCTAGGAGGGCGTCCTCGAACAGATCCGCCGGCACGCGCTTGACGATCTGCTTCTTCTTCGGTTCTTTCGGCGCCTCTTCGACGACCTCTTCGACGACCGGCTCCTCCGGCCCCGCGACGGGCTCTTCGACGGGCTGCGGAGCGGCCGCGTGGACGATGCGGGGAAGCTTGCCGGCCTTGGCCTTCGCGGTGCGGATCCACGGAGAAACGTCGGAGGCCTTGGCGACCGGCTTCTTCGCCGCGGCCGCCGGCGCGGGCCGAGGCGCGACCGGTGCGTCGACGGGCGGAAAGTGCGCCACGCGAAGCCAGGCGGTCGCGGTCATCGCGGCAAGCAGGAGGACCAGGTTCGGGACTTGGCGGACCAGACGGACGAACAAGCTCCGCTTCTTCGGCTTGTCGCCGGCCGTCTTGTCGGCGTCCTTGCCATCCGGCTTCCTGCCGTCGTCCGCCGATTTCTTGGGTGCGTCGGCGGCCTTCTTGTCCGGCGCCGGCGCCGCGGGGGATGCGGCGGCCGGCTTCGCGGCGGCGGCCGCCGCGGGCGCGGTAGCGCCGGGCTTGGGTGGAAGCTTGAGGCCGGCTCGGACCGGCGCCCGTTTCTTGGTCGAAACGCCGCCGACGCGCGGAGGGAGCTTGAGGCCGGGGCGCAAACCGGTCTTGGACGCTTCGGGTGCCGGAGCTTGTGCGGGGGTCGGCTCGGCGGGCGCAGGCGCGGGCTCGGCCGGGACGGGGGTCGGCTCGGCGGGCGCAGGAGCGGGTGCGGCGGGCGCCGGCGCGTCGACGTCGACGATATCGACGACTTCTTCGGCCGGTATGTCGACGACCTCTTCGGCGGAGGTCGGCGCGGGGACGGCGGCGGCGGGGATCTTGCCCGTCTTGCCGGGCGCCGGGGCGTCTCCGCCGATGCGGATGGTTGGAAGCTTGCTGGTTTTTCCGGGGGCGGACGACGGTGCGCCGGCGTCCTCCGGAGAGGGCGCGCCGCCGATCCGGATGGTTGGAAGCGTGCTCATGGCGCGGGAGTATACTCCAAACGGGCGTTTGAATCCAGAGAGAAGATGTCCAGTTCCGTGTTCTGCTGGCCGAAGCGGGACTCGTGGTAGACCGGCTTCCCGCCACACCGGGCGAACAGTGCGTCGAGCAGGCGGAGCCGGTCGGATTCCGGCAGCGGTTCCGTGGAGGGGCAGCCGATCAAGAACGTGTAGCCGGAAACCGTCGCGACGTCGAAGTCGGCCTCGCGGATCGCCCGTTCCGCGGTGGCGACGTTGTGGACGCGCCGCTCGCGCGCCTCCTCGTCGGACAGTCCGGGGAAAATCGAGAAGGGGCCGACCTCGAAGCCGCGGACGACCGGGACCCCGGCCTCGACCGCGAGATACGCATCCTGCGTGAAGATCGGCTTGCCGTCCGGATTCCGTTCCCGCACGACGCGGCCGGCGCGGCGCAGGCGCGCGAGCGCGCTCTCGGAATCCGTCGAGAACCAGAAGCGGTCCTGCTCGCCGCCGACCCACTTCATCGGCCACGGCGACGCGGCGACGAAGGCGAGCGACGCGGCGAGCGCGGCGAGGCCGACGCGCCACGGGCGCAGGTCCGCCCGCGCGACGAGCCCGCCGAGCGGCACCGCGAGCGCGACCGCCGCGAGCGGCATCGCGGGCGTGTTGTAGTCCGCGTACGGGAACGGGACGAGGAAGTGCGCGAGCGTCAGCAGCGCGAAGGCGGCGACGACGGCGAGATGCAGGACGCGCGAGGGGCCGGCGGCCCCGCCGACCTCGCGCGTCCTGGCGAGTCCTGCCGCCGCGAGGATCGCCGCCGCCGCGAGAAGCGCGGGATAACCCTGCGCGAGCAGGGACGCGAAGCCGGCGCGCAGGAGGAGCCACTGCTTGAACGGCGCGGCGGCGCGGGCGGCGTGGAACGTCTGCGAGAAGAGGAAGTTCTCCGGGCAGAGAACGAAAACCGGCACGTAGACCGCGGCGAGCGCGGCGGCGCAGCCGACGGCGAACCAGAGCCAGTCGAGGCGGCGCGCGCGGTCGCGGCGCCCGACGACGATGAGCGCGATCCAGACCGGGACGGCGGCGAGGCAGAGCGTGGCGCGCGTGGCGGCCGCGAGGGCGAAGCACGCGCCGGCGATCGCGGAGCCGCGGCGGTTGGGAACGCCCGGCGCGCCGAGCGACAGCCCGAAGCCGAGCGCGAGGAACAGCGAACCGAGCGCGTAGGTTTTCGGGATGGCCGTGAAGTAGGCCCAGTCGGGCGAGAGCCCGAGCAGGACGAAGGCGAGGAAGAACGCGGGGCCGAACGCGTCCGGATCGCGGCGCCGCGCCAGTTCGCCGGCCACCAGCGCGAAGAAAACAGTGGCGAGAAAACCGAAGACGGCCGTGACGAGGCGGCCGCCGAGGACGCCGGCGTCGGACCAGGCGCCGGCGATCCAGCCATAGGCGTAGGGCAGGACGGGCCCCTGCGAGTAGAAGAAGTCGCGGTAGGGCATCAGGCCCCGGTCGACGTTCTGCGCGGCGAGGAGGTACCAGCCTTCGTCCTGGTTGAGCGGGCCGAACCAGACGTTGGCGAGCGCGAGGGCGAGCACGGCGAACCACACGAGCTGGTAGGGGCCTTTCCACGGCCCGAGCCGGTCCGTCCAGCGGGGACGGCGGCGTGGCGCGGATCCGGCGGGGTGCGGCGTGGCGGGGTCTTCCATCGGGCTCTACTTGCGGTCCAGCTCGTAGACGAGATAGAACGCCTTCATCGGCTCGAGCGCCTGGTACCGGTCCACGAGGGCGCGGAATTCCCGCTCGCTGCCGTAGGCGAGGGTGAGGAACGCGCGTGAGAAGAGCGGCTCGGGATCGGCGTCGGGGCGCTCCGGGCGGACGATGGCCCACTTCTGGCGGTTGTCCATCTTGGCGAGCGGGAGCTTCTGGTTGCGGATCGTGGTCCCGTTCACGATGCGGTCGCAGATGAGCGTCCCGGGGAGCGTGCCGGTCGGGATGATCGTGTGGCGCGTGCGACCGATCGTCACTTCCCGCTTGCGGGGGTGCTCGAAGAGCGTCGAGCCGACGAGGTCCTCCCACGAATCCGCGCGGCCGAACGCGACGGCGATCGCGTTGCACGATTCCGCCTTGGCGGGAACCTTGGCGGCGACGTCCTTGAGCGCGCGGACGGAGGAGCTCTTGGCGTCCGCCCACGGCTTGCGGCGCAGGTTGCGGACGATCTCGAAGAGAGCGTCCTCGTAGAGGTCCTTGGGGAGGCGCTTGACGGCGTCCGGCTGGGCGGGCTGGTCCGGCTTGCCCGACGCGATCGCGGCCGCGTCCGGCGGCAGTTCTTCCGCGGGCGGGACGGCCGGCGGGGCGACGGGCGCTTCCGCGGGCTTCGCGACCGACGTCGCCGGCTTCGGGGCCGCGCGGACGGCCAGCGTCGCGGTGATGGGCTTGGACGCGGGCAGCGCCTTGCCGACGCGCGCCGGGACGGCCTTGATCGACGACGGGTCGCGCGGGTCGGCGGCGGGAACGGACTCGAGCGCGCCGACGCGCCACCACATCGCGAGGAACAGGACGGCGACGAACACGACCGAGCCGGCGAGGCGGACGAGCAGCGGCGGGCGGGCGATCGTGAGGAACGCGAGCAGCCGGGCGAGGATCGCGGCGCCGGCGTTCTTCGCGCGGCGGCCCCCGGAGGGCTTGGCGCCCGCCGGCGGGACGTAGGCCGATTCGGGTGTGGCCCAGTCGCCGGAGGCGTTCGCGGCGGTCTCGGAAGCGACGGGACCGGAGCGGCGCGTGGCGCCGTCCGACGCCGGGACGGCGCCGAGCGCCGCGTTGATCGCGATGCGGGGCTTCGTGGCGACGTCCTCGGCCGGCACGGCGGGGGCCGGCGCGGCGGCGCGGATCGGCGGCGCTGCGCGCAGGGGCG
>CADBEF010000035.1 GCA_902793555.1 uncultured bacterium | reverse complement strand
GTGCCCTTCGAGGCGAAGACCATCGCGAAGTGGGCCTTGTTGCGTTCGGCCTTCGTGAGCGAGGCGTAGGTCGTCTTGCGGCCCTTCGTGACGAACTTCGCGTAGTGGTCGAGCGCGGAGAGGGTGTCGGGGGAGACCTCCTCGCCGTCGAGGCGGATCGGGAAGGTCCGGTTGGGATCGAGCGAGGGCACGCCGTTCGGGACGGAGGCGATCCGGCGCAGGGTGGTGAGCATCGGCCGCAGGAGCATCGTCCGGGTGATGCGCTGGAAGTCGTCGTAGAGGGTCTGCTCGGGGTTGTCCGGCTCCGGGCCGATCCGGTCCGAGAGGACGCCGCGGAGGCGTTCGGCGGCCGCGCCGCCGCCCTTCACGTAGTGGTCCAGGGCGGCCTTCCTCCCGTCGGCGATGCGCCTGCGGGCGAGGGGGAGCACCTCGTTCACGAGCCCGGCGGCGCCGAAGGTCTCCGGCCGGGGCGGGTCGCCCGCGAGATTCCCGATCGGCACGTCCTCCCGCCCGAGATGGGCGCCGATCGTGTGCCGGAGCTCGACAATCGTTTGATACAGGTTCTGGCCGACGGTGCCGAGGGCGGAGCGGAGACCGTCCGAGATCCCGTCGCCGGCGAGGTTCGCCATCCCGCGGTAGGCGCTGGCGAGACGGACGGCGTTCTGCGAATGGAACGCGGCGTAGAGGCCCTGCACGTCGGCGGGGCGCAGGTTCGAGAGCATCCGGCGGACGACGAAGTCGCGGCAGATCGCGAGCTCGTCGCCGCCGTTGAACTGCTCCATCGCGCCGGACTCCTCGGCCGCGCGATCGACGTTCTGGACGAACCGGACGACGGCCCTGTGGATCGCCATCCCGCGGGAGCGGCCGGAAAGGCCGCGCAGGTCGTCCGCGGGCAGCTCCCAGGCGGCCTGGACGAGGTTGGGCAGGAGGCCGGGGGGGAGCGTCTTGCCGTGCAGGGAGACGAGCATCGCCCGGCCCTGGGCGAAGAGCTCCGGGTCGTTCGCGGAGAGCCGCCGGAGCTCGGCGAAGTTGGATCGGAGGGCCTCGACGCGCCGGCGGACGGCCTCCTCGGTGCGCAGCGCCGCGTTGGCGCCGACGAGGAAGAGGTCGAGGTTGGCCGTCACGATGGCGCGCACGTCGGCGTCGTCGCCGCAGGCGCGGAAGGCGGCGGCGACGAGCGCGTCGGCCTTCCAGGGCTCCGCGCCGGCCTTCTGGTAGGCGCTTTCGGCCAGGGAGCGGGCCGCGGGCGGGAAGTCGGCCGCGGGGGCGGCGAGCGCGGCGGAGGCGACGCCGTCGTGGATTGCGCCGGCGAACGGGGCGAGCGCGCTCTTGACGAGGCCCGTCAGCAGCTCCGGCGTGACGACGAGCGGGAAGTCGCGGATCGCCTCGGCGAGCAGGCGGCCGGCGGGCCGGTCGGGCGCGAAGAGGGCGAGGACGTCCGCCTCGGACGTCGCCGTGAGTCCGGCGGCGCGCGCGGCCCCGACGAGCGCGGCGGCGTGGAAGGGCGGGAGCTTCGGCGTGCCGAGCCCTTCGAGCAGGAGCCCGTTCGCGGCCTTCGGGTCGCCCAGCGCCTTCGTCCACTGGAAGACGCCTTCCAGGGACGAGGCAAGGGGCTTCATCGCGAGCTTCTTCGCGACGTCGGGGCGGGCGAGGAAGTCGTGGATCGTGGCGACGGCGTCGAGCTTGCCGTCGAAGGCGATCAGGACGAAGGCCTGGAACGAAGAAGCGCTCGACGGCGGCGAGGCCCTCGTCGTCGGAGACGCCCGGCTCGCGGAGCTCGACGGCGAGCGATTCGAGCGAGCGGCGGAGCGGATCGGCGAACGCGGAGACCGATTCGGGGTCGAAGACCTCCGGCTTGAACGAGGGGAGGGAGCAGACCAGGCCGCGGAGCGCATCGGCCGCGATCGGCGAGAGCCCGCGCGCGGCGATGACGGCCTCCGCCTTGGCGAGGAAGGCGGGAAGGCCCTCCGAGAACCGCTCGACCAGGTCGTCGAAGGCCCTTTCGGCGTCCTGTTCCGTCTCGCACGCGACCTCCGTGCCGGCGACGAGCTTGATGCCGAGGGTGGAGGCCTTCTGGACGAGGGTCTTGGTGACGGAGGGAAGAGCGGCGAGGGCCGGCTTGGGGAGGTTGCACTTGCGGGCGAGCGCTTCGGCGCCGCGATCGACGACCGAACGCTGGAGTTCCCGGATCTTTGCGAGAAGCCCGGCCATCTTCCGGATGGTCGGCTGGGCGTCGTCCAGCGCCCGGGCGACCGTCTCGGGCGAATCGGCCCGGGCGATCGCGGCCATCAGCTCCGGATTGCGGGCGATGAAGCTCCGCTTGTCCGCGATGGTGACGCCCGTCACGCCCAGGTCCGCGGCCGCCTGCTCCAGCCGGCGGCCGGCGAGCGTCGCCGCGCCGAAGGTGTCGAGGGCGTCGCGGAACCGGTCGCGCAGGTCGTCCGGCCCGACGCGGCGGTCTCCGGCGTCCCGGACGGCCTGGTTGAACGCCTTCATGACCGACCCGTGGACGAGGGTGGCGAGACGGGCGTCCGGCGGGATCGCGTCCGCGCCGAACTTGGCGCGCGCCTCGTCGACCAGCGTCTTCTCCAGGACGGCGATGTCGTGCGGGAGGGGCTTCGGGGGGTCCGCGAGCAGCGCGGACTTCAGGGCGGCGTTCCAGGCGGCGTTCGCGACGGGGGGCGGCGGCGGAGGAGGCGGCTCCGCGTTGCCGCGCCGGGGCCGCTCGATCGAAAGGAGGAAGATCGCGTCCTCGAGGCGCGCGACGAAATCGGCGAGGCCGACGGGCGCCAGCAGATCGACCGTCTGGCCGCCCGGAAGCTCCCAGGTGACGTGGAGCCGCTGGTCGGCGGGAGGATTGGGATTGGCGGCGAGCGCCTCGCGGGCCGACGCGAGCTTCTGGCGCGCCATCTCGGCCATGCGCTCGGCGTCCTCCCGGAAGATTTCGTTGAAGTGGCCCGCGACGAGGCGCTCGAAGAGCAGGATGTCGTTGTTGGCGGAGACCGCGCGGGACCCGTCGAGGGCGTTGTTCACCGCGTCCGGGGCGCCGGGATGGTTGTTGATCGTGTCGGCGTATCGGTCGAGGATCTCGCGCACCTGCTGGCGCGTGAGCGGCTTCATGCTGCGCTGGCCGAGGTTTCGGTCGACGGCCTCGCCCGTGTCGGGCGCGAGGCCGAGCTCCCGGCGGACGCGGGCGATCTCGTCGGTGCCGACGCCGCCCGAGGCGAGCGCCTTGATGAAGGCGGTCTTGACGGCCATCACCTCCTCGTGGGAGATCGGGACCACGTTCTGGCCGAGGCGGGAGACGTGGTTGTTCACCTTGCCGAGCTTGGTCTCGCTCGCGAGCTTCACCTCGCCGGCGTTGTACGTGCCGGAGGAGATCTTCTGGAACTGGCGAAGCGAGATGTTGACGCGGGAGAGGTCGATGGGCATAGCGGGGATTCCAGTGACGAGTGAAGAGTGTGGCGGTCGGTCGAGGACGGAGGAGGCCGAGGTTCGCGGATTCGCGAGGTGCGGTGACGCGAAGTATACACAAAACCGGCGGGAAGCGTTACAAAAAAGCGCGCCCCTCCGCCGTGGCGGGGTGCTGACCCTGCGGGAGAGGAAGGGGAGAGGATCGCGTCTTCGACGCTTGCCTTTCGCGGAAAAAAGCGCCATACTTGCCCGGCGTGAACGACAACCATTCCCTCCTGCTTGCGTCGGCCGTCCTGGCGGCTTCCTCCACGATTCCCGTCCGGGCCGCCTGGGTGGCGGGCGTCGACGGCCACGGCTACGAGACGCTCGCGCGCGACGGGGTGACGATCGTCTACGAGAAGGACGCCGCCCATCCCGGCGGAATCGTCCTGCGGGAGGTCCGTTCGGCGCCGGCGGAGGGCGACTGGACGCTCGACGCGCTTGCGGACATCGAACGCGACACGGGTCTCGCGCCCACCGCGATCGGGCCGGGCTTCGTCCATTCGCGCGACGGACGCCTCAAGTCCTTCGCGATCCCGGCGACCGTCCGCTCGCTCGGGGCGGGCGCGTTCTCCGGGTGCGTCGGCGCCACGAACGCGCTCGCGCTGCCGGCGGGGCTCGAGGAGCTCGGCGACGCCGCGTTCTGGATCTGCGGGAACCTCACAGGCGACCTCGTGATTCCGGCCGGCGTCGAACGGATCGGGCCGGAGACGTTCTACGGGTGCGAGAGGCTGACGGGGCTTTCGTTCGCGCCCGGTTCGCGCCTCCGCACCATCGCCCCTTCGTGCGGGACCGGCCGCGCCGGGGCGTTCGCGAAATGCCGCGGGCTGCGCGGAACGGTCGACTTTTCGCCGTGCCGGGACCTGGAGTCCATCGACCCGGTGGCGTTCGTCGACGCGGGGCCGATGGAGCGCTTCGTCTACGGCCGGGAGTTCCTCGCGCGCAAGGCGGCGCAGCTGCGCGCCGCCGACGCCGCGAACGGCTACCCGCGCGCGTCGACGGACTGGCTCGCCGGCGCGTTCGGCATCAGCACGCACTGGACGTTCGCCACCACGGACCAGAAGGGGGAGCGCAACCCCTTCGAGGAGGCGGTGGACGCGTTCGACGTGCCGCGCTACGTCGCGCAGGCGAAGCGGGCCGGCGCCGAGTACGTCATCTTCACCTCGACGTGGGGGAGCTTCCACCTGCCCGCGCCGAGCGCGGCGGTGGACGCCGTCGCGCCCGGCCGCACGACGAGGCGCAACCTGCTCGCCGAGCTCGGCGAGGCGCTCCACGCGGAGGGCATCCGACTCATCCTCTACCACAACTACGGCTGCGCCTACCACCGGAACCATCCCGATCCGGACGACGCGTGGATGGTGCCGATCGGGTTCAAGGACGGCCGCCTCGAGGACTTCGGCACGAACGTCGTCGCGATTGTGACCGACGTCGCGCGCACGCTCGGGGACCGCATCGACGGCTGGTGGTTCGACAGTTCCGCCATCGCCTGCCTGGACGGCCCCTTCGGCTACAACACCGGCGTGGAGATCGGCTCCTATCGCTTCCCCTTCCGCGAAATCGCCCTGGGGTGCAAGGCCGGCAACCCGAACGCCCTCGTCAGCTTCAACTCCCAGGGCGGCACGTTCTGCTACACGCCGTGCCAGGAATACTTCAGCGGCGAGGAGATGGCGTCCTGGCCGCTCTGCGGCCGGACGAACGACCAGGGCATGCAGATGCACGTCTGGTGCACGATGGACAACCGGGAATGGGTGCACGACGGCACCGGCTTCGCCGGCCTCCGCTTCGGCGACGACGAGCTGGCCGCGCTGATCCGGACGCGGACGGCCGACGGTTGCGCCGTCACCCTCAACGTCGACATCGACCGCACCGGGCTCCTGAACCCCGCCGCCGTCGACCAGCTCGCCCGCCTCCGCGGCCAGCGACCCTGATGTCCGGAACGAAGAGCCAGCCCGACGCCGCCGCGTCGCTCGCCGCGATGCTGCGCGGCGCAGAACCCGTCCCGGCGGGCGCGAAGCTGGCGCTCGTCCTCCGGATGAGCGTCCCGGCGATGATGGCGGAGTTCGCGTCCATGGCGATGTCCTTCATCGACGCGGCGATGATCGGGCGGCTCGGAACGGCCGATGCCGCGGCCGTCGGGCTGATGGCCTCGTCCACGTGGCTGTTCGGCGGCGTGTGCTGGGCCGGCGTGGTCGGGTTCTCCGTCCAGATCGCCCAGGCCGTCGGGGCCGGACGAGAGGCCGAGGCCCGGTCCGTGCTGCGCCAGGGCCTCGCGGTGCTGGGGGGGCTGTCGCTCGCGCTCGCGGCGGCGGGCGCCGCCGTGTCGCCCTGGCTTCCCGGGTGGCTCGGCGGCAAGGGGGGCACGGCGCTTCTCGCGGCGCGGTATTTCGCCATCTGCATGGCCGGCGTCCCCTTCCTGCAGCTCGGCGCGCTCTCCACCGCCGCGCTCCAGGCGAGGGGCGACATGCGCACGCCCGGCTCGCTCAACATGCAGATGTGCGCGCTGAACGTCCTGTTCAACCTGCTGCTGATCTTTCCGGCGCTCGAGTGGACGCTCCAGTCCGGGTTCGCGCTGCGGCTGCCCGGCGCGGGGCTCGGCGTGGCGGGCGCGGCGCTCGGGACGGCGCTCGCGGAGGCCGTCACGGCGCTGCGGCTCGGCCGGGCCCTGCTCGTGCGCGACCCGGTCCTCTCGCTGCGCGCGGACGAGCGGCTGCGCCTGTCGCGCCGGGTCGTGCGGAAGGCGGCGAGGCTCTCCGCCCCGGTCGCCTTCGAGAACGCCGCGATGAACGCCGCCGTCGTCGCGGCGACGGCGGTGGTCGCCCCGCTCGGCGACGTCGCGATCGCCGCGAACTCCTTCGCCGCCACGGCTGAGGGGCTGTGCTACCTGCCGTGCATCGGCATCCGCGCGGCCGCCCAGACGATCGTCGGGCAGGCGGTCGGCGCCGCGCGCGCGGCCGCGGCGCGGAGCTTCGCGTTTCTCGCGACGGCGTGCGGCATGTTCGCGATGGCCTGCGGCGGCGTGCTCCTCTGGTTCGCCGCGCCCCACCTCGTCGGCCTCTTCACCCGCGAGCCGGACATCGTCCGGGAAGGCGCCGCCGCGCTGCGCACCGTGGCCTTCGCGGAACCGTTCTTCGCGGCGGCGATCGTGGGCGGCGGCGCGCTGCGCGGCGCGGGCGACACGCTCGTTCCCGGCGCGTTCAACTCCCTGAGCATGTGGTGCGTGCGGCTGCCGCTCGCGGCGTATCTCGATCGCCGTCGAGCTCGTCGTCCGCGGGTGCTTCGCGCTGGCCCGGCTCAAGTCGTCCGGCTGGAGCGGCGGCGCCACGCGCGCGGACGCCGCGGGGGCGGCTAGTTGAGGACGGCGGAGAAGGTGGTGGTCGGCTCGAGGCCGAGGCGGAAGTCCGGCGGGAGCCGGTTCACCGCGGTGCGCAGCCTCTGCTCCCCGTTGCCCGCCATCGCCTGGTTGGCCGCGGCATTGTCGCAGGCGGCGAAATCCAGGGCTCCGATCGTGTCCAGCTTCTCCGCGGTGAGCGTCAGCGTGTAGCCGCCGCTGATCGAGCTTCCCGCGCCGAGCGGAATGTCCTCCGTCCTGACAACCAGAATGGCCGGCCGGACCGTCGTCTCGAAGCGGACGGTGATGCCGCCGGCCGCGTCCCGCTCCAGGCGGAAGGTCCGGGTTTGCGCCCGGCCGTTGCCGCCGAAATTGAAGGTCGAGACCGCACCGTTCGGATCGAGGGCGAACGACGGGGCGCCGAGAGCGGCGGTGCTCGACTCCTGGGTGAGGAGCGACATCACGACGTGGACCTTGGTCTTCTCGGCCGCGCCGAGGTTCGCGTAGGCGGCGTCCTGCCGGCCGGTGACGAAGCGGGCGAGCTCGTCGGCCGCCGTGGCCGGGTCGGTGGAGAGGAGGGTTCCGTCGGGGAGGAAGACGTCGAAGTCGCGGTGGCGGTCGATGGCGAACTGCGTCTCGCCGAAGGGGTGGGTGGCGAGCTGCTTGGCGCCGCGGACGATGTTGACGTTGAGCGAGTTCGCGGTGGCTTCCGCCAGGAGCGGCGCGAGCGTTCCCCTGGGGGAGATCGACGGAGAGGCGTCGAGGCGGGCGCCGACGATCCCGCGCATGGCGGTGGCGGCGGGCGAGTTGCCGGGGAAGGCGTCGAGCAGGTAGGCCTCGCGGGCGGCGGCGATGGCGGAGCTGGCCTCGTTCTGGATCTCCCCGAACATCGCCATTGCGCCGATGCCGGGGAGGTCGAGATCGCCCTGGAGGGCCGGGAGCCGTCCGGCGGCGTTCTCCTCGCCGAGCGAGCGGCGGACGACGCCGTAGAGGAAGCCCATGTCGCGGGAAAGGGAGGCGGCGAGGGTGGTGATGTGCTCGTGGAGGCCTCGCGCCATCGCGGGCATTTCGACCATGTCCGCGGCGACGGCGTTGTAGAAGGCGGCGGTCTGGACGGCGTTCTGCGAGGCGAGGGCGTCGCGCAGGTTGCGGCGCTGCGACTCGGTGAGGCGCGAGACCATCGTGCGGAGGAGGAAGTGGCGGCAGGCGAGGGCCGTGTCGCCGTCCTCGGCAAGCCCGCCGGAGTCGCGCCCGGAGAGGATGGAGACGGCGTTGGCGTTGAGCTGGAGGATCGCGCGGTTGATCTCGGCGGGGGCGGAGCGGCGGCGGAGCCTGGCGAGGGCGTCGATCGGGGCGCGGCGGGCGGCGTCGAGCATGTATTTGACGAAGCCGGCCGGGGCGCGGCTCGTCTGGAGGCCCTTCAGGAGCTCCAGTCCTGCGGCGAGGGCGGCGGGGTCGCCGGCGGCCGCCTCGCGCACTTCCGCGAGGTTGGCGGCGGCGCCCTCGACGATGCGCTGGATGGCGACGGGGTTGCGGAGGCGGCCGGCGCCGTCGCGGATCGCGCGGCCGATGCCGTTCGTGACGACGGCGACGAGGTCGGCGTCGTCCCCGCACAGGAGGATGGCGCGCGCGACGGCGGCCTTGTCCTCCGCGGGCAGCGTCGCGAGGCGGTCGGGGCGGTCGCCGACGAGGCGGAGGAGCGCGGCATCCCAGTTGCGGCGGAAGGCGCCCTGCCGGTCGAGGACCGTATCGACCGCCTGCGCCATCGTGAGAGCCGACTCGTCGACCAGCAGGTCGGCCACGAGGGAGAGCGTGGGCAGGTCCGCGAGGGTGTGTCCGGCGGCGAGGGCGCGCCGCGAGGCGGACGAGGCGGGGTTGGCGAAGGCGCCGCCGCCGCAGATTTCGTCGAGATACCGGGCGAGGGCCTTCTCGCTGGCCGGGGCGGCGGCCTCGGAGAAGTCGAGGAGCTCGGCGTACTGGCGCAGGCGCGCCTTGTCGGCCGCGGGGAGGCCGCCGTCGTATTTGGCGAGCGCCGCGTTCCTGCGCTGGACGTCGGCCGCGGGCAGCGCGAAGCCGCCGCCGGCGACGTGCGTCCGGAAAATCTGCGCGGCGAGTTCGCGCAGGCGGCGCGGGGGGACGGCGCCCGGTTCGGTGGCGATGGCCTGCGCGAGCGCAGCCCCGGCGGGGTGCGAGGGGCGCAGGGCGGCCATGCGCTCGGCGGCGGGAAGGTCGCGGAGCCCGGCGTCGTCGAAGGCCCTCATCAACGCCTGCGCGTGGATCGGCGGCATGTCGGTCGTCCCGAGCGAGGAGGCGAGCTCGGCCTTGGCGTCGGGCTTGGGGAGGAACGTGACGAAGCGGTAGGCGGCGTAGGCGTTGTTGCCGTTGTCCTTGTTGTTGTAGAAGTCGTCGTTCTTCACGTCGGGGCGCGCGAAGAAGGCGGCGAGCCTGCCGAGGAAACCCTCGCGGTCGAGGATGGAGGTCATCAGCAGGACGGCTCCGTGGGAGCATTCCTCCTCGCCGCCGACATGCGCGCCCTGCGGGAAGAGGTCCACCAGGACGTGGGTGTAGTCGTTTACGAAAAGCCGCATCGCCTCGTAGACGGTTCCCTTGTCCGCGCCGGGGACGAGCGCCGCGTCGATGGCGGCGGCGCGGGCGGCGAGCCGCTCGCGGGCGGCCGCGACGACCCGGGCGACGTCGAGCTTCTGCGGGGAGTCGATGGCGATGACGTGCTCCAGCAGCGCATCGCGGAGCGCGGGCGAGAGGTCCTGCATCCCCTCCACCTTCGCGAGGGCCTCGGCGTATTGGGCGGCCCTCCGCTCGGCGAAGTCGCGGACGGCCGCCTCGACCTCCGCGTCCGTCGTGGCGTGGATGTCGCCCCGGCGGATCCGGTTGACCAGATCGTCGACTTCGGAGTGGAACTTGTTCAGGTCGATCCCCGAGGAAAGGCAGGCGGGCGGGAGGCCCAGCCGCCTCGCGAGCGCGTCGCGGAAGAAGAACAGGTCCTTCCTGAAATTGCGCTCGACGGCGATGAGGCGCTTCGCGTCGGAGGCGATCTCCTCGCGCAGCTCGTCGAAGGCGGCGTCGATCTCGGCGGCGGACCGCGCGGCGAGCAGCCTCTCCCTGAGCTGCGGGCGCGTATAGTTCCAGTCGCTCCAGAGCTGGCCCGCGGACTGGGCGCTGCCGCCCGCGGCGACAAGCGCGCGGCCGATGAGCTTGCGGGAATAGGATTCGGCCCCCTGTTTCTCCGCGTGTGCGAAGAGGGCGGCCCGGAGGTTTTCCGCCGTGGCGCGCTCCGCCATGTTCGCCGGGATGATCTCGTACGCGCGCGTTCCGACGAACCCGACGCCCGTCGCGTGCAGGTCGATGACGTCCTCGCCGAAGAGTCTGCGCACGTGTCCGGGGGCTTCGTCCAGCAGCGCCTTGATGTCGTGCGGGAGCCGCTCCGGGTGGCGCATGGCGATGGCGTCGCGGACGCCCTCGTTCCACTGCGCCTGCGACGTCGCGGGGATGACGGCGCGCCGGTCCTGCGGGACGTCGACGGCGTCTTCGCCCGCCGCCAGGTGCGCGAGAGCCAGCATGGCCTGGTCGTTGCGCAGGGCGTCGCCGCGCAGCGTTCCGTTCGCCTGCGCGAGCGACCGCGCGAAGTCGCGCGCGATCCCGTCGTCGACGCGGTTGATGCGCGAAAGCGTCTCCCAGTCGTCGATGCCGCACTCCGTCAGCATCTGGACGATGGCCGTGCGGATCTTGAAGCCCGCGTCGGGCGCGTTTCCGAGGCCGTCGATCCATTCGAGGCGCGCCTGGGCCGTGGCGAGCGCGCCGAACTCCGCGCGCACGGCGGCGCCGCGCGGATCGTTGGGCCGGCCGTTCGCGAAGCGGATCACCATCTCCTCGAGCCTGCGGACGAACGCCGCCTCGCTCCGGCCGGTCGGGATGGTCACGAGCTGGCCGGTCGCGTTCAGGCGGAACTCGACCACCGCCTCGCGCGTCGTGCTGGGCCGCCCGTTCGAGCGCCGGAGGATCTGGTCGATCTGGGCGCGGGCCTGCGCGAGGAGGTCCCCGGTTTTCCTGCCGGCGAGGAAGTCCACGTCGCCGGAGATGACCGCCTCCGCGAGCGCGACGCCCTCGTGCTCCTCCGTCCCGCCCGCGCCGGCGAGCGCCGCGTTGACCTCGTTGCGCATGGCGGCGCGGTCCGCGCGCATTCCGCCCTCGCCGTAGATCTCGGCCGACGTGCGGACGCGCTCGGCGCCGGGAACCCGGTCGGCGTGCGCGTTGATCGCGCCGGCGTAGCGGTCGAGGATCTGGCGCACCTGCTGGCGCGTGAGCGGCCTGAGGCTGCGCTCGTGGAGCGTCTTGTCCATCCCGGCCTCCGCCGCGAGGCCGAGGTCGCGGCGGATTTGGGAGATCTCGTTGGCGGCGACGCCGTTGGAGGAGAGCGCCTTCACGAAGGCGTTCTTCACCGCGAGCACCTCCGCGTGGGAGAGGGGCGTGGCGTTGGAGCCCGTGAGGTGGACGTGGTTGTTCACCTTGCCGAGCGTGGTCTCGCTCGCGAGCTTCACCTCGCCGGCGTTGTACTTGCCGGACGAGATGGTCTGGAACTGCTGGAGGGAGATGTTGACTTTGGAGAGGTCAACGGACATGGCGGGGATTTCCTGAAACGGTTGACGACGAAAGGCGGAGGCGGGGTCAGGCGCGGCCGCGCCAGCGGAGCAGCAGCTGCGTCCGGTCGTCGGACTGCTCCGCGCCGGCGGCGTGGGCCTCGACGAGGGCGAGGACGGTTCCGGCGCAGGTCTCCGGGTGCTCGAGGACGGTGCCGCCCTCGAGTCCGGCGCGCAGGCGCTCCTCGCCGAAGAGGACGCCGTTCGAATCGGGCTGCTCGGTGATGCCGTCGGTGTAGAGGTAGATCGCGTCGCCCGGCTCGAGGGCGATCTCGCCCGGACGGTACTTCGCCCCCGGCATCGCGCCCAGGACCAGTCCCGGCCGCGAACGCAGATACGCGGCGGAGCCGTCCTTCGCGCGCAGGACGATCGGCGGGTTGTGGCCCGCGTTCACGTAGTGCACGAGACCCGTGTCGAGCTCGATCACGCCGATCCACGAGGTCACGAACATGTTCGCGGCGTTGCCCTCGCAGAGCGCGTCGTTGGCCTCCGTAACGGCGTCGACGAGCGGCCGGCCGGACTGCGCGAGGTTTTTGAGGAGCGTTTTGGCGCGCATCATGAAGAGCGCCGCGGGAACGCCCTTGTCGCTCACGTCGGCGACGAGGAAGGCGAGCCGCCCCGTTCCCGTGAAGTAGAAGTCGTAGAAGTCGCCGCCCACTTCGCGCGCGGGCTTCATGCTCGCGTAGAGGTCGACGCGTTTCTCGTCGGGGAAGGGCGGGAAGACGCGCGGAATCGCGTTTTCCTGGATGTCGGCGGCCATGGCCAGTTCCTTGGCGCGGCGCGCGCGGGCCTGGGCGCGCACCCAGCCCGCGATGACGATCCCGACGAGGACGGACGCGAGGACGAGGGCCATGCCGTTGAGGAACGCGGAAGTTCCGACGAGGACGCGCCGCTCGACGATCGCCGTGCGCCGCGGGATCACGACGTAGACGGGGAAGCCCTCGATGTCGCGCCGCGAGCAGTGGAAGTCCTCCCCGGGGTCGCGCCACTGCCCGCCCTCGCGCCCGGCCTCGGGGTGCGAGATGATCGTGCCGTTTCCGGTGGTGATGAAGATGCCTCCGGCGCTTCCGCTCACGTGCCAGCCGTGGGTGAGGCCCGTGACCGCGGTGCGCGCGAGGTTGCGGATCGTCCGGTCCCGGGCGCCGACCTGCACGAAGCCGCCGTCCGGGATCCACAGGCCGACGTATTTCACGACCTCGCCGCGGAGCGTGTCCGGCAGCAGCGTCTGCGCCAGCTCGAACTTGTCGTGCAGGAGGGCCGCGAACTCGCGCGCCTGCCCCTCGGCTTTGGTAAAGTCGAGCGCGCCGACCTGCTCGCGGCGGGCGCTGTGCGTGAGAAGGCCGTTGGCGTCGGCGACGCAGATGTCGTCGACGCCCAGTTCCCCCGCGAGGGCCTTGAGGCGGCGGCTCGACTCGTCCGGATCGTCCCACCACGCCTCCGCGCGCATCTCGAGGACGCGGTCGCGGACCGCGGCCGCGAGGCGCAGCATGCGGCCGTCGACCCGCTCGCGGATGTGCACCGCGACGTCGTCGAAGACGTTGTCGACGAGCCGGTGCAGCTCGCCCTGCGTCATCCGTTCGTGGAGCACCCACGTGAGCACCATCGACGCGGCGAACGCGAGCGCCACCGCGCCGACGAGCCGCCAGGCCAGCCGGCGCCGTCCGTCCGTCTTCATTGCGCCCTCCTTTCCGCGATGGCCTCGTCCAGCGCGGCCTTGAGCGCGGCGTTGCCCTTGCGGACCGCGATGCCGAAGTTCTCGCGCGTCTGCAGCGGGGACGCCGCGATCGTCCCGCCGGACTCCTCGGCGACGAGACGGGCCGTGCAGCTGTCGTAGAAGACGGTGTCGGCGCGCCGCCCGCGGAAGGCCTCCATGGCCGAATCGAACGAGTCGTAGCGCATCGGGTCGACGCCGTGCGAAGTGAGGTAGAAGTCGTAGGTGGTGGCGTCGATCGTCGCGACGCGCATCCGTTCGGCGCGGAACATGGTCGGCTCCGTCTCGCCCGCGCGGTAGAGGAACATGCCGCCTTCCGTCGTGTATGGCTCGGAGAAATCGGCCGTCTGGCGCCGGCCTTCGGTGATCGTGATCCCCGACGCGGCGAGGTCCGCCTCGCCCGAGGCGACCATCGGAAGCAGCTCGGGGAACTTGGCGATCCGGACCTCGAGCGCGTGCCCGAGCTTCGCGGCCGCGGCGCGGGCGATTTCGATCTCCTCGCCGACGATTTCGCCGGTCGCTTCGTCGCGGTAGGAGTAGGGCGGCGTCTGCCCGGTGGTGACGAGCAGGAGCGGCGCGTCCGGATCGGCGGCGGCGGGCGCCGGACGCCCGCCGCCGCACCCCGCCACGGCGAGGGCGAGCGCCGCGGCGAACGCGGGGGACAGGGGTCGAAGGATCGGTTTCATTCCGGTCGGGAGGGAAAAGCGAAAGGATGGGTTGCGGGTGAGCGGTGCATTCTACACCAAGAGGCCGACTTCGTCCATTGCCTCGAACGTGCGGGATTCGATTGGGAGCGGTGCGGACTGGTTTGCGTTTCCGGCGAGGGAGGTTTTGTCGAACGTCGCGACGGGCTTCTTCGCGGCGGCCGAGAAGGTTTTCCTTCGGATCAGAGGAGCGTGGAGGCGACGGTGGCGCGCAGGGGGTGGTCCTGGTGCTCCTTCTGCATGAAGTGGGGGCCGACGCGGAGGGCGAAGGGGTCGGACGAGAGGCGCTCGAGCGCCGCGCCGAGGCCCGGGTTCGCGCCGATCACGAGGGCGCGGACGAGGGCGACGACGGGCTGCAGCTCGTCGGAGCCGAGCTCCCGCTCTTCGGCGAATTCCGCCTTCGCGGCGTCGGAGATCTCGTCGGCGTATTTCCGGATGGCCTCGAAGCGCGCCTCGTCGGTCGCGTCCGCGTCGCCCAGCGCGGCGAGGAGCGATGCGCCGTCGACCCGGGCCGCGATGCGCTGCGCGCGCCGCACGTCCACGAAGGGCTTGTCCGGCCGGCTCTGCTGCCGGACGATGGCGCGGAGCCGCTCGCGGGTCTCGTCGTCGACGTCCCGGAGGCCGTCGACGAGGACGAGCTTCTCGACGTATTCCTCGGTGATCCCGTCGATGATGTTCCGCATCTCCTCCTCGGCGGAGAAGCCGGGCTCGCGGCAGCCCGGATAGGTTCCGTACAGGATGCCGTCCTTGAGCTTGTTCATGCGGTCCGCGAGGTGGAGGGAGTAGCCGAAGCGGCGGCGGGCCTCGGCTGGCTCGATGCCGAACCGTCCGGCGAGCTTTTCGGCCATCGCGTCCGAGGAGCCGCGGACGAGCGCACCGAGACGCACCTCCTGCCGGACGAGGTCGCGGATGGACTCGCGGAAGCCGTCGAGCGCTGCGCGGACGTCGCCCGGCGACCGCGTGGCGCGCAGGGCGGAATTCAGCGCGGGGAGGTACCGGAGGAGGAGGTTCCCGAAGGTGCCGGGCAGGGGGCCGAGGCGGAGTTCGGCCGCGATGGCGTCGGCCTCGGCCTTGGCGATCCTCCCGACCACGGTGAACTCGGCCGCCTCCTCCGCGACCTGGCGGAACTCGGCGAGGGACACGACGCGATTCTCGTCGCGGGCGGCGTTGACGACCGGCGTGAGGATCGAGCTCATCGCCATCAGGTCGGCGACCTGCGGATACAGGGCGCCCTCCGGCACCCATTCCTCGCCGAAGCGCTCCCGCAGGGGGGCGAGGACGGAGTCGGCCTCGACGACGTAGGGTTCGGGAATCCGGAAGAACGTCTGCCCCATGATGTTGCCGAGCATTCTGCCGCGCATCGACTCGACCATCTCCGACACCTCGTCGACGCCGTGGTGGTGCAATGCGCTGCGGGCGAGGAGTTCGAGCGAGGCGGGCGTGACCTCGTCGTTGAACATCTCGAGCATGGTCCGGAGGGCCTGGCCGAGCTTCGTATGGGCGGCGAAGGCGGCGACGGCCTCCTCGGCGGTGAGCTCGCGGCCTTCGACTTCGGGGTCCGGGGAGGGGAACCGGATGTGTTCGGCCTTGACGGCGCGGACGAGCGCCTGGGCGAAGGCGGGCGGCGGGGCGCCGTCGCCGATTTTCCGCGACAGCTCGGCCCGGGCCTCGTCGGCCGGGGGCTTGCCGAACGGGGCGAAGAGGTGGGACGGGTAGGACTCGTCGTCGTCCATGTACCGCACGTCCTCGTCGGCCCGGACCTCCGGGCGGGCGAAGAAGGCCGCCAGGTCGTTGCGGACGCCGGGATGGCGGTCGAGCGCCGCGATGAGGAGGATGCCGGAGACGTTGGAGAGCTCCGGGGCGCCGATCGCGTCGGCCTTGCCCTCGAGGAGCCGCAGGACCGTCGGACGGATGCCGTCGGAGAACGGCTTCATCGCCCGATAGACGTCCGCCTTGGGCCGGCCCTCGCGGAGCGCCGCGGCGAGCGGGGCGAAGTCGATCTTCGCGGCCTCGTCGAGAAGGGCGTCCAGGTCGAGGTAGCCCACCTTGTCCTGCGCGAGGAGCCATTCCCGGAGCTCCCCCTTCGCGGCGTCCGAGAGCGCGAGCTTGTCGCACTTCGCGAGGATGGCGGCGCGTTCGTCGGCGAAGCGCTTCGCCACGTCGCGGAACGCCTGCTCGAGCTGATCCGGGGTGTCGGAGGGCAGATCCCCCCGGCCGAGGCTGTGCGCGACGCCGGAGGCGAGCTCGCTGATGCGCGCCCGGGACAGGGCGTCCCCGCCGAGCGCGGAGGCGGGGATGCCGGTCCGGGCGGAGAGCTCCGCGCGGACCATCGCGCCGAACTGCGCCTTGCAGGTCTGGACGGAGGAGGCCCGGCGCAACTCGGCGTCCATCCGGTCCAGGACGGAGTCGAGCACCGCCGCGACGTCCTGCGGCGTGCGGCAGGCCGCCAGGCGGCCGACGAGGTCGGGATTGCGGCTCTTGAGCGCGTTGACCGCGGTGGCCGCCGGGGTCTGACGGGGGAGACCCAGCTCGGCGAGCCGGGCTTCGACGCGCGCGGCGAGCGCCCGGTTCGCCGCCGCCTCGGCGGCGGACGCCCGGAGCGCGTCCCGCATCGCCTCGGGGGCGAGGCGGTTCCCGCCCTGCGCGCGGGCCAGGCCCTCGACGGCCTCGGGTGTGACGAACAGCCGGATCGTCGTGTCCGCCGGGACGACGGCCGCGCCGAAGACGGAGCGGACGTCCGCGAGGACGTCGGCGGCGAGCGTCCGGTACTGGCCGAAGAGCCGTTCGTTGGTGTTGACGAAGGCCGAGACGACCTCGTCGTTGAAGGCCTCGGCCGAAGTCGCCGGGACGTAGGCCAGGTTCGCCCTCATCCCGTCGTCCGCCAGGTCGCGCGCCATGTCGAGGCACTGGCGGGCCCGCTCCGCCGACGCGCCTTCCGGCAGGGCGGCGAGCTCGCGCAGGAGCGACGTCGCGGCCGCGTCCGGCAGGCGGTTCGGGAACGAGAGGCTCGCGTAGTCGTCCACGCCCGCGTCCTGCAGGAGCGCGACGCACAGGGTCCGGACCTTGAAGGGCGCCTTGTCGCCGCCGTCCCGGACCAGGGCGTCGATCCATCGGGAGCGCTCGCCGCGCGGAACGGCGCGGAAGGCGGCGCGCAGCTCGATGGCGTCCGCGCCGGGGCCGAGGCCGGAGAGACGGACGATCATGTCCTCCAGCCGGCGGGCGAACGTCGCCTCGTCCGTCCCCGCCTCCATCGTGAAGCGCCTCTCCCCGTTCGAGCCCCAGGAGATCTTCGCCTGGCGGTCCGAGCGCGGATGGCCGTTCGAGTGGTCCAGAACGATGTCGAGCGCCTTCTTCGCCATGTCGAGCAGCTCGGCGCGGTCGGCCTTCGACCGGAAGTCGACGTCGCCCGCGAGGAGCGACTGGAAGAGGGAGAACCCGCGCTGCGTCTCGACCGTGCGGCTCTCCGCGAGCCCGGCGTTGGCCGCGTCGCGCTCGGCGATGCGCCGCCGGCGCGTGTCGGCGCCGACGCGGGCGTAGATCTGCGCGCTCGTGCGGATCGTCACCTCGTTCTGGCCCGCGTTGAGCGCCTCTGCGTTGCGGTCGAGGATCTCGCGGATCTGCTGGCGCGAGAGCGGCCTGAGGCTGCGCTCCATCAGCTGCGTGTCCACGGCCTTCTCCGGCTCGAGGCCGAGCTGCGAGCGGACCTTGGCGATCTCGTCCGCCTGGACGCCGCCCCGCGCGAGCGCGTCCACGAACGCCTGCTTGACCGCGATCACCTCGGCGTGGGAAAGCGAGACCTTGTTCCTGCCGGTGCGCGAGACGTAGTGGTTGACCTTGTCGATCGTGTGCGCGTCCTTGAGACGCACCTCGCCGGCGTTGTGCCGGCCGGAGGAGATGTCCTGGAACTGCTTGAGGCTGACCGAGACGTCGGCGAACTTGACGGGGAGGGGCATGGCGGGGTGAGAGGTCAGAGGTGAGAGGTCAGAGGTGAAAGGCGACGCTTGTGTCAGGCGAAGAGCCGGTCGAAGAAGTCGCGGGCGAAGTAGGAGGGGCAGGTAAGGATGTGGACGTTCTGGGCGATGGTGCCGCCGAGGCGCTTCGTCCCGCCGTCCTGCTTCCGGACGGTGATGTCGCCGGTCCCGAGGGGCTGCTCGGCGCGGTCGAGCCAGGCGTCGCCCTCGAGGACGTCGCCCTTGCGCTCGAGCGCCTCGGCGTGGGCGATGACGTCGTCGAGGCGGCTGACGGCGGCCCGGTAGCAGCCTTCGGAGAGGCGCGGGCGGATGGCGTCGAGGTAGGCCTCGCGCGCCGGGCCGGCCTTGAGGGCCACGAGGGCGTCGTAGGTCTCGCGGTCGATCTTGTCCGGGAGGGCCAGCCCCTGGATGCCCGTCGTCTCCTTGAGGGCCTGGATGACGATCTTGTCCTTGATCCTGGAGGCGTCGACGTCGAGGCCGCCCTCCCCGTTGGCGGAGAGGCCGGGGTCCTTGAGCAGGCGGGCCAGCACCTCGTTGGCATGGCGCGGGTCGATTTGCTGCGCGAGGAGCTTGAGCCGGAACTTGAAGAGCGCGGTGCGGTCCTTGTCGAAGGAGAACTTCGCCGCGCCGACGCGGTACTGCGAGTAGCCGGCGTCGTTGTCGATGCCCGTGACGGTGACCTTGCGCGTGGCGGGGTCGACGTGGACGAAGTAGTTCTCCCAGTGGCGGTCGGACTGGCCGGTCACGAGGTCGAGCCACTGCAGGCGGTTGAGCTCGCGCTGCAGGTCGGCCCTGACCTGGCGGCGCTGGGCTGCGGGCAGGCGCCGGATCTGCTTCGGGGTCATCCCCGCGTCGGGCGAGGAGGGGGACGCGTCCTGCCGGATCGCGTTGGGCGTCATCCCCTTGGCCTTCCCCATGAAGAAGCCGAAGACGCCCCTGTGGGACCCCGCCGAGTAGTCGACGACCATGCCGGGCATCCCGAGCGCGTCGGCGGCGCACTTGGAGGCGAAGTTGAGGTTCACCGCCTGCTGGTCCATCTGGTAGGCCTTGCCGGCGCCCGCCGCGAGGAGCGCGAGGCCCGAGCGGCTCTCCGTCTCGCCCTTGAAGACGACGCTCGTGCCGTCGCTCCGCGTCAGCTCGACGACCGTGCCCGCCTTGCCGGCGCCGAGCTCCCGCTCCGCGACGATGTTGGCGTCCTCGTTGGCCGGGTTCACGTCCGCGTCCTGCAGGCCGCGCGCGCGGGCCTCGACGACCGACGAGACGGAGAGCTTCCCCTGGAAGATGGCCATCGCCTCCGCGCCGGTGAAGAAGCGGTCGCGGCCGCGCATCAGCTTCACGAGCTGGACGAGGCCCAGGACCACGGGCCCGGCGCCGCCGAGGCGGCGGAGCATCGCGTCGAAGGGCGCCGAGTTCTCCGTCTTCACGGGCTTCGCGGCGGCCGCCGCCTTGAGCAGGCGCGTTCCCTTCTGCGTCAGATCGGCGACGAGCGCGTTGATCTGGTCCGGCGTCTTGCCGGGGTCGAGCGCGGCCGCGGCGAGGGCGTCCATCGCGGCGAGGACCTCGCTGCGCCGTTGCAGCGCCAGGGCCCGGCTCGCCTCGCCGCCGTACTGGTTCTCCAGGTATCCGTTCGCGCAGAGCACCGACCGCGCGGTCTCGACATAGTTGCCGAGGATCTTCCGCGCCACGTCGGCGCGGGCGGTCGCGAAGAGCTCCTCGGCCCGGGCGACCTCCCTCTCGAGGGCCGCCACGACATCCTTGGCGACCACCATGCGGCCCTTGCCGACCGCGATGCCGTTCGTCCGGATCTCCCGGACGGCGGCCTTCATCGCGGCGATGTCGTCCTGCAGCTCCCGGAACGCCTCCGACCGGATGGTGGCCGAAGGATCGCGCCGGAAGGCGTCGATCTTCTCCGCGAGAGGGCGGAGGCGGTCCGTGACGTCCGCGCTCACCGTCGCGAGCGCGTCCGCCGTGCCGTGCATCGCCAGCGCCTGGCGCGGCAGCAGCTCGTCCACCTTGGCCCGGAGGATGGCCGCGACGTTGGGGTCGGCATTCTGGCCGTCCGCCGCCTGGCGCAGCGCGAATTCCTTCATCTGGTGCGCCAGCTCGCCGATCTCCGTCGCGCGGCGGTCGCAGAGCTGCCTGAAGTCGTTCACCTCGTTGAAGAGGTCCGCGTCGACGCCCTTGAACTGCGGGTTCGCCGCCCGCATCTCCTCCTCGTGGCGGGCCATCGCGCCCAGGCCATTGCCGAGCTGCGCGAGGAGGTCCGAGAGGCCCTGCTGCGCCTGGATCGCCGCGGCGACGGCCTTGCCGGCCTTGGTCGAGGTGGCGCTGAACCGCCCGTTCGCGTCGAAGGCCTCCGCGAGCTGGCGGCCGGTGAACTTGTCGAGCGCCTTGAGCGTCTTCGCGGCCTTGTCGGCGGCCTTGGCGAGGAGCTTGAGCGAGTCGCGGCCGAGCGCCCCGTCGTCCACGAGCTTCTGGAACGTCTTCTTCACCGCGTCGCCGTCGAGGCTCTTCGTCGACGCCTTGGCGGCCTTCATGAGCAGCACGTCCAGCTGGGACACCAGCCGGCCGGCGGGATGCTCCTCCGGCGCCGGAACGGCCTCCGCCTCCGCCGGGCCCTGCCCCGCCGGCGGCGCCCCCCGCGGCTTCACGGCGTCGACGCCGCGGAGGAAGTAGTCCATCGGGACACTGTTCAGGTTCGTGTTGACGTTGGGCAGGGGCATGGTGGAATCCTTTGGATGCGGTCGCCGCTTCGCGGCTTGAAGTGGCCGCTTCGCGGCCTATGTGGCCGGCCGCGCCGGCCGAAGTGGGTTGAAGGGGTTGAAGGGGTTGAAATGGCGGAAAGGGGGAAGGTTCGTCTCCAACGGGGTTACACGCCGCGCGGCGAATGGTTACGGCGCGCCGGCGCCCCGTGCGTCCACGGGCCGGTAGTCTACACGATACCGGCGCGCCTCGTCACGCGAAATCGCGCGGCGAGTTTGAAGCCGCCCGCGATTTCCGCACATTTCCCTCGTCATTTTCCCCGGCCCGTGGTAGAATTTCACAGCGTCGCGCCACCCTTGCCGCGTCCACGGGGGAGCATAAACGCCGTTCGACGGAGGCAAACCATGAAGATCGCACACTCTGTCCCATTTGCCGGGAAACCGTCCATACACGCGCCGTCGGTATTCGGCGCGTCGACGGGAAAGCCGGTCCTCTACCGCATACCCGTTACCGGAAAACGGCCGCTCGCCGTATCCGTTGCCGGGCTTGCCGACGGGCTTTCCCTCAAGGACGGCGTCATTTCCGGCTCGGTCGCGGAAGATGCCGAGTTCTTCGCCGTCGTACGGGCCGAAAACGCGGAGGGCGCCGACGAAAGGCGAATCAGGTTCGTCGTCGCGCCGGACACCCGGCTCCTTACCCCGCTCATGGGGTTCACGAGCTGGAACGCCTTCGGCAGCAAGGTCACGCAGGAGCGGATGGAAAAGACGGCGGACGCCCTGGTGGCGAGCGGGCTTGCCGATTGCGGATACGGTTACGTGAACATCGATTCCGGCTGGCAGCGCGAATACGGCGGACCGTTCGACGCGATCCAGCCGAACGCGAAGTTCCCGGACATGAAGTGGTTTTGCGAGAGAACGCACGCCAAGGGGCTGAAATGCGGCATCTACTCCACGCCGATGCTCAAGGCATGGGGCTGTCCGGAAGAGTTCGAGTCCATCCCCGGATGCTCCCGGGGGGAGCCGGATCCGCTCTACTCCTGCACCGCGCCGATCGGGAGCGAAAAGCTCGAGCGGAACAACGTCCGGCAGTGGGACGAATGGGGATTCGACTATCTCAAGTACGACTGGACCCCGTGCGATCCGACCCATGCCGCAAGAATGAGAAGGGCGCTTCTCGGCGCCACCCGCGACTTCGCCCTGTGTGTCACCGTCAACGCCGGCGAGTGCTATTGGAAGTTCTGGAGGGAAAACTGCGCCTCGTGGCGCTGCAATTCCGATTCGCTCGACGAATGGGGCAGGATCAAGGCGTTCCTCGACGGCATCGACCGATGGAAGCCGGCGGTGTGCCGCGGCCACTATTTCGACCTCGACATGATGGAGACCGGCGCCTTGGCCTGGAACGACGGCAGGACGAGGATCACCGAGGACGAGGCGATCTTCGCCTACTCGATGCGCGCCTTCTTCCAGTCGCCCCTGCAGCTGAGCTGCGATCTGGGCAGAATGACCGATTTCGAATTCGACCTCTACACCAACGACGAGGTCATCGCGATCAACCAAGACGCGCTTTCGGAGTTCCCCGAAAGGGTCGAGGGCGACAAGGAGAACCTTTTGACCTACAGGCGCCGGCTGGAGGATGGAAGCACCGTCTTCGCGGTGTTCAACCTTTCGGACGCGGAGGAGGAGCGGGAGCTGCGCTTCGACGGCATCGCGGCTTGGCGCGATCTGTGGGCGAAGACGGACGTGGCAAGATGCGCGAGACACGTCTGCAAGGTCCCCGCCCATTGCGCGGTCCTTCTGAAGGCGACGGCAGGGGATGCAAAAGGGGCCGTCCCCGTCGCGGGGGGCGGCGGAGCGGGCTAGGGCCAGATGACGGAGACGGCGCCCGTCTCGCCGCCGAGGACGGCCTCAAGGCGGGCGACGAGCGGCCCCCAGTCCTCGCCGGAGTCGAGGGTCTCGCCGTCGGGGTCGGCGATGGTGTAACGCGTGCCGGATTCGTCGGCCTCCACGGAAAGCGACGCTTCGCCCTCGGCGAGGAGCTTCCCCTCGGCGGAAGATGCCAGCAGGAGGATGGCCATCCGGATCGCCGCGCCGATGCGGGCGGCGTCCAGCGCCTGCTCCTCTTCGTTGGAGAGCACGCGCGCGCAGGGTAACCGGAAGTCGATCCGGAGCGGGTCCGACTCCCACGAGAAGGCGAAGTAGCGGCTCTGGAGCCCGTGGCCCTTCATGAACCGTCCGGGCTCCTCGCCCGCCTCGAGCCCGGCCAGCGCGGTCTTGAGCTCCTCGATCGTCTCTTGGGTGTCCATGGTCCGGCATTCTACACGAAACCGCCGCGTTCCGTCACGCGAAATCCGCTCCGGGCGCGGGGCGGGTTTCGCGTGGTTCGAAGTGGCGGCGGGACTACTCCCACTTGCCGAAGTCGCGGACGTAGAGGCTGCCGGCCATCATGTACTGGTAGTCGGCGACGAGCATGCGTCCCGCGTTGCCCGTCGGCGCCTGGACGATGGTTCCGCCGACGGGGTTCTGCGAGGATTCGAAGGTGAGGTTCTGCGGGAGTTCGGCTTCGAGGA
>CADBEF010000034.1 GCA_902793555.1 uncultured bacterium | reverse complement strand
GGCCGCCCGCAGCCCGGCGCCCCCGCCGGCCGCCCCGCCGCGAAAGCCGTCACGCAGCCGGACGGCCACGGCGCCATGCCGGTGATTCCCTACGACGAATCGGACAACGCGCTCAACTTCCAGGACGCTTCCGCGGACCTCGTGATCATGGAGTACGCGCTGCGGACCGGCCGCACGCCGATCAAGGACCCCAAGGTCCCGCAAGTCAACATCACGCTGCGCTCGACCCCGGACAACCCGCTCTCCGACGAGGAGTACCTCGCGGCGATCGAGACGGCGCTCAATTTCCACGGCATCGCGCTGGAGCCGGTGGGCGAGAAATTCCTCAACGTCCTGCCGTTCACCGACTTCTCGCGCTCCACGCACACGCTCGAGCTGCCCGGAGACGCCGGCACCAACGCGCCGCCCGCCCGCCCCGGCTCGTTCGTCACGCGCGTCGTCGAGCTCAAGTACAACAGCGTCTCCGAGGTGCAGCCCGTCATCAACGGCCTCATCCGCCAGGGATCGCAGATCCAGACGCTCGAGCGGAACAACTCGATCATGATCACCGATTCGGCCGACAACGTCGCCCGCATCGAACGCCTCCTGACGTACCTCGACCGCCCCGCCGTCACGCTCGAAGAGGTCATCGTCCGCCACATCCAGAACGCGAAGGCCGCCGACATCAAGGCGCGCCTCGAAGAGCTCGTCAAGGCCACGCAGGGCGAGGAGCAAACCTCCTCCAAGGGCGGCACCGCGCTCCAGGAGCGCACCACCGGCGCGCCCGGCGTCGAGCGCCGCCCGCTGCCGCCCGGCGTCACGTTCCGCGGCCGGCAGCGCGAGGAGGCCGCTCCCGCGGCCCCGACGACCGAAACGATCGCCTCGACGCTGGACGAAGCCGCGCGCGGCATCATCCGCGGCAAGGTGACGATCGTCGCGGACGAGCGCACGAACATGCTCTTCCTCCTCACCCGCCCCGAGAACATGGTCTTCTTCGACAAGATGATCGAGGAGCTGGACGTCCCCACCGCGCCGGACAACCTCGCCGAGGTGATCCGCCTGGAGCACGCCGTCGCCAAGGACGTCGCGACGCTGCTCAACGACTGGATCAGCAAGCGCAAGACCTCGGACGACGACGCCCGGCCCGCCCCCCGCCGCGACGACGGCGAGAAGTCCGCCGCGCCGTCCGCGGCGAGCACCCGCGTCGCGCAATCCGCCGACACGCGCGCCCGCATCGGCCAGCTCGACGCCGAGAACATCTCGATCCTCGCGGACGAGCGCAGCAACGCCCTGCTGATCACGGCCGGAAACGACTCGGACATGGCGACGCTCAAGAGCATCATCTCGGCCATCGACATCCAGCTGGCCCAGGTCGCGATCGAGACCGTCATGATCGCCCTCTCGTTCGACGACACGGTTTCGACCGGCGTCGACTGGGTCCAGCGCGCCATGCTCGACAAAACCGGCAACGGCGGCCCCTCCTACGCGTTCGCGTCCGCCGGCGGCGGCGGGACCGGCGTCCCGCGCTCTGCGCAGGGGCTCACGACGACGGACGGCCTTTCGTCGATTTCCGGCGGCGGCGTTTCCGGCTGGTTCACCTTCTTCGACTGGAACCTCGACCTGATCGTCAAGGCGGTCAAGTCCGACAGCCGCGCGCGCCTCATGTCCGCGCCGATGATCGTCACGCTCGACAACAAGGAGGCCGTCATCGAGGCCACCAAGCGCATCTACTGGAGCGAAGGCGGCACGCACAACTACAACTCCGACTACTACACCGACAACATCAAGAACGAGGACGTCGGCATCAAGCTCACCGTCACGCCGCGCATCAACAAGAGCGGCTACATCTCGCTCACGATCGAACAGGAGATCCAGGACGCCGAAGGCACGACCGCGATCACGTCCAACGACCGGACGAGCGAATTCCCCAACCTCATCACCCGCAAGATGGGGGCCGACGTCTCGGTGCAGAGCGGCCAGACGGTCGTCCTCGGCGGCCTCACCCAGAACTCCGTCTCCAAGACGCAGACCAAGGTCCCGCTTCTGGGCGACATTCCGCTCCTGGGGTGGCTCTTCCGCAGCGAAACGGACAAGGAGACGCGCACGGAGCTCGTCGTCTTCATCACGCCGCGCGTCCTCAACACGCCCGAACAGATCGAAGACTTCACGCGCGGCGTGAAGGCCGGCATGGACACGGCCGGCGTGTGGGATCCGACCAAGTCCATCTCGCGCCTCGCCGACCCCGTCGACCAGCGCACCGCCCGCCGGGTCCTCGAGCGCGGCCGGGAAACCGTCGCCCCCCCGCAGTACCCGCTCGCCGGATTCCTCACCGGGCTGAACGGCGACGCCAACCTCCCGGAGGACGTCCCGGCGTCCGTTCCGATCCGGGAGGCCCGCGAAAAGGCCGAACGCGAGGGCACGGTCCCCTACATCCACTTCAGCGACATGGACAGCGCCGTCCGCGCGCTCGCCCCCGCGCCGCCCGTCTTCGCCCCGACCGGACCGGACGGCGCCGGCGCTCCTCTCACGCCGCTCACGCCCGAAGCGATCCCCGCCCCGGCCGCGCCGGAGGAACCCGCCCCCGGGACCGAGTCGCTCGACCCCCTCGCCGCCGACCTCTGACGTCCGGACATCCCGTTTTCATCCCGACCATGACCCGCGAAACCCTCGGAAGCCGCCTCGGCTTCATCCTCATCTCCGCCGGCTGCGCCATCGGCATCGGCAACGTCTGGCGCTTCCCCTGGCTCGCCGGCCAGTACGGCGGCGCCTGGTTCGTCCTCGTGTACGCCGTGTTCCTCGTCCTGCTCGGACTGCCCGTGATGACGATGGAGTTCGCGATGGGCCGCGCCGCGCGCACGAGCCCGATCCTGATGTACCGCAACGTCGGCCACCCCGGCTGGAGCTGGCACGGCGTCATGTCCTTCGCCGGCTGCACGCTGCTGATGATGTACTACACGACCGTGGCGGGGTGGATGTTCTCCTACTTCTGGATGGCCGCGCGCGGCTCGCTCGCGGGCATGGACGCGCCGGCCGCGGGCGCCGCCTTCGGCAAGCTGCTCGGCGACCCGGTCTGGCAGATCGTCCCGATGGGGCTCGTCGTCGCCGCCGGCTTCGGCGTCCTCGCGATCGGCCTGCGGGGCGGCCTGGAGCGCGTCACGAAGTGGATGATGCTCGGCCTGCTCGGCCTCATGGCCGCGCTCGCGGCGCACAGCGTCTCGCTCAAGGGCGCCGGGGAGGGCGTGAAGTACTTCCTCGTCCCGAACGCGGCCAACGTCGCCGCGCACGGCGGCTGGGGCCGGCTCGTCGTGGAGGCCATGAACCAGGCGTTCTTCACGCTTTCGCTCGGCATCGGCTCGATGGCGATCTTCGGCAGCTACATCGGCCGCGACCGCGCGCTCGCCGGCGAATCGGTCCGCGTGACCGCGCTCGACACCGTGGTGGCGCTGGCGGCCGGCTTCATCGTGATCCCCGCGTGCTTCGCCTTCGCGGTCGAGCCGGGCGCCGGCCCCGGCCTGCTCTTCGTCACGCTGCCCGCGGTGTTCGGCGGCATGCCGGGCGGCCGCTTCTGGGGCGCTCTGTTCTTCCTCTTCATGTCGTTCGCGGCGTTCTCGACCGTCCTCGCCGTCTTCGAGAACATCCTCGCCTGCTTCCGCGACTTGACGGGGCTCTCGCGCCGCGCCGCGGCGGCGATCTGCGCCGTCATCCTCTTCGTCCTGTCGCTGCCGTGCTCGCTGGGCTGGAGCGAGCTCTCCGGCTTCCATCCCTTCGGGCCGGACTCGGGCGTGCTCGACCTGGAGGACTTCGTCGTCTCGAACCTGCTGCTCCCGATCGGCTCGCTCGCCTACGTGGTGTTCTGCACGCGCCGCATCGCGGTCTTCCGGAAATACAAGCCCGGCTGGGGCTGGGGCTGGCGCGCCTTCCGCGAGGAGGCGAACCGCGGCGAGGGCCTCAAGGTGCCCGATTCGTGGTTGTTCCGGTTCTACATCGGCGTCGTGCTGCCGATTGTCATCGCGGCGCTGCTCGTCATCGGGCTCGTCGACAAGTTCCATTTGCTCGACAAGCTCCGCTAGTGCGGGGCGCCGGCCCTATTTCCGCGGCTTGGCGCGGCGCGTCGCCGCGGCGCGAACCGGGTCCTCCGGCCATTCGTGGCGCGGGTAGCGGCCGCGCAGCTCCTTGCGGACCGCCGGGTAGCCCTCGCGCCAGAACGACGCCAGGTCGCTCGTGATCTGCACCGGCCGCATCGCGGGCGAGAGCAGCTGGAGCCGGACTGGGACGCGCCCCCGCGCGATGCGCGGCGTCCCGAGCATCCCGAAGCATTCCTGCAGCCGCACGGACGCCGTCGGCTCCGCGCCCGCGTAGTCGATGCGGATGCGCGAGCCGGTCGCGACGACCAGGTGCGTCGGCGCGAGCTCCGCGAGGCGCCCCGCCCACGCGCCGAGGCGCTCCTCGAGCGCGGGGACGAGGTCCACCGCGGCCGCCTGCGCGAGCGTCGAAAGGCCATAGAGGCGCGGGCCGAGCCAGGCGTCCAGGTCGGCGGCGAGCGCGTCGTCCGAAAGGTCCGGCACGTCCTCCTCCGGCAGCGCGCGGCGCAGGAACGCGGCGCGCGCCTGCAGCGCGCGGGCGGCGTCCGTCCAGCCGAGGCGTTCGATACCGGCGGCGCGGAGGCCGCGGCAGAGGCACGCGAGAACGGCCTCCGGGTCGGGATCGCGAAGCGGACGCTCCTTCCAGACGATCGCGCCGAGCATCCGGCGCTCGACCGCGTCCACGCGCAGCAGGCGCTCGTTCCACGCGAGGACCTGCGCGGTGGTCGCGCGGCCGCCGAAGAGGCGTTCCACGTCGGTGCCGTCGATCGGCGCGGCGAGGCGGATCGCGCCGTCCGCGTCCGCGTCGTCGATGTCCGCCACGACGAGCCACTCGCGCGAGGCGAGGCCGTCCCCGGGCGCGAGCGCCGCGCCGCGCCCGCCGACGAGCCGGTAGCGCCCCGCGTCGCGCGCAAGGGTCCGCCGCCGCGCGACGCGGTCGGGGTAGGAGAACGCGAGAAGGCACCCCGTGGAGGGGGCGGCCGCCCCTTCCACGGGGTGCGATGCCGACAACTGCCTCTCCCACGCCCTCGCAAGCTCCTTGATCCGGGCGCGGGCGGCGGGCGGAATCGCGCCGTCGCCTCGTTGCAGGTCGCCGACGAGGTGCTCGGCGTTGGACGACGGTCGCGCGGACGCGGGGAGGTTCTCGGAAAGCGCCGCCGCGAGCAGGCACGCCTCGCGCAGGGCGGCGGGACCGGCGGACGCCGCCGCGAGCATCATGTGCGCGAGGCGCGGGTGGGCGCCGAGCCGCGCCAGCTCGCGGCCGTGGGGAGTGATCGCGTTCTTCGCATCGAGCGCGCCGAGCGCGCCGAGCAGCTCGAGCGCCTGGTTCCACGCGGCGCGGGGCGGCGGCGTGGGCCACGGAAGCGCGGCGGGATCGGGCGAACCCCAGTCCGCCGCGGCGAGCGCGACGGGCGCGAGGTCCGCCTGGAGGATTTCGGGCGGCGCCGCCGGCGCGAGACGGCGGTCCTCGTCTTCGCCCCAGAGCCGCAGGCAGAAACCGGGGCCGAGGCGCCCCGCGCGGCCGCGCCGCTGGTCGGCGCGGTCGCGCGTGATCGGGACGGTCTCCAGGTGCGACATCCCGGTGTCGGGAGAAAAGCGCGAAACGCGCGCGCGGCCGCAGTCGACGACGGATTCGATGCCGTCGATCGTGAGCGACGACTCCGCGATCGACGTGGCGAGGACGACCTTGCGGCGCCCCGGCGGCGACGGGCGCAGCGCGGCGTCCTGCTCCGCGCGCGGCAACGCGGCGTAGAGCGGGAGCAGGTCCACGTCCGGCCCGAGGCGCGACTCCCCGAGCAAGCGGGCGACCGTGCGGATCTCGCCCTCCCCCGGCAGGAACGCGAGCACGGAGCCGCGGCGGACCGCAAGCGCGCGCCGGACGCCCGCCGCGGCGCGCGCGGCGACGGAAGGCTCGTGCCGCAGGTCGAACCATTCGGTTTCGACGGGGAACAACCGCCCCTCCGCACGGACGACCGGCGCGGGCGGCGCCGACGCGCCGCCGAGGTGGCGCGCGACGGCGTCGGCGTCGAGCGTCGCGGACATGACGAGAATGCGCAGGTCGGGGCGCAGGCCGCGCTGGACGTCGAGCGCGAGGGCCAGGCCGAAATCGGCGTGGAGGCTGCGCTCGTGGAATTCGTCGAAGATCACGAGCCCGGCCTCCGCGAGCTCGGGGTCGGAGAGGATCCGGCGCGAGAGCAGCCCCTCCGTGAGCACTTCGACGCGCGTGTCGCGCGACGCCTTCCGCTCCAGGCGGATGTGATAGCCGACGAGGCCGCCGAGCGGGGAACCGGCCAGGTCCGACATGCGCCACGCCGCCGCGCGCGCGGCCATCCGGCGCGGCTCCAGGAGGAGAATCTTCTTGCCGGCGAGCCACGATTCGTCGACGAGCGCCAGCGGTGCAAGCGTGGTTTTGCCCGAACCGGGCGGAGCGCAGAGCACCGCGCACGGCCGCTCCGCGAGCGCGCGGCGCAGCGCCGGGAACGCGGCGGTAGCTGGCAGGGGCGGCAGCGTCATCCTACGAAACCTCGCGGACGCCGTTCACGGACCGGAGTCCGAGGGCCGGGACGCGGTCCAGCGCCGACGGCGCGCGCTTCCGGACCCGTTTCGGGAACAGGCGGACCGTCCGTCTCAAGAACGCCTCGCCGCCAAGCGCGCCGCCGTGCAGGAACCCCGCCACGCGCCGCCGCAGCAGGGCTGCGGGCGATTCCGGAACGGTTTCGTCCCGAGACCGTTCCGGCGGGAAAACGTCATCCGGACCAGAGCAACTCGAATCTGGAATTGGAAATCTGGAATCAGGAATCCGGGATTCGAAAACCGGAATGGTCCCCTCGGCTCCCGCGATGACTTCCGCACACGCGCTCCGCGCCTGCTCCCACGTCGCATTCTTCGTGCCGTAGACTCGCTTCGCGAGGGAAACAAGCCCCGTCGCGGCACGCATGTCGCCCTGGCATGCCGCGCCGTACCCGGCGTTCGTCGCCTCTTCGGCGTTCTCGACCATTTTCGCGCGAACGGGATTCAGATGGATGTACCCCGCCACGGTCATCAGCGTCCGCCACGACCCCTCCAGCAGGATGCTCTTGAAACGACCTTCCCAGATGCTGCCCGTGTTGTCGTGACGCCGGTTGAAATCCTGGGTGTAGGCTTCCTTGAACGTCTTGCAAAACTGTGACAAGTCGTACATCCGGGCTCGGAGCCGGGCCTTCTCCTCCTCCACGCGGCTTTCCTGGTGCCGCTTCGTCCACTTTTCCCACTTTTCGAGGATTTTCAAGAACCTTGGCGTTCCGTACAGCGCCTCCATGCGCCGGAGCAGTTCCTTTTCCTCCACCGCGCGCCTGCGCGGCACGCGCACGAGCAAATGGAAGTGGTTGGACATCACCGCGAAGGTATACACCTCCACGCCGGAAAACGCCGCCGCCGCCCGGATCATCCCGAGCAAAGTCCCCTTCTCCGTCTCGTCGAGCAAAAACCGCCGCCCCGCGATCCGGCTCACCACGTGGTAGAACCCCTCGCCCTCGACCTTGACCCGCGGCCGCCTCATGCTTTGCACCTCATGCGTCCGCAATCTACCAAATCACCGCTCCCGTTGCAAGCACTTTTTTAAGGGGACAGACCCCTTTAAAAAGTCCATGGGCGGTGTCTGTGGCGGCGCGTGACTTTCCGGCTCCGGTCTGCTAGAATCCCGCGCCGACCAACCCCATTACCACCCTTTTCCATGATCGACCGCTACAGCCGTCCCGAAATGGCGTCCATCTGGACGCTCGACCACAAGTTCCACGTCTGGCTCGACGTCGAGCTCGCCGCCACCGAGGCGTGGGAGAAGCTCGGCAAGGTGCCCTCCGGCACCGCGGAACGCATGCGCAAGAACGCCCGCTTCACGGTCGAGGAGATCGAGGAGCTCGAGAAGAGCACGCACCACGACGTCGTCGCGTTCACCCGCACCGTCGCCAAGTCCCTCGGCGAGGACTCCAAGTGGCTCCACTACGGACTCACGTCGACCGACATCGTGGACACCGCCTACGCGATCAACATCCGCCACGCGATGGACATCCTCCTCGCCGACTGCCGCAAGCTCATCGGCACGCTCGAGGCGCAGGCGCGCAAGTGGAAGGACACGCCCGTCATGGGCCGCACGCACGGCGTCCACGCGGAGCCCACCACCTTCGGGATGAAGTTCCTGCTCTGGCACAGCGACATGCGCCGCTGCCTGCGCCGCCTCGAGCAGGCGGCCGAGACGATGCGCGTCGGCAAGCTCAGCGGCGCCGTCGGCAACTACGGCAACATCGACCCGTTCGTCGAAAAGTACGTCTGCGAGAAGCTCGGGCTCGTCCCGGCGAGCGTCTCCACGCAGGTCCTCCAGCGCGACCGCCACGCGGAACTGATGTGCACGATCGCCATCACGGGCGCCTGCCTCGAGAAGATGGCTCTCGAGGTCCGCCACTGCCAGCGCACGGAGCTGCGCGAGGCCGAGGAGCCGTTCGGCAAGGGACAGAAGGGCTCCTCGACGATGCCGCACAAGCGCAACCCGGTGAAGAGCGAGAACGTCTGCGGCCTCGCGCGCGTCCTGCGCGGCTACGCCGTCACGGCGCTCGAGGACGTCGCGCTCTGGCACGAGCGCGACATCTCCCATTCGTCCGCCGAGCGGGTGATCGTCCCGGACGGAACGACGCTCCTGGACTACATGTTCGAGCGCGTGGATTTCATCCTCTCGGGACTGCTCGTCCATCCGGAGAACATGCTCCGCTCGATGGGCATGAGCCACAACCTCGTCTACGCGCAGCGCGTGATGCTCGCGCTCGTGGAAAAGGGCATGATGCGCGAGGCCGCCTACGACCTGGTGCAGCGCCTCGCGATGGAGTCGTGGGCGAAGGAGTGCGACTACAAGGCGCTCCTGGCCGCAGACCCGGACGTCTCCTCGCTCCTCTCCGCCGCGGACCTCGACGCAATCTGCCGCCCGGAGAATTCCTTCGCGCACATCGACGAAATCTTCGCCCGTGAGCTCGGAGACTGACGCCGTCGCGGCCGCGTTCGGCCATGCGTTCGCCGATCCGGCGCTGCTGGAGACGGCGCTCACGCACCCGTCGTTCGCCCGCGAGAACCCCGGCGCCGCGGACAACCAGCGCCTCGAGTTCCTCGGCGACGCGGTGCTCGGCTTCCTCCTCGCGGACCTCGTTTTCCGCGGCGGCGCGGACAAACCCGAGGGCGAGCTCACGCGCCGCCGCGCGTCCGTCGCGAGCGGCGCCGCGCTCTCCGCCAAGGCGCGCGCCATCGGCCTCGGAACCTCGCTCCGCCTCGGCCGCGGCGAGGCGAAGACCGGCGGCGCGGACCGCGCGTCGAACCTCGAGGACGCGATGGAAGCCGTCTTCGGAGCCGTCTATCTCGACGGCGGGCTCGGCGCCGCCCGCGCCGCGCTCGAACGGCTCTTCGCCTCCGAACTGTCCGCCCTCCCCTCCGTCGGCGAATGGAGCGACAACCCGCGCGGCGAGTTGCAGGCTCTCGCCCAGGCCCGCTTCGGCGCGCAGCCCGAATACGGGACCGTTTCGGCGTCCGGCCCGGCCCACGCGCCGACGTTCGAGGCGACGGTCCGCGTCGGAGACGAAGCGGCGACGGGCCGGGGCCCTTCGAAGCACGCCGCCCAGGCCGCCGCCGCCGCCGCGCTTCTCGCGCGCCTCGCCTCGCCCTGACGCGCCCCTGCGCGGTTGCCGCGCAGCGGTCCTTGTGGTAGACTCGCCCCCATGAAAGCTACGCTCCTCGTCGCCGCGGCCGCCTTCGCCGCCGCCCTCCCCTTGTCCGCCTTCGCGGAAAAGGAATCCCCCGTCCGCGTCGCCACGTGGAAGGGCGCCGCCAAGGGCGCGATTTCGCTCTACTACGACGACGGCACCGGCTCGTCGTTCAAAAACGCCCTGCCCGAGCTCGTGCGCCGCGGGCTGCCCGGCACGTTCTACATCTGCGGCGGCTGGTTCGGAAGCGAGAACGACCCCAACCTCGTTCGCTGGGGCGCGGCCGCGAAAGAGCACCCGGACATCGTCTTCCTCGGCGACCACACCTGGGCGCACGGCGGCGTCTCGAACGCGCTCCAGTTCGCGGAGGAGATTTCGCGAAACGGCGCTCTCCTGCGCCGCCTCGCCGGGCTGCCCGAGGACGAGCCGCTTTCGTTCGCGCTGCCCGGCGCCGTGCGTTGGGACGTCACGCGCGAGGAGCAGGCGAAGGTCCTCGCCGACCACCACGAGGTGTTGCGCCATCCGTTCGAGCCGAACATCGCCGGCCCGAAGGACGGCAACAACCCGACCTTCTCGATGCGCACGGCGGCCGACGCCGCCAAAGCCTTCGACCGCGCGGAGAGGAACGGCGGCTGGGAATCGCTCATCTTCCACGGGATCGGCGGCGACTGGATCGCGTTCGACCTGGCGGAGCACGGGGCGATGCTCGACGACCTCGAAGCCCGCGTCAAGGCCGGACGTCTCTGGTGCGGCTCCGCGATCGACGTGCACCGCTACGCGGCGGCGCGCGACGCGATCCGCTTCACGGACGCGGAGGTTTCCGAGCAGGGCCTCGACTTCCGGGTCGAAGGCGACGCGGGGCAGCAGCTCGGCGTGACGGCGCCGCGCCCGACTCTGGTCTGCGCCGTCCCGGCGGATTGGACGCGCGCCCGCGTCCGGAGCGAGCTTTTCACCTTCGGCTGCAAGGAGCTCGCCGACCGAGCGCGGAAAGGGTTCGAGGTTCCCGTCTCCGCTGGACGCATCGTTTTCGATCTGCCGCTCGGCTGGGTCGGCGTCTCCGTCCGCAAGGCCGAATAGCGCAAGCGGCGTCTTGCCATTCCCGGAGGGTTCCCGTATAATCGGGCGGCATGAAACCCATGCACATCCTCCGGCTCCTCGCCCTCGCCGTCCTGTCCGTCTCCTGCGCGTCCTGCGTGTCCGACGACTGGTACGACGAAGACGACGACGATTACTACTACGACGACGGTTACGCATACGGCCGCCGCCGGTACGACGCCTACGACGACGGATACGAACGCGGCCGGCGCGACGGCGAACGCTACGAGCGCGAGCGCCGCGAACGCCGCGAACGGGAACGCGAACGGGAACGCGAACGCCGCGACGGCCGATCCGTCTCCGCCAAGACGCCGAAGGGATTCGTCCTCGCCGGTTCGTTCAAGGCGGGCGACGCCGTCGAATGCGGCATGCCGACGTCGCACAAGATCAAGAAAGTCCGGATCGTCTGCACCGCGGGAACCGTTTCGGTCAACACCGTCGTCCTGCGAGAAGGCGGAAAGAAGACGCCCTTCCCCGTGACGCGGCGCCTCGCGCCCGGCGAAACCGCCGAGGTCGACTTGGGCGGCGCCCGCCCGGCCACGGGACTGCGCGTCAGCGCCGGCGGCCAAGGCGCCTACAACGTCTACGTGCACTGACCCCCCATGACGGCCCTCCGCATCGCCCGCTGGAAGAACGACGCCCGCGCCGCCGTCTCGCTCTACTACGACGACGGCACCGACAGCGCGTTCGACTTCGCCGTCCCGTCGCTCCTCCGCCGCCGCATTCCCGGCACGTTCTACCTCTGTTGCGGCTGGTTCGAGGGCGACAAGGCCCCGAAGCTCGCGCGCTGGTCGCTCTGCCGCGAGCATCCGGAAATCGTGCTCGGCAACCACACGTGGGGCCACTGCGGCGTGCAGGACGCGGCCGACCTCGCCCGCGAACTGCACCGCAACGCGGAGGCGCTCCGCGCCGTCTCGGGCCTGCCCCCGCGCGCGCTCGTCTCCTTCGGCATCCCGGGCGGCGTCCCGTGGAAGGTGACGCCGGAGGAGCAGGCCGCCCGCCTCGCCGCGGAGAACCTCGTCCTGCGCCGCCGCTACGCCCCCGAGAACACCGGCGGCCCCGCGGGATCGCACAAGGACGTCCGCATGAACACGTTCGAGGACGCGGTCGCGGTCCTCGAACGCGCGGAGGCGTCCGGCGGCTGGGAACCGCTCCTCTTCCACGGCGTGGGCGGCGACTGGATCGCCTACCCGGCCTCCGCGCACGAGCGGCTCCTCGCCGAAATCGACCGCCGCCGCGCAGACGGCCGCCTGTGGCCCGGAGCCACGATTGCGGTGCACAAGTACGCGGCCGAACGCGACGCCGCGTCGCTCGCGCCGCGCCCCGCGCCGGACGGCGCGCTCGCCGCCGCGGAGCTTTCCTTCGGGACGGACCCGGCCCGCTACGACGAGCCCCTCACGGTCGTCGCGGACGTCCCCGCGGACCGCGACGGCGTCGTCGTGGAAACCGCCGGAGCCCCGGCGCGCCGCGCGCCCGCCGTGGACGGCCGCGCGCTATTCGACGTCGCGCCGGCCGGCCGGCCGCTCTCCATCGTCGTCCGCTAGTCCGATGTCCGGCAACCCCTTCACGCTCCTCTCCTCGACCCCGACCGAAAACGGCTTCGCCGCGCGCCGGGGCGTTCTCCGCACCGCGCACGGCGACGTACAGACTCCGGTCTTCATGCCCGTCGGGACGCAGGCCACGGTGAAGACGCTCGAGCCGCGCGACCTGCGCGAGCTCAAGGTGCAGATCCTGCTCGGAAACACCTACCACCTGCTGCTGCGTCCCGGCAACGAGATCATGTCGCTCGCGGGCGGCCTGCACGCGTTCATGGGCTGGGACGGGCCGATCCTCACCGACAGCGGCGGCTTCCAGGTCTTTTCGCTCGGCAAGCTCCGCAAGATCACGCCGGCGGGCGTCGCGTTCAACTCCCACGTCGACGGCCGCCGCTTCCTGCTCGGCCCGAAGGAGTCGATGGAAACGCAACGCATCCTCGGCTCGGACGTGGCGATGTGCTTCGACGAATGCATCCCCTACCCCGCCACGCGCGACTACGCGGAACGGTCCGTCCGCACGACGATCGAATGGGCCGCGCGCTGCAAGGAAGAGCCGCACGCGCCGGGACAGCTCGTCTTCGGCATCGTGCAGGGCGCGGCGTTTCCCGACCTGCGCGCGCTCTGCGCCCGCGAACTCGCGGCGATCGGATTCGACGGCTACGCGGTGGGCGGCGTGAGCGTGGGCGAACCCGAGCCGGAACTGCTGCGCGGCATCGAGGACAGCACGCCGCACCTGCCGGAGGACCGCGCCCGCTACCTCATGGGCGTGGGCGACCCGATCCAGCTCGTGGAGGGCGTCGCGCGAGGGATCGACATGTTCGACTGCGTGATGCCCACGCGCCACGCGCGCAACGGCTCGGCCTTCACGCGGCACGGATCGGTCCCGATCAAGGCCGGGCGCTTCGCGCGCGACCTTTCGCCCGTGGAAGAAGGATGCGGCTGCTACTGCTGCCGCCACTTCACGAAAGCCTACGTGCGGCACCTGCTGCACTGCGGCGAAATTCTCGGCGAGCGGCTCCTCACGATCCACAACGTGCACTTCTTCATGCGGTTCATGGAAGAGATGCGCGCCGCGCTCGACGCCGGGACGTTCCCGGAATTCCGCGCCCGCGCCTGGCGCGAGCTGCGAAATTCCGGTTGATTTCCGCGGCCCGGTGTGGCAGACTTCCGCGCCCTCCGAACGACAAGGCCCCAGCGAAACCCGTTTCCAGACCATGATCGCCCTGCTCGAAAACGCCCAGACCCGGCACAAGGGGTCTCTCAACTTCGTCGACGACCGCGGCAAGGTCGTCGGCTTCAATCCGGCGCCCGACGGCGCCCGCCTCAAGTACCAGCTCCGCGCGCCGTCCGGCCGCACGGTCCTCACCGAAGCCGACATGCCCATCACGCACTACCTGCGCGGCCTGGCGTGCCATTTCGGCGAGGGCATCAGCTTCACGACGGACGACGACGGCGAGCGCAAGGCGATGATCGTCCCGCTCGTCTCCGACGCCCCGGTCGCCGGCGGCTCGTCCCAGGAGACGCAGCTGCTGATCGAAGGCGCCGGCGGCGAATACTACTGCGACGACATCGGGCTCACGTCCGCCGACATCGCCCGCCTCTTCGCCGACCGCGCCGCCGTGGGCGCGCGCAAGATCACGGTCGACCGCCGCCTCCACCTGCTCGAAGAGCGCGTCTCCGCGCTCGAGGCGAAGTTGGCCGCGCTGGCGTCCGCCGCGCGCTGACGCCGGACTCCCCCGATCCGGCGCCCCCCTTCCGGGCGCCGGCGCGGCGCGGAAGAAAAGGAACCCCGGCGGCTCCGCGGTGGAGCCGCCGGGATTCCGGACGATTCGCGCGAACGGCGCGGCGCCTATTCGGCGACGACGCTCTCGGCCTTGTCGGCGACCTCGCGGCCGCGCAGGCGGGCGCCCTTGCCCTTGAGGTCGCGCAGGAAGTAGAGCTTCGCGCGGCGGACCGGCGCGTGGCTTTCGATCACGATGCGGCTGATCGACGGCGAGTGGACCGGGAAGACCTTCTCGACGCCCACGCCGTACGCGACGTGGCGCACCGTGAACGTCTCGGCGGCGCCGGCGCCCTTGCGGGCGATGACCGTGCCGTTGAAGGCCTGGTCGCGGAACTTGTCGCCTTCCTTGATCTTGACGTAGACGCGGACTTCGTCCCCGATCTTGAACGCGGGGATCGCTTTCTTGAGGCCTTCGGCCGTGATGGTGTCGAGAACGTTGCTCATGGTTCTTTCTCCTGTTTCGATGAAGTGTTCGTTGTTTCGGGTGGGTCGGTCCGCATGTGGCGAGAAGGGGCGGAGCCGGTTTCGGAAGCTGTCTTGGCCTTGCGACGTCTGCGTTTGGGAGGGGGTGGGGGTCTCGGGAGTCCGGCCTTGGCGGCCAGATCGGGGCGGCGTTCGAGGGTGAGGCGTTCGGCCTGTTCGCGCCGCCAGGCGGCGATCGCGGCGTGGTTGCCGCTCTGGAGGATGTCGGGGACGCGGAGTCCGCGGTATTCGACGGGGTGCGTGTACTGCGGGAAGTCGAGGAGGCCGGTCTCGAAGCTTTCGTCCTCCGTCGCGCCGTCGCCGCCGAGGACCCCGGGCAGGAGCCGGACCGTCGCGTCGACCACCACCGCCGCCGGAAGCGCGCCGTTCGTGAGGACGTAGTCGCCGATCGAAATCTCCTCCGGCTGCAGGATCTGCCGGACCCGGTCGTCGATCCCCTCGTAGTGCCCGCACAGGAAAACAAGGTGCTTTTCCCGCGCGAGCCGGTGCGCGTCCGCCTGGACGAAGGGCTTGCCGGACGGCGTCATCAGGAGGACTTTGGTTCCTTCCTCCCGGACGGACTCCACGGCGCGGACCAAGGGGTCGGGCAACATCACCATGCCCGGGCCGCCGCCGTAGGGCCGGTCGTCCGTCTTGTGCCACTTGTCCTCCGTGAAGTCCCTCGGGTTGACGATGCGGAAGCGCACCGCGCCCATTCTGGACGCGCGGCCGATCATGCTTTCTCCGAGGTAGCCCCGGATCATCTCCGGGAATTCGGTCACGATGTCGACCGCGAGGGGTTCGGGGGAGCCGGCCATGTCGGACGACCTCCGGCGCGCCCCCGCTTCGGCGGCGGGGGCGCCCCCGGGCTAGCCGGCGGAGGCCGCCGCGGCCTTGGCGGCCTTGGCGAGCTTCGCCTTCTTGCCCTTCGAGATCTTCTGGTGCGTGTGCTCCGGCTGGCCCGCGGCCGCGCGCTTCTCGCGCTTGAGCAGGCTCAGGACGGTCGGGCTCACGATCGCGCCGACGCTCTTCCAGTAGTCGATGCGGTCGAGCTTGAGCTCGAAGTTCTTGCCGGTCTTGTCGGGGTCGTACCAACCGAGGTTCTCGATGAACCGGCCGTCCCGCGGGAAGCGGGTGTCGGCGGCGACCACGCGGAACGACAGGTCGCGGTTGGCGCCCGTGCGGGTGAGTCTGACTTTGACGGACATGTCTTGCCTTGTTGTTGTTCTTGGTTTTTCGCGAAAAAGCTTCGCGCGCCCCGCGCTTGGGGTGCGTGGGCGCGGAATTATGGCACAAACGGCGGGCGAAATCCAGCGAAATTTTCGCGCGGACCGACGAGCGCGCGGACGGCGGCGAAAAGCTCGTCGGGCGTGCGGGCGCGCTGGATGCGGCGCAGGCCGTCCTCGCCGGGCTCGAACGAGCGGTGCAGCCAGCCCCACAGCTCCTTGAGCCGCCCGAGCAGCGGCGCCGGGCCGAAGAGCTGCGCGGCGTACATGCCCGAGAGCTCCTCCGCGAAAGCCGCCGCCCTCGCGCGCTTCTCCTCGGGCGAGAACGGCGCGGGCCGCCCCTCGAACGCGGCGCGGATCTCGGCGAAGAGCGCCGGGTTCTCGCACGCGCCGCGGCCGACCATGATCCCGGCGAGCGACGGGAACCGCGCGCGGATGCGGAGCGCGTCGGCGGGCGTCCGCACGTCGCCGTTGTAGACGACCGGCATCCTCAGCAGCGGCAGGACGGCCGCGAAGGCGTCCTCGTCCGCGCGGCCCTCGTACATCTGCTCGCCGGTGCGCGGGTGGACCGTCAGCGCGGCGAGCGGGAAGGAGTTGAGCAGCTCCGCGCGCTTCGCGAGCGTGTCGGGCGTGCGGCGCCCGAGGCGGATCTTGACGGAGAACCCGCCCGGCATCGCCTCGCACCCCGCCTCGAGCATGCGCGCCAGGGCGTCGGGGTCCTCGGGCAGGCCCGAGCCGCGGCCCTTCTTCGCGACGAACTTCCACGGACAGCCGCAGTTCAGGTCCAGTCGCGCGTAGCCCATGCCGCGCAGGACGCCCGCCGCCGCGCGGAGCGACGCCGGGTCGCGCCCGATCACCTG
>CADBEF010000033.1 GCA_902793555.1 uncultured bacterium | reverse complement strand
CGGCGGCTGGCGCGGGCGCGGCTGAAGGAGCCGGAGGCGGCGACGGTCAAGGCGTTCGCGGAGAAGCTGAAACGATCGTGGGCCGAACCGCGGGACCGGGCACGGCGGCTCGCGTGACCGGGGAAATTGTGGCAGGAGACGGGCTGGGCGAAAATGGAAACCGAAAATTATTCACGGTGTGATTGGATGCGATGGGGGAGAAAAATGAAGAAAGAAATGAGAACGAATAGGGGCGCTATGCCAAAAATGGAGACGGACAGAATGAACGGAATGACGCAAGGCGGGCCCGTTGCGGCGATTGCGACGGCACCGGGACCGGCGGGCATCGCGGTTGTGCGGCTGTCCGGTGCGGGGGCGCTCGGAATCGCGGATAAGCTGTGCGCCGGCTCGCGCACCCCGCCGTCATCGCGGCCGGGCGGGACGTTCGGCCTTTACCGTCTCAAGGACCCCGCCACGGGAGAGTTCCTCGACGAAGCGCTCGTGCTCGTTTTCCGCGCACCCCACAGCTACACGGGCGAGGACGCCGCCGAGTTCCAGGTCCACGGCGGCCGCGCCGCGCCGCGCCGCGCGCTCTCTGCGCTGCTCGCGGCGGGCGCCGCACCGGCCGGACCCGGCGAATTCTCCCGGCGCGCGTTCCTCAACGGACGGCTGCCGCTCGACCGCGCGGAGGCCGTGATGGACCTAGTGGCTGCGCAGAGCGACCGCGCGGCTCGCGCGGCCGCCGAGCAACTTTCCGGTTCGCTCGGTCGGCGGACGGACGCCGCCTACGCCGCCCTCCTCGCTCTCTGCGCGGACGTTGAGGCGACGCTCGATTTCACCGAAGAGGAAACGCCCGGCCTGCTGCCGCCGGAACGGTTCGCCGCTCGGCTCGATCGCATCCGTGCGGACCTGTCCGCACTCGCGGACACTTTCCGCGAAGGGCGGCTCCTGCGCGAAGGAGCGCTCGTGGTCCTGTCTGGTCCGCCCAATGCGGGCAAGTCGACGCTTTTCAATGTTCTTCTCGGAACCGACCGAGCCATCACGGCCGCCGAGCCCGGAACGACGCGCGACAGCATCGAGGAAGGGCTCGTCCTGGAAGGCGTACCCATCCGGCTCGCCGACACCGCCGGCCTTCGCGAGGGGGAAAGCGATGTGGAGAGGGACGGCATCCGTCGCGCACGCGACCTGGCAACTGGCGCGGACCTGGAACTGAGGCTTGTCCCGCCAGGCGAAACGCCGCTCCCGACTCCGGGGCCGCGGACGTTGCTCGTCTTTTCCCAGTGCGACCGTCCTGATGCGCCGCCGAAGGTGCCCCCGGACTCGGTGCGCGTCAGCGCCGTCACGGGCGAGGGCCTTGATTCGCTCAAGGCGGCGATCCTGGACCGGATCGGTGCGGAGCCGGCGGGAGCAGAAGGCCAGGGGGCGGCGGTGAACGCGCGCCACCGCGCGCTTCTTCTGTCGGCGCTTTCTTCCCTCGACAACGCACGCGCCCTGTACCTGTCGCGCGGGGAGGAGGCCGCCGCGCCGGCTGCCGCCCACCTGCGCGCCGCGGCGGAGTCTCTCGGGGCGGTGACGGGCCGGGCCTACACGGACGACCTGCTGGACGCGGTTTTCGGCCGGTTCTGCGTGGGAAAGTAAAACCGGCCGGAACAGCAAACACGCCGCCGGCTGGCAGAGGACGGAAAACGACCCCGGTTCAAGAAACCGCTTCGGTCCAATTGGAGGTGAAATCGCAGCGGTCGGGGTCATAAATTCAACTACGGCGTGATTGCAGAAGGCGGAAAATCAACTACGGCGTGATTGACGGGCGTTCAGGCGAGGGGACGGGCGTTCAAGCGAGGGGACGGGCGGGGCGATTAACTGGCGGAGCGGGGGGGGGCGAACGAGAACAAGGAACAAGGGGCTTGCACGCCGGGGCGGGGGTGCGGTAGAATGACGGGCACCGCCGGGAAACGAATTCCGGCCGCCGGGACACCAGTCCGCCGGGACGACCGGCCGATGCGCCGATCCGGTCCGCCGGACGTCAACCCCACACCGGAGAACAACGCCATGACCCTCCCCGAATTCTTCCAGAAGCACGACTTTTCCGCCGCCGTCGACGCGGACGCACTCCTCGCGGAGTTCGACCGCCAGATGGACGAGGGCCTCGCCGGCCGGGCGTCCTCGCTTTCCATGCTCCCCGCCTACTTGAACGTCGACAAGGAGGTCCCGACGGAGTCGCCCGTCATCGTGCTCGACGCCGGCGGCACCAACCTGCGCGTGGCGGTCGTCTGGTTCGACAGGGCCGGCAAGCCGCGCGTCGAGGACTTCCAGAAGTACAAGATGCCCGCCGCGGACGGCAGGCCGCTCGGCGCGGACGAGTTCTTCGACACCTTCGCCGGGTTTCTCAAGCCCGTCTGCCAGCGCGCGGAGGCCGTCGGCTTCTGCTTCTCCTACCCGACCGAGATCTTCCCGGACCTGGACGGCAAGCTCCTGCGCTGGACCAAGCAGATCGACGCGCCCGAGGTCGTCGGGACGCGCGTCGGCTCGCGCATCTCGGAGGCGCTCTTCGCGAAGACCGGCCGCCGGCTCGCGCTGCGCGTCCTCAACGACACGACCGCGACGCTCCTCGCGGGCAAGACCGCCGGGCTTTCGCGGCGGTATTCGTCCTACGTCGGCTTCATCCTCGGGACGGGCACCAACACGGCCTACCTCGAGCGCAACGCGCGCATCGGCAAGGTCGCCGGCCTCGACCCGGCCGGCTCGACGATCGTGAACGTCGAGAGCGGCGGGTTCGACGGCGCGCCGCGCTCGGACTTCGACCGCTGCGCGGCGAAGCGCTACAAGAACCCGGACGAGGGGCTCTTCGAGAAGATGATCTCCGGCGCCTACATCGGGGACGTCGGGCTCGAGGCGCTCAAGGCCGCCGCTGAGGACGGGCTTTTCTCGCCCGCCGCGGCCGCCGCGATCCTCGCGCTCGGCGACCTTTCCACCAAGGACTTCGACGACTTCACCGCCAACCCGTTCCTCAAGACGGGGGCGCTGGCGGCCCTGCCGCTGTCGGACGACGACCGCCGCACGCTCATGGCCGTGGGCGAGCCGCTGTTCCTGCGCGCCGCCGCGCTCACGGCGGCCAACGTCTCTGCCGCGGTGCTGCGCTCCGGCGAGGGGCGCGACCCGCTGCACCCGGTGTGCGTGACGATCGACGGCTCGACCTACTACAAGACGCGGACGGCGATGTTCAAGAGCCGCGTGGAGCAGGGGCTGCGCGACATCCTCGGCCCGCGCGGCGTGCATTTCGAGACGGTCTTCGTCGAGGACGCGCCGATGATCGGCTCGGCCGTCGCCGGCCTCATCGCGTGACGGCCGCGGGGCGTCCGCCACGCGGATTTCAGATTTCAGATTTCAAATCTCAAATCTCAAATCTCAGTTTTCAACTTGACCCTTGACCCTTTCAACTCTTTCAACCGATGATCATCCGCACCTCCGCCCCCGCCCGCGCCGCGCTGATCGGCAACCCGTCCGACGGCTACTTCGGCAAGACCATCTCGTTCGCGTTCTCCGACTTCAAGGCGGAGGTGACGCTCTGGGAGTCGCCGGACCTGACGATCCTGCCGACGCGCCGCGACGGCCTCCGCTACGAGTCGATCGACGCGTTGGCGCAGGACGTGAGCCTGTTCGGCTATTACGGCGGCGTGCGCCTGCTCAAGGCCGCGATCAAGACGTTCCACGCCTACGCGAAGAGGAACGGCATCCGGCTCGACCGCCGCAACTTCACGATCCGCTCCGAGTCCACGATCCCGGGCCTGGTCGGCATGGCGGGGTCCTCGGCGATCGTGACGGCGGCCTACCGGGCGCTGATGACCTTCTACGGCGTCTCGATCCCGAAACCGGAGCTGGCGAACATCATCCGCGCGACGGAAGAGAAGGAGCTCGGCATCGCGGCGGGCCTGCAGGACCGCGTGATCCAGGTCTACGGCGGCCTGGTCTACATGGACTTCGACAAGAAGCTCCTCGACGGCCGCGGCTGGGGCGACTACGTTCCGCTCGACCCGGCGCTGCTGCCGCCGCTCTACGTCGCCTACCGGACGGACCTCTCGGAGGCCTCGAGCGTCTACCACAACAGCCTCAAGGCGCGCTACAACGCGGGCGACCGGGCTGTCGTGGACGCGATGAAATTCTGGGCGGACATCACGGAGGAGGCGCGCGGATGCCTGGAACGCGGCGACCACCGGCGCCTCTCCGAGCTGATGGACGCCAACTTCGACAAGCGCGCCGAGGTCTCGCACGTTTCCGACGAGAACCTTCGCATGGTTCGCGCGGCGCGCGCCTGCGGCGCGAGCGCGAAGTTCACGGGCTCCGGCGGCGCCATCGTGGGCGTCTGCCCGGACGACGCGACGTACGCCCGCCTCGAAACCGAGCTGGGCCGGCTCAAGGTGCGCGTCCTGCGGCCGCACGTCGCCCCGTCCGAACCCTGAAGCCGGAACCCCCTTGCGCCCGCGCGGCGCTTGTGGTAAGATTCCCGTGTTCCGCGACCATGGGGGGCTCGGGCCCGCCCGCGGCCGCATCCAGCTTTCCGAAGGGAACCAGCATGTCCGACCATCCGAATCGCACGCTTTCGCCCCGCGCCCTCGCCGGCGCGGCGCTTGCGGCGGGGCTTTTGGCGCTCCCGTGCGCCGCCCCCGCGCAAACCGCCGCCGCGCTCGTCCGCGCCAACCCCGAGCTCGGGGTCGAGCTCAACTACATCACCGCGCTCAACCAGGCCGGCTTCCCGGAATACGCCGAAATGGCGATCCGCGACGTCGAGAAGAACTTCCCCGAAGCGCGCGTGATCCTCAAGATCAAGAAACTCGAGCAGCTGCTCCTGCTCGGCAAGTTCGACGAGGCCAAGGCGATCATCGCCGCCGAGCCGAACCAGCAGTCCGCCGAGGTCTGGGGCATGAAGCTCACGATGGCCGACTACCTGTACGCCCACGGCAAGTATCCGGAGGCGCTCGGCATCTACAAGGGCCTGCTGGACAAATACGGCTCCAAGCCGGATCCGGCGCTCGGCGAGATGTACGCCAACTCCATCTACAAGTACGCGCAGATGCTGTGCATGCTCGGCAAGGACAAGGATGCGATTCCCGTCTATTCGAAGCTCCCGGACATCGACGGCATCCAGCCCGACATCAAGCGCATGTTCACGTTCGAGTACGCGCAGCTCCTTGTGAAGGTCGCCGAGTCCGGGACGACCGTGGACGCCGGCATGCTCGACTCCGCGCAGAAGCAGATCGACAAGCTCATGTGGCAGCAGGACATCTGGTTCGGCCGCTCGGTCGCGCTCATGGCCCACATCCGCATGGCCAAAGGCAACGTTGACGGCGCGAAAAGCCTCGTGGACGACTACATGGACCAACTCGTGGACATGGACGAGCAGCTGCGCGAGTTCAGCGAACAGGAAGGGCAGGACTTCATGAACATGAGCCCGCTCGCGGAGTGCCGCTACCTGCTCGGGACGATGTTCACGGACGAGGCGAAGAAACGCCTCCAGACCGCCAAGCCCCGCAGCCCGGAGGAGGACGCCGCGGCCGAACTGCTGCTCGACGCGATGGAGCACTTCGTGAACGTCTACGTCCAGTACCCCTCCTTCTCGTGGGCTGGCGAAGCGATGTCCCGCTCCGAGGAATGCGCCAAGATCCTCGACGACCTCGGGTTCGAAGTCCAGAACCCGCTCACGCCCAAACAGCGCCACGACGTGGCGGTCAAGCAGTTCCAGAACGCCGGCGTCCTCTACAACCAGAACCAGTTCGCCGAGGCGATGAAGACGTACCAGACCGTCCTCGGTTCGTTTCCGGACGAAATCCCGTCCTCGCTCATCGGCCTCGAAAACATGGCCAAGGCCGCGATCGAGCTGGGCGAGACGGACGAAGCCAACGCCGAGTACTACGAGCTCTACAGCGGCGCGGTCCTGGGCCATCTGGCCGAACACTTCTCCCGTTTCCCGAAGAAGGGCATGGTCCAGGCCGGCAACAAGCTGCGGACGCTCGCGCAGTTCTACGCGGCCCACGGAAAAGGCGAGCTCTCTCGCGAGGCGATGTCGCTCTTCTTCCGCCTCTATCCGGACCACCCGCAGGCGGCCAGCAGCGTCATGTTCGAGGCCCTGAGCCGCTACAAGGCCAATCCCCCGGACCTGGACGGCGCGATCGAATACCTTTCCATCATGGTCGACAAGTACGCCAAGAACCCGAACTCCTTCCCGGCGATGCGCTACCTGGCCGACTGCTACAAGCAGAAGGGGGAATACGACCTCGAATTCGCGGCCCGCACCAACTATCTCGCCCGCGTCATGAAGAAGGAAAAGCCGGGCAACGAGCTCATCGGGGCCCGCTACTCGCTCGCGAACATGCTGCGCGACAAGGCCGTCGCCGAGCTCCGCGAGGCCTCGTTGGCCATGGCCGAGGCCGCCAAACCCGTCGCGGGCGAGTCGGAGGAAGACGCCGCCAAGCGCGCCGACAAGGCCCGCGCGGACCTGCTCGCCGCCGGCAAGAAAATCCAGTCCCTCCTCAACAAGCAGATCAAGCCCCTCATCGACATCCTCGCCGACCCGAAAGAGCGCGTCAAGTACGAGGCGAGCCCGCAGGAGAAGAAGTTCAACGACACCGTGCTGGAGCACTGCTACTTCGACCGCGCCTTCTGCCTCGCGTCGCTGCACGAACCCAAGGCGCAGGAGGCCGAGTTCAAGCGCCAGGCCATCGAGAGCTACGAGAAGATCATCGAGATCTACGAGGAGGCCGGGGACGACGAGGAGAAGCAGAAGGAGGCCGCCTCGGTGCTCCCGCGCGTCCTGCTCCAGCTCGGAACGCTCTACACCACGCTCAAGGCGGAGAACGACGAAGAGCTGGAAGCCAACACCAAGAAGGCCTCCGACTACTTCGCCCGCCTCTCCAAGGAGTTCGGCTCTTCCGAGGAGGCCCGCAACGCGCTCTTCCTCCAAGGCAAGAGCCTGATCGACCTGGGGTACACCACGCAGGGCATCGCCAAGTTCAAGGAAATGTTCGCTTCGCCCGGCGGAAAGTACACGGCCACGCAGCTCAACACCGCCGCCCAGGAGCTTCTCGGCGCCCGCGCCTACAACGAGGCCGAGCAGGGCTTCAAGGCCGCGCTCGCCGCCGCCCCGGAAGGAGACGCCGGCCGCGTCCTGCGCGCGCAGATCGCCATCGGGCAGGCCCAGATCCTCATGGCCCGCAAGGACTGGAAGGCCGCCGCGGAAGCCCTCGCGAAATTCGTCGCGGACAATCCGCGCTCTTCGCAGTTCGTCTTCGCCAGCGAAATGCTCGCGGAGGCGTCCGTCAACGCCGCCGCCACCGAGCGCGACGACAAGGAGCGCGGCCGCCTCTACCAGCAGGCGACCAAGGCGGTCCAGTCGCTCCGTCCCTACAAGGAGGGCGAGACCGCGAAGTTCGACCTCAAGCTGCGCCAAGGCGCCATCATGGACATCCAGGCCAAGGCCGAAATCGGCTTCCGGGGCGAAGACGCGGCCGCCTCGTACCTTTCCAGGGCGTCCGACCACTACCAGACGATGTGGATATCCCGCCGCAAGGACATCGCGGATCCGGGCTACCTCGTTCTGCAGGACGAGCTGATGTACCGCGCGCCCGTCGCCCTCGCCCGCCTCAAGAAGTATTCGGACGGAACGTCCGTCTTCGCCGACGTCGCCAACCAGTGCAAGGAGTACCTCAAGGCATTCCCCAAGGGCAAGCACGCCCAGGAGATCCGCACGCTCCTCAACGAAGCCAACGTCGTGATCCGCACCGGCGAGGCGTCCGGCGAATCCTTCTTCGACACGCTCGACACCACGGAGCTGCCCGAAAACGAGGCGATCGCCGACGACTACGTGCTCTCCGACGAGGAGGCCGGCGTCCCGCCCGAACCCGCCGGGGACGAAGAATCCGCCGGGGACGAGGAGCCCGCCGAGGATGGAGAAACCGCGCCCGAACCCGCCGGGGAATCCGACGGGGAGGACGCCGAGCCCGTGGCCGCCAAGGCCCCCGCCCGGGCGGAGGCCGCCGAGGAGGCCGCCGATGCCGACGGGGACGAGGAAGCGGCCGCCAAGGCCCCCGCCCCGGAGAAAAAGCCCGCCGTCGAAAAGAAGAAGCCCGCCGCCGACGGAGACAAGAAGCCCCTCAAGAAGAAGAAGAAGATCAAGAAGCCCGCTCCCAAGCCCGCCGAATAACGTATGCCCAGAACCCTTTCAACCGGAGAAACAACCATGATTCCCAAGACCCGCCACCTCCTCCCCGCGCTCGCGCTCGCCCTTGGCGCCGCGCTCTCCGCCCGCGCCGACGTGAACGCGCAGATCGTCTGCGCCACGCTCGCCGAAGGCCGTCCCGTCGCCTGCCAGATCCGCTGGCTGCCCGTCGACAAGGTCTACAACGTCTCCTACAAGGCCGAAGGCGCGGTCCGCGAGACCCGCCTCAAGCCCGACGCCATTCTCAAGATGCGCGTCGAACCCCCCAAGGGCTTCGGCGACATCGCCAAGCGCGCCGCCGCCGATCCCCGCGCCGCCACCGGCGCCCTGCGCGGCCAGCTCGAGCAGATCGCCAACCAGTACAAGATGCTCCAGTTCGACGGCGAGGCCGGAAAGCTCATCGCCGAAGGATTCCTCAAGCAGAACAACCCCAACGGTGCCATCGAAGCCTGCAAGAAGATCATCACCGGCAACAAGGACGCCGGCTGGAACTCCGCCATGGCCCCCGCCTACTGGCAGGCCCTGCTCGACGCCAACAAGCTCGCCGAAGCCCAGTCCCTGCTCGACAAGGGCGTCACCTCCACCGATCCGGCCGTCGCCATCATGGCCTGCATCCGCCGCGGCGACCTGCTCATGAAGAAAAACGAGCCCAAGCTCGCCCTCAAGGACGGCTACCTGCGCGCCGTGTTGCTTTACCGCGGTCCGGACGAAGCCCGCGCCGAGGCGCTCTACCGCGCCGGCGAAGCCTTCGAAAAGGCCAACCAGAACTCCTACGCCGAGCGCATGCGCGACGAACTCCGCTCCAAGTACTCCCGCACCGCCTGGGGCAAGAAACTCCTCGGCGGCTAGCGCGCCGCGCCGCCGGCGCGGCGCGAATGCTGAATGCTGAATGCCGAATGCCGAATGCTGAATTGACCATCCAGACCATCTAGACCACCAGACCACCAGACCCCTTCAACCAACCCCAACAACCAACCATGAAGAAAACGTTCCTCGCCTCCCTCCTGCTCGCAGGACTCCTCTGCTTCTCCGCGGCCCCCGCGCAAGCCCAGGACGAAATCGAAACCAACCCCGCCTACTCCCAGCAGCAGGCCCCCGCCAAATCGGGCGGAGACGCCGTGTTCGTCCAGGTGCTTTTCGGCTCGGGCTTCCTCGGGTTCTTCCTCTGGATGGCGCTGTTCGGGTGCTTCGGCTTCTTCCTGTACCTCGCGATCGACTGCGGCATCCTCGTCCGCGCCGACAAGATCATGCCGGCCGGCCTCGTCGCGAACGTCGAGAACGCGATGAAGGAAGGCGACGTCGTCAAGGCCCTCGAGTTCTGCAAGAACGAGCCCACCCCGATGGCGAACATCCTCTCCGCGGGCTTCACGCACGTGGAGGAGGGCTTCGACGTCATCCAGGAGGCCATCTCCGCGGCCGCCGACCTCGAGATCGAGCGCATCATGCAGCGCCTCGCGTGGCTCTCCGTCGCGGCGAACATCGCCCCGTCGCTCGGCCTGCTCGGAACGGTGCAAGGCATGATCGCGGCGTTCGCCAACCTCGGCGCCGGCGGCACGCCGGACCAGGGCGCGCTCGCCGTCAACATCTCCCAGGCCCTGTGGACGACCGCCGGCGGCCTGATCACCTCCATCCCCGCGGTCCTCTGCTTCTACTTCTACCGCGGCAAGGCCAACCGCATCATCCTCAAGATGGAAGCCACCACGATGGAGCTGATCAAGGACCTCCGCAACGTCGAGGTCGTCGCGGAATAGTCCCGTTCCGCGGAAGGATTTCCACATGAGCAAGAAACGCGACTCAAGCGGATGCGACGTGAACATGACGCCGATGATCGACGTCGTGTTCCAGCTGATCATCTTCTTCGTCGTCACGTTGAACATGGCCGAGGCGAAGGACGAGACGGTCCGCCTCGAACTCGCCGCCCACGGCGGCGACGCCAAGGAGGCCAAGGCCAACGCGGCCGGCACGACCACCTCGGCCTACATCATCGACGTGAACCAGAAGGGGGACATCTCCGTTTCGGGCATGCGCGTCACCCCGGAAAACATCCGCCAGACGCTGCGCCGCCGCCTCAAGCGGCAGGGCGGCACGTTCGAGGTCTGGATCCGCGGCGACGGCATGGCCCGGCACGAGTACATCAGCAAGGTGATGGACATCTGCTCCGAAGAGGGCATCGGCCGCGTCACCTTCCTCGCCATCCAGGGCGACGAAGGCGTCCGCACCGACCCCCAGAAGGCCTACCTGACCAACCCGAAAATGACTTCGCGCCAGTACAAGGCGGCGCATCCGGGCAACTCAGCGTTCCGCAGCCGCCCCGCGGCCGAACGCTACCGCGCCCGCACGCACGCGGTCGACTAGCGCAAGGAGGACGACATGGCCAAGAAAAAGGAAAAGAACCGGAACAAGGGCGACGAGCTGCAGCTCGAAATGACGCCGATGATCGACGTCGTCTTCCAGCTGCTGATCTTCTTCATCGTCACCCTGCACCAGCCGGACATCCTCTCCACGCTGGACGCCCTGCGCCCGCAGCCCTCGAACACCCCGCAGGACAACCCCGAAGAGCCGACCACGGTCGGCATCGGCGACAACACGGGGCCGTATTTCTACACGTTCAACGGCATGCGCGCCACCGAGGAAAACCTCCGGAACTACTTCAAGCAGTCCGCGAGGAACAACAAGGAGAAGATGATCGTCGTCAACTGCGTGCGGAAGTCGCCGCACGGCCTGCTCGTGCGCTGCCTCGACGCGCTGCGCGAGAGCGGCCTCCACAACGTCTCCATCTTCACGCTGTAGACGTCGCGGAAAACACCGCCCGGACGGCCGGCGGCGCGGAAGCGCCGCCGGCCGCGCCGTTTTCGGGACGTTGCGCGGCCCGGTCCCCGCGGATCAGCCGCCCAGCGGGGCGAAGCGTTCGACCGGCGCGCAGAAGACGATGCCGCTTCCCTTGTCCTTCAGGCAGGGCAGGTCGCGGACGGCGTCCACGACGGCGTCCGCCGTTTCCGCGGGAACGAGGACGAGCAGCACGTCCTTCTCGGGCACGATCGGGACGCCGAAGAACGTCGCGTCGTCCGGTTTCGCGGTGCCGTGCGCCGAGAGGACGGTTCCGCCGCGCGCCCCGGCCCCGCGGGCCGCGGCCATCGCGTCCTCCGCGTAGCCCTTGTTGACGATCGCGACGACGAGACGGTGGGTGCGTTGGGTGTTCACGGTGGATTCCTCCAGGGGGGGCGGTTCGGGGACGCCGCCGCGGACGAAACGCGGCACGTCGAGGGTGAAAAGGACGCCGAAATGCGGCTTGTGCGCCGCCGCGGCGGCGCGGATCGCGTCCGCCACGCGGGGTTCGGCGGGCCCCGGGACGACGTGCAGCGAAATCTCCTTGGCGCTTCCGCCGAGGCCGAGCAGCTGCAGCAGCGAGCTGGCGGCCGTTCCGCGGCCGCGCAGGACGGTGCCGCCTTGCGCGCCCGCGGCGCGGGCCGCGGCGTCGATCTCCGCGGCCGCTCCGTCGGGAACGACGGCGGCGACGAGTTTCCGGTTCATGCGGTTTCTCCTTCCGGCCGCGGCCGGGCCGGGCCCAGCGCCTTGCGGCGCCCGCGTTCGTAGAGGACGCCCAGCAGCTGCAGGGCGACGAGCGGCATCGTCGCGACGAGCGCGATGACGCCGAAGGAATCGTTCCCTCCGCCCGCGCCGCGGGACGCGGCGCCGAGCGCGAAGGACAGGACGAAGGTCGACGTGAGCGGCCCGGAGGCCACGCCGCCCGAGTCGAACGCAATCGCCGTGAACAGTTCCGGCGACCGCAGCATCAGCAGGAACGCGAGCGCGTAGCCGGGCAGCAGCAGGCGCCACAGCGGGAACCCCGCCACGGCGCGCCACATCGCCAGGGCGATCGCCAGCGCCGTCGCCGCCGAAAGGAACGCCAGCAGCGCGCGGCGCTTGATCGCCCCGTCCGTGAGCTCCTCCACGCGTTCGCTCAGCACCCAGACCGCGGGCTCCGCGCACACGATCGCCGCGCCGAACGCGAGACCCGTCCCCATCAGCAGCGCCCACGCGCCCGCGCCGCCGGCCGCGGCTTTCGCGCCGAGCGCGGCGCCGAGCGCGGCGCCCGCCTGCATGAAGCCGCCGTTCACGCCGAGCAGGAAGACGAACAGCCCCGCGAACGACCACCCGAAGCCGATCGCCAGCCGCGCCGCCTGGCGCCCCGACATGCGCAACAGGAACCGCTTGAAAAACAGGAACATCGCGAAAAGGGGCAGAATCGAAGAGGCCGCTTCGCGGAGGGCGTGGCCCGCCGCCGCACCGAACGGCGCGAAAAGTCCCGCGGGCTCCGGCGCGGCTTCCGCGGCGGCGGCCGGGCCCGCGCCCGGCGCCGGCAGGAGGAACGAGTAGAGCAGCACCGCGAGAACGGGACCGACGGACGCCACGCCCGTGAGGCCGAAACCGCCTTCGCCGTGCCCGCGCGCGGACGCCACGCCGAGGCCGAGCGCCATCACGAACGGGACCGTCATCGGGCCCGTCGTCGCGCCGCCCGCGTCGAACGCCACGCCGACGAACGCGGGTTCGGCCGCGGCCGCCGCGAGGGCGAGCAGGACATAGCTCGCAAGCAGCGTCGCCTTGACCGGAAGCGAGAGGACGATGCGGAGAATGCCGACGAGCAGGAACGCGCCCACGCCGCCCGCGATCGAAACCGTGAGCGGGATCTTCCGGACGGCGGGCACGACGCCGCGCACCTGGTCCCCGAAGACCTGGACGTCCGGTTCGGCGGCCGTGACGACGAACCCGACCGCGAACGCGACGCCGAGCAGCAGCACGAGGCTGCGCTTCGCGGTGAGGGCGGCGCCGGCGCGTTCTCCGAGCGGTTCGACGCCGGCGTCCACGCCGAGCAGGAAGACCGTGAGGCCCGCGACGAGCAGGGCGGACGCGATCGCGAAGCGCGCGAGAACCGTCGCGCCCAGCGGCGCGGCCGTGAGGCCGAGCAACAGGACGATCGCCGCCACGGGCAGGACGGAGAGCGCCGTCTCGCGGAATTTCGCCAGGAGGTTCACGGCGCGCCATTCTAGCGGAAACGCCGTTCCGCTTCAACCGCGGCGGGGCGGCGATTGCGCGCCCGGCCGTTTTCTGGTAGCATCGGCGGCGCAATGGCGCAATTCAGCTACACGGCCAAGAGCCGGACCGGCGAAACGAAGACCGGAGTCGTCGACGCGGCGGACCGCCGCGCCGCGCTTGCCGCCGTTTCGCGCCTCGGTTTGCTGCCCGTCCGCGTCGAGGCGGGCGCCGCCGGCGCCGCGTCCGGCGCGAAGGCCCTCCCGCCCGGCAAGGGCGGCAAGGCCCCCGCGAAGAAACGCGGCGGCGGCATGAAGCTCTCGCGCCCGAACTGGATGAGCGCCCAGGAGCGCGCCCTTTTCACGAACGAGCTGGCGGACCTGCTCGAAGGCGGCATGACGCTCGGCAACGCGCTCAACGCGCTGGCGCGGCGCGGGGACGACGGCAGCGGCCGCTCGCAGGTGATCGTCGCGTTGCGCGACGCGATCGTCGGCGGCGAGTCGTTTTCCGCCGCGCTCTCGCGCTTCCCCAAGGTGTTTTCGCCCGTCTACGTCGCCATGATCCGCGCGGGCGAGGCCAGCGGCGCGATGGACGACGTCCTGCGCCGCCTCATCGACCAGGACGAGCGCATCCAGAACATGAAGTCCAAGATCCGCTCCGCGATGGTCTACCCGGCCGTCGTGCTCTGCATGGGCGTCGCGGTCGCGGTCTTCGCGATGACGTTCATCCTGCCGAAGTTCGAGTCGATCTTCGCGCAGATGGGGGCGGACGGCCTTCCGCCGATGACGCGCGCGCTGCTCGGCGCCAACGCGTGGTTCAAGAAATACTGGCTGCTGCTCATCGCCCTCGGCGTCGGCGGTTTCTTCGCGTTCAAGCGCTGGACCGCCACCGAACGCGGCCGCCGCGCGTGGGACGGCTTCAAGCTGCGCGCCCCGCTCGTCAAGGGCATGGTCGCGTGCGGCGTCTACGCGTCGTTCGCGAGCACGCTCGAGTCGCTGCTGCGCAACGGCGTCCCGATCCTTCGCGCGCTCACGATCACGGGCGAGACGGTCGGCAACGCGGTCGTGGGCGACGAGCTCGCGAAGGCGCGCGACCGCGTGACGGACGGCACGACGATCTCCGGCCCGCTCGAGCAGGGCGGCGTTTTTCCGCCGATGGTCATCGACATGATCGCGATCGGCGAGCGCACGGGCGACATGCCGCGCGCCCTCGGCCACGTCGCCAAGCGATACGAACGCGAGCTCCAGAAAAACATCACGATTTTCACGACCGCGCTCGAGCCGATCATGATCGCGGCGGTCGCGCTCGTGGTCGCCTTCATCGCCGTGGCGATCATGCAGGCCGTCATGAGCGTCACCAACGGCATGAACGTCCGCTAGCGGACGCGCGCGGAATGAAACGGAAGACCCGCCGGCGCATCGCGTTCGTTTCCGCGGCGGCCCTCGCCGTCGCGACGTTCCCGGGCTACTGGGGGGCGGCGGTCGCCGGTCGAATCGCGCGCTCCTACCTCGACTTGGACGAACCCGGCAGTTCTCGCTGCACGGTGGGCTGGATCTCCCCGTTCCGCGTCAGCGTGCGCGACGTGTCGGTCGGCGCCGCGCCGGGCGCGCCCTCCCTCGCGCGCCTCGAAGCGCGCTTCACGCCGTGGGGGTTGCTGCGGGGGCGCGTCGGCGACTTGACGGCCGAAGGGGTTTCCGCATCCTTCGCGAACGAGATGGCCGGCGCGTCGAACCTCGTGGCGGACCCGACCGCCCGCGCCGACCTGCGCCTGCGCTGGATTGACGGTACGGGCTATGCCGGCACGCTCGACGGCCGCGCGTTCGGCGGCCCCCTCAAGGGGTCGCTCGGCAGCGACGCGGCGCTCACGAACCTGACCGCGTCGCTCGTGTTCGAACCCTCCCTGAAGGGCGTCGAACTGCCGCCGTTCGCGGCGACGTTTTCGGCGGCGCTCGCCCCCGCCGCGGAAACCTCGCTCGTCGCGACCGCGCACGCCGGCTTCGCCGGGTCGTCGTGGGCGGTCGACGCGACCGCCGCGGTCGGGACGAACGGCGCGTTCGCGGCGGACGTCGCGCTCCCGGCCGCGTCGCTCGCCCGCGGCGACGCGCTCGTCGCGCCCTTGTTCGCGTGGTCCGGCGCGACGGGGTCCGTCTCCTCGCTCGAGGGGACCGTCACGGGAATCGTGCATGTCGCGAAGACCCCGGACGCCCCCGTGGCGGAGTGGTTCGCCGCCGTGCGCGCCACCGACGTGGACGCCGACCTGGCGGCCGGGGATGCGCCCGTCGCGCTGCGCGGCGGCGCGACGTACGTCCGCGTGGACGGCTACGGGAAAATGCGCCTCGTCCGCCCGTTCGGCATCCGCTGGCGCACGCTTGCCGCCGGCGACCGCCTCGCGCTCGACGCGGGCAACTTCTGGTTCCGCGCGGACGACACCAAGTCCCTGCTCCTCACCGAAGGCAGCACCGGCTTCTGCGGCGGCAAGGTGCGCATCTACGCGCTGCACTTGAACTGGGAGAGCCTCGACGCCGGTTTCACGCTCTACCTGGACGACCTCGATGCCGGAAAAATCCTCGAACTGCTCCCCGGCGTGGAAGGTTCCGCGACCGGCACGATCCACGGAAAGATTCCGCTGTCGGTGCAGAAGGGCAAGACCGTCCGCCTTCGGGACGCCTACCTCTATTCTCCGCCCGGCCAGACCGGCAAGCTGCGCCTGACGAAGACGGACGCCGTGATCGAGAATCTCCGCGCGGCGGGCGTGCCGGACGCCACGTGCGACGACCTGCGCACGGCGCTCGCCGACCTGGACTACACGGTCCTGCGGATGGACCTGCGCCAGAACCGCGACGGCACCGGGCGCCTCGAAGTGCAGCTCGAAGGCGCCGCCACGGACGGAAAGACCACGATCCCGGTTTCGCTCGACCTCGGCTTCAACGGCCAGATCCAGGATCTCGTGAACGTCGGCATCCGGGCTTCGACTCTCGGCAATCCCTGACGGGCGGGGCGGCGGTCACTCGGCCGGGGCGCCGCCGAGGGCCTTGAAGAGCGAGATCGAGAGGTCCGCCAGCGAGGCGCGGTGCTGCGCGAGCGCCAGGCTCGCGGAGAGCAGCGCCGTGCGCCGCACGAGGACGGTCGTGTAGTCGCCCTTGCCGGCGCGGTAGAGCGCCAGCGCCGCTTCGAGCGCCTCTTCGTCCGCCCGCACCGCCGCCGCGAGGTCGTCCGCTCGGGCGCGTTCCGCCGCGAGATCCGTCCAGTCCCGCTGCACTTCGTGGACGGCGCCGAGAACCGCGTCCCGGTAGGCGAAGAGCGCCTCCTCCGCGACGGCCCGCGCGCGGTCCTCGGCCGCCGCGAGCGCGCCGCCCTGGAAGAGCGGCAGCGAGACCGACGGCCCGAAGGAAAGGGTCTTGAGCGCGTCCGACCAGTCGGAGAGCGAGTCGGACGAGAGCGACGCTCCGGCGGCGAGGTTCACGACCGGGTAGCGTGCGGCGCGCGCGGCGCCGACGCGCGCCGTGGCGGCGTGCAGCGCGGCCTCGGCGCGGCGGACG
>CADBEF010000032.1 GCA_902793555.1 uncultured bacterium | reverse complement strand
GGCCGGGCGGCGGGGGCCGCCTCGGGCGCCGGGGCGGCGGGCTCCGCGGAGCCGGGCGGGACGAGGCCCGTGCCGGGGACCAGGTCGAGCGGGAGGACGATCGGAAGGTGGAGGTCGTCGCGCCCGTCGTACTTGACGACGCGCAGCTCGCGCTGGGCGGACTCGAAGGCCTCCATCTCGAACACGACGGAGCACGCCGCGGCGAGCTTGTCGACAAGCGCGCCGGCGGGCGCGGAGGCGGGCTTGTGGACGAGAAGGAGGGAGGTGAGGGAGAGGGCGGAGAGCGCGGCGAGGAAGGCGTCGACGCGGCGCGGCATCTCCGCGGCGGGCGTGGCGGCGAGCCAGGGCACGACGGAGCTGAAGACGGCGAAGCCGACGCCGGAGCGGGACGCGAGGGCGTGGAGCTCGCCGAGGGCGGCGTCGAACGGGAAGCCGCCGCGGGCGGGGGCGAGGGCTCCGCGGAGGGGGACGAGCAGCAACTGGCCGGAACGGGCGGCCGGCTCGAAGTCGATGCCGGCGGATCGGGCCTCGAGGATCACGGCCTCGGGGGGCGTCTCGCAGAAGAGCACGACCTTTTCGCCGAGGCGGAGGACGCGGTCGGCGAAATGGGCGGCGAGGACTGTCTTTCCGCTGTTGCGCGCCCCTTTGACGAGCGCGGGAAGGCCGAGGTAGACGCCGCCGACGGCGTCGTCGAGGAACGGCAGCCCGGTCTTGATTCTCTCGATGGTCATGGCTGGAGCGGGGCGTCGTCGCGGTAGGAGGCGCAAAGGGCTTCGATCTCGCGGATGCCGAGGAGGCAGGCCTCGGCGTCGGCGGCGTGCGCGGACGTGTTGAGGGCGAGCGCGGCCTCCCCGAGCTCGGCGGCGCCGACGTTGCGGGCGAAGCCCATCAGGTTGTGGGTGACGGAGCGGACGGCGAGGAAGTCGACCGGCGCGGAGGCGGCGTGGAGGCGGTCGAGGCATTCGGAGAGGGACCGCAGGAAGATCCCGTAGACGTCGGCGATTTCGTCGGGCTCGAGCCCGATGACGTCCCGCAGGTGGCTGACGATGTTTTCGTTCATTGCATGTTCTCCAGTGGCTGTTGGCCGGGCAGGAGCGTCGCGGCGAGCGAAGGGGCGGTCCGGAAGAGGGAGGTGACGTCGGCGACGTGGCCGACGAGGTCGGAGATTTCGCCGGCGTCGTCGAGCAGCGCGTTGTAGCTCAGGCGCCAGACGCGGCGGTCGCCGGGGAGGCGGAAGAAGCGGTCGCTGCGGACGCGGCGCAGGACGAGGTCCTCCCAGACCTCGGTCGCGGCGTGGACGAAGGCGGCGGGCATGCAGGCGCGCAGGTCGGAGCCGACGGGGTCGGCGGGGGCGCCGGGCAGCTCGCGGAAGACCGCGTTGCAGAAGGTGATGCGGTGCGTGGCGGGGTTGGTGGCGTAGACGGCGTCGGGCAGCGCGTCGAGCACGTCGGTGGCGAGGTCGCTCCCCGCGTGGCCGGCGGCCTCCTCGGCGCGCGCGGAGAAGGCTTCGTGGAGCGCGCGGACCTTGTGGAGGATGAGCTTTTCGTCGTAGGGCTTCTCGACGACGTCGGTCGCGCCGGCCTCGTAGCACCGGATCTTGGCGTTGGTGTCGGAGAGCGCGGTGAGCATGATCACCGGGACGCGGCCGAAGAGTTCGCGCTCCCGCATGAACTGCAGGACGCGGTAGCCGTCCATGACGGGCATCATGACGTCGAGGATGACGGCGGCGAAGCGGCCGTCGGATGTTTCGAGGGCGCGGATGGCCTCCAGGCCGTTGCGGGCCTCCACGATGTCGAAGTCCCGTCGGAGCAGGGCGCGGAGGATGGAGCGGCCGACGTCGGCGTCGTCGGCGAGGAGGACTTTGGGGCGTTCGTTGGTGTCCATGTGGATCGGATGCAGGTGAGAGGTGAGAGGTGAGAGGTGGTCAGGGGGCGGGGAAGAGGCGGGCGAGGCAGGCGGAGACCTTGGCGGTGTCGATGGGTTTGACGAGGATGTCGTCGAAGACGGAGGCGTCGAAGGAGGCCGAGGCGTCGTTGTCGGCGGTGACGGCGACGACGGGGACGCCGGCGAGGGCGGGGTCGGCGCGGACGGCGCGGGCGAGGGCGGCGCCGTCCATCCCGGGCATCCAGAGGTCCGTGAAGACGGCGGAGGGGCGGCGCGCGCGCATCGCCTCGAGGGCCTGCTCGCCGGATTCGGCCTGCATCGTTTCGCGGATGCCGAGGCCGCGGAAGTGGAGCGCGAGGATGCGCAGGTTGAGGGCGATGTCGTCCACCAGCATCGGGAGGAAGCCCTGCGGGAGCGCGGGCGGCCGCGACGGCTCGGCCGGGGCGGCCTCGGACTCGGAGGCGGCGACCGTCCCGACGCGGCCGATGCGGATGCGGAAAACGGAGCCCTTGCCGAGCTCGCTCTCGGCGTCCACGGTGCCGCCGCAGGCCTCGACGAGGCGGCGGACGATGGGCAGCCCGAGCCCGGTGCCCTTCTGGGTCCGCGCGTCGGGGCGGACGGTGCCGGACTGGACGAAGGGATCGAAGACCGTTTCGAGGTCCCGGGCGGAGATGCCGACGCCGGTGTCGCGGACGTCGACGGCGAGCGAAACGGCGCCCTCGCCGGCGGGCTCGCAGGAGGCCGTCCATTCGACGGATCCCTTCGGGGTGAACTTGACGGCGTTGCCGACGAGGTTGAACAGGATCTGGCGGAAGCGCGTCGGGGAGAGGCGCAGGCGCGGGAAGCCGGCCGGGATGGCGTACCGCAGCTCGATGCCCTTGGCGAGGGCGGAGTAGCGGAAGACGGTCTTCATCTCGCGGAAGAGCGCGGGCAGGTCGCACTCGCCGCGGAGCATGCCGACGTCGGTGCCGGACTCGAGCTTGGCGAAGTCGAGGATGTCGTTGATCAGGTCCAGGAGCGCGTTGGCGGACTGGTTGATCCCCTCGGTGCATTCGCGGGCCTCGGCGGGGAGCCCGGAGAGGCGGCCGAGCGTCTCGGAGAAGCCGATGACCGCGTTGAGCGGGGTCCGGATCTCGTGGCTCATCGTGGCGAGGAACATCGTCTTGGCGCGGGCGGCGGCCTCGGCCTTCCGGGCCGCCTCGACGAGGGCCTTCTCGCGGTCGGCGATCCGGGAGACGAGCCGGGCGCGGATGATGGCGATCTCGACGAGCTTGACGATGTCGCGCCGGGCTTCGAGGTCGGACAGGGTGACGGGCCCCTTTTCGACGGAGAGGGAGCCGAGGTAGCCCCACTTCTTCCCGTCGACGTGGATCGAGCCGAAGAAGGCGGACTGGGCGCCGTAGGCGGCGAGCAACGAATCGAGGTCGTCGTCGTGGCGGTTCTCCTGGCCGCGGACGTAGACGAGCTCGTCGGGGAACTCGAACCGGCGGGCGATGCGGGCACGGGCTTCGAGCGAAAGGAATCCTTCGTCGGCGGTGCGGTTGCCGAAATCGCTCAGGACGCGGACGAGGGAGCCGTCCTCCTCGGAGCGGAGAAGGAAGGTGTACGGGGATTTGAAGAGCTCGGCGGCCTCGTGGAGGGCGGTCGCAAGGATCTCCTGCGGGTCCTGGCTCGTGGCGAACGCCTCGAGGCACCGCCGGATGTGCATCGCCTGATCGAGAAGCGTGGAGATGCGCCCGATGGTGGTCGCGAGGACGTGGCGCTGGTGGAAAGACTCGGTGTCGTCGACCAGCATGACGGCCGAGTAGGGGATGACGCCGCCGATGCGGAGCGGCCGGACGGCGACCAGGTAGTGGCGGCCCCCGATGTCGGTCTCGCCGTCCCACGGCCGGCCGGTGCTCAGGCTGGCATGGCCGGGACATTTTCCGTAGTTCGCGCGGTGGTCGCAGAAGGGGGCGAAACAGCCCTCCCGGAAGATCTCCTCGCGGCTCATGCGGGCGATCTCGGCGGTGCCGCGGTTGAGGTAGACGATCTTGTGGTCGCGGTTGATGAGGAAGACGCCCAGGGGGAGCTCCTCGGAGACCTTCTCGATGAGGTGGCGGGCGGCGCGGAGGCTCTCGCCGCGCGTGACGTGGGCGAGCAGCCCCTCGAACGCGCGGAAGAACTGGGCGAAGAGGTCGCGGACCGCGGGATCGGCGAGGGCGGCCGGATCGGGATCCTCGACGACGAGGACGCCCCACCCCGAGCCGTTCACGCGGACGCGGCGGACGAAGAGCGGCCCGGGTTCGAAGCCCTCGCCGGCTCCGTCGAAGAGGGCGCCGAGCTCGCCGGCGGACGGCGGCGGGGGCGGATCTCCGGGCTCGGAGTCGACGTAGGTCGCGTCGTCCGGCGTCGGGATCCCGGGGGCGGCATCGTACGAGAGGGGGTAGCCGTGGACCCAGCAACGGCGCGCGCCGAGGAGATCGCGGAATTCGGCGCAGGCGCGACGAATCGTCTTCAGGGGGGGCTGCAGGACCAGGAGGTCGGCGAAGGCGTTCCGGACGGAGTCGGCGGGGGACTCCGGGCCGGGCGGGGCGTCGCGGTTGGCGGGATCGATGGGCATCGTGTCTAGAAGTGGAACCGGAGGTAGGCCGTGAAGGAATGGTCGATGTAGTCGCGCAGGGCCGTGACGGTGCCCTCGACCACGAGGTCCGAGTACTCGCCCAGGGCGCGTTCGTAGACGGCGGCGACACCCCAGGCGAGCTCCCAGGATGTGTCCTCGTCCTCCATGACGTAGACGCCGTCCTTTTCCTCCGTGACGGTGTTGGCGACGCCGTCGACGTAGACGGTCTTTTCGATCTCCTCCGTGGTCTTGTAGTGCCGGTCCCCGCGGCCGGCCGAGCGGCTGAAGCCGCCGAGCAGGTCGAGGCGGAGCGAGTAGCCCTCCCAGTGCTGGAGGTAGCGCAGGACGCCCATCGCGCGCTGGTCCCAGTAGGGGGTCCAGTAGAAGTCGCACGGCTCGCTGGTGGAGACGGTGGAGAGCTCGACGCCGAACCAGAGGCCCAGGTCGGGGTTCGTCTCCCAGAAGGACTCGAACCGGCCGGAATACATGGCGTTGTCGTCCTCGTAGCTCCAGTAGCGGGCGGCGGCGCGGAGGAGCCAGTCGTCCCGCGGGCGCCAGTCGACCGCGGTGGAGGCGCTGTGGTAGGTGAGGAACTTGGCGGCGGACTGGACGAACCCGTGGTCGTAGAGGAAGGAGAGCTCGAGGTTGTCGCGCGGGTGCCAGCGGGCGCCGAGCATGAGGATCCACGTGTCCTCCTCGTCCGGCAGTTCGAAGGCGCGGGAATTGTGCTCGTCCTCGAGGTTGATGCCGTCGAGGGGCGGGGTCTTCGTCGAGGACCGCTGCGCGACGCCGAAGGTGGCGGACAGGATCGCGCCGTTCTCGGTGCGGTGGGAAAGCGTGGCGGTGGCCTGCTCGGTCTCGGCCTTGAAGACGTACTGTTCCTTTCCGTAGGGGATGTTGGTGACGATGATGCCGTTCCAGCGGACGCGGACGGTCTGGTCCATGTCGTTGTGGAAGGCGCGGACGGAAAGGGTCGTGTTCCGGTTCAGGTCGATGCCCGCGCGGGCCCCGTAGCCGAACGTCTCGACCTGGTCGTTGGCCTTGGAGTGGACGATCTCGGCGCCGACGAACGGGTGGGAGAGGTAGACCCACGGGTCGGGGGTGTTCTCCATGAGGCCGCCGGCGTAGTCGCTTTCGGCCATCGCGGTGGTCTCGCCCTCCGGGCGTTCGGGGGCGTCGGGATCGACGGCGCGGACGAGGTTCGCCGGGGTTTCATCCGCCTCGTCGAGCGGGACGGGCTCCGGGTCGCGCGGCGCCTCGGCGGGGGAGACGGCCGTCTCGTCGTCGGCGGAGACCGCGACGAGGGGGCGGACGTCGTGGAGGGGCTTGTTGCGGAAGTGGGACCGGATCTGCGTCTCCAGCGTGCGGCAGAGGTCCTCGGGATAGCCGTCGCGGCGCATGAGAGCGAGCATGCGGCCCGCCAGATTGGGCCGGTTCATGAGCATGGCGATCTCGGCGCGCATGCGGCGGGCGATGAACGTCGGGTGGTTCTCGTAGGCGTGGCGGACGACGTCGGAGCCCTCGTCGGACCAGTTCGGCTCGTAGCGGCGCACGAGCATGAGGTCGTCGCCGGTGACGGACCAGCCGCCGGGGCTGGGCGCGAAGCCGAGCGCGTAGATGCGGTCGGCCTCGGAGAGGATGCTGCGGGCGGGGTTGCGCAGGACGGAGAGGTTGCAGGCGCCGAACTGGCCGATGTCGCCGTAGGGGTAGGCGACCATGGGGACGGGGCAGTCGTCGGCGCCCATCTCGGCTGCGAGCCGGTCGCGGCTCTCGCGGAACTCGGCGCGCATGCGGCGGTCCCACTCGTTCATCGACTCGAGGCGGTTCTTGGCTGGGAGCCAGACGCGGTTGGCGAGCGGGTCGCGGACGTCTTCCCCCTCGGGATCGACGGGCCGGCGGTCGATCGCGGCGTGGAGCTGGCTGCCGACGATCCAGGCGCCGGAGGAGGCGGCGGAGCGAAGCTCCTGCCAGCCGGCGCGGGAGGGCACGTACTCCTCCTCGGGCTTGGTCGGTGCGAAGATGGCGAAGGGGACGCCGAAGTCTTCGGCCACGGAGGTGCCCAGGATGAGGGCGGAGCGCTCGTTGCCGTCGAAGGTGACGGCGAAGTACTTGCTCGGCTTGGGCTCGTCGCCGGCCAAGGCGTCGCGGGGGGCGAAACGGCGCTGGCCGGTGATGCCGTAGCGGATGGTGTCGATGAAGCGCGCGGTGGCCGGGACGTCGGGGACGACGGGCGCGTCGGCGCGGCCCTCGCCGGGTCCGAGGCCGATGATGGACGGGATGTCGGCGGGCGAGACGAGCGTGAAGCCCTCGCGCTGGAGCGAGAGGATGTGCTCGTGGAGCCGGCGGACGGAGGTGGCGGGCGTCCAGTCGCTCTCGGTGAGCCCGGTGTAGACGAGCGTGAAGACGGCGCCCTTGGCGGCGGCGGCCTCCATGTCGTCGATCTCGCGGAGCGCCTCGACGAAGTCGCCGCGCGCGGTGCAGATCCGGGCCTTGTAGTAGTGGAACATCGGGTCCGTGGAATCGAAGGAGCCGTAGCGGTCGACGAGGACCTGCATCGCGTCGTCGAGGCGGTTCTCGCGCATGGCCAGCTCGAAGAGCAGCATCTTGGCGCGGGCGTGGTGGCGGTTCTCCTTCTCGAGGATGGAGACGGCCCAGGAGCGGCATTCCTCGTTGCGGCCGGCCTCGAGGAGGCGCTCGGCGTAGAGGATGCGGTATTCGACCTGATGCGGGTCCTCGGAGATCGCCTCGCGGATGAGGCCCAGGATGAAGCCGGTCCGGTACTGCCCGGGGCGGCGGTTGTTCGCGAGGTGGCAGCGGTTGGCGAGCCGGACGCGGAGCTTGGCGCGGGCGGCCGGGTCGGTCGTCTGCGCGATGATGTCGAGGAACGGCTGGACGTCCTGCTGGCCGGCGATTTCGGCGATGTCGGCGCGCAGGACCATGGCCTGCGTGTTGCCGGGGTCCGCCTCCAAGACGTCGAGGCAGAGCTGGTCGGCGGCGCGCAGCTCGCCGACGCGTAGCTCGAGCAGGGCCTGCTCGAGCATGAAGCGCGTGTTGCCGGGAATCTCGGCGTTGATGCGGCGGTAGAGCTCCACGGCCTCGTCGTAGGCGAGGCGCTGGGCGAGCAGGGTTGCGAGGTTGGCGGCCACGTCGAGCCGGTCGGCGTTCGCCGCGAGCAGCTCGCGGAAGATCGCCTCGGCCTCCTCCGGCTTGCCGAGCCGCATCAGGTTCTGCGCGTACCAGAAGCGCACGTCGTACTGGTCCGGGTTGATCCGGAGCGACTCGCGGAAGGATTCGTCCGCGTCGTTCCAGTCGCCGCGCAGGATCGAGGCCTGGGCGAGCAGGGCGTGCGGCAGCGCCTGGTCGGGCATGAGGCGCCGGAAGTACTCCCAGAGCCGGACCGCGCGGTCGAGGTCGCCGAGCTTGATGTAGGACCAGCCGAGGCCCTCCCAGCCGGGCTGGAGCGAGGGGTCGCGGCGGATGGCCTCTTCCAGGAAGGGGGCGGCTTCCTCGTACTCCTCGTCCTGCGTGAGCATGAGCCCGTGGTAGAGCAGGGCGTTCTGGTCGGTGACGGAGACGTCGTTGCGGCGGGTCTCGGCGATGACCTCCTCGAACGCCCGGCGCTGCTCGGCGGTGGCTTCGGCGGGGATGGGGAGGATGGACTCGCCGAAGGCGGTTCCCGCGGGCGTCGTCGAGAGAAGGTGCGGCGGCTCGGCCCGGAGGACCGGGGCCAGGGCCAGGGCGAGGGCCGCGGCGGCGAGAGGGGCGTGGCGGGGACGGGTCATTTGTTCCAGAAGGTCTTGAGGATGGCGCGGGCGACGAGCTTGGCGCCGTCGTTGGTGAGATGGACCCCGTCGGGGTCGCGGACGGCGAGCGCTTCGCCGGTGGCGGACATGATGTGGGAGGCGAACTGCCCGGGGTGGCGCGAGAGGACGGGACCGAGGTCGAAGAGCGTGACGTGGTCGCGGCGCGTCTCCGCCTGGGCGGCCTCGGTGGCGATGCGGTTCACGAGCTGGGCGTGCTCGTTGTTGGCCGGCTCCTTCATGGCGGGGAGCAGGAGCCAGACGATCCGGTCGACGCCGTTGGTGAGGATCCGGTCCATGAAGGCGCCCGTCCGGACGGCGTATTCCGCCTCCCACTCGGGGACCCCGTAGCGGATCGGGCCGTTCTCGCCGCCCTCGAGGGTCTGGCGGTCGTTCGTGCCGATCGCGACGAAGACGGTTTTCGGGTGGTTCGCCCCGCAGAGCTCGTCGATCTTGGCGTTCCAGTCGAAGGCGTTCGGGCGGACGAGGCCGGAGCCGAGGGAGGAGAAGGCGGTGGCGGGCTGGACGCCGGCCTTCTTGAACTGCTTCTCCATCGCGACGCCGAGCAGGCGCATCATGGAGTCGCCGACCATGAGGAGCGGCGTTTCGGGCGTCGCCGGCGCGGCGGGGGCGGCGGCATCGGCCGCGCCCGCGAACGAGGCGGCGAGGAGGAGGGCGGGGAGGAGGAGTCGCTTCATGGGTGGGTTGGGGGCTTGAGGTTAGAGGTTGGAGGTGAGAGGTTAGAGGTTAGAGGTTAGAGGTTAGAGGTCGAGGAATTGGTCGAGGTCGTCGTCGTCTTCCTCGTCCGTTTCGTCGGCAAGGGCGCCGGGCGCGGCGGGGAGGACGGGCGGCGGCGGTTCGAGGAAGCGGCGCTCGAGGGATTCGGCGGCGGCGCGGAGGCGGTCGGCGCGCAGCGCGGCGGAGAGGGAGGCGGCGGGGCGGAGCGAGGCCTCCGCGAGGTCGCGCGGCGTCCCGGGCTCCAGGGTCCCGGCGCTGCGGAGCATGGCCGGCGCGTCGAGGAGGAGCGTCGCGGCGAGCGCGACCGCGGCCAGGGCCAGGACGCCGCGGGGGCGCAGGCCGTGGGAGGCGGGTGGCGGGGTCGGGGCGGGCATGGCTAGAACTGGAAGTAGATGAAGGCGGGAACGCCGGTGGGGCCGAGGCCGAGGATGGCGACGAGGAGCGCCGCGGCGACGATGCCCTGCACGGCGGCGGGAAGGCGGTTGAAGCGGTTCCAGAGGGCGCGCGGGCGGTGGGCGTCGGCCAGCTGGCAGAGGAAGCCGGTCGCGAGGACCGCGACGGCGGTCCAGGTGAAGAGGCAGGCGGGGACGGAGGTCCGCGCGAACGCGCCGAAGACCTCGCCGGCGCCCTGCAGGCCGAGGCCGCCGGTGCCGAGGCGGAAGAAGAGCCAGAGGCAGGCGACGACGTGGAAGATCCAGACGCGCTGGAGGAAGCGGACGGGCGCGGCGGAGACGGCGGGCAGGCGGCGCAGGGCGAAGCGCTCGGCGGCGAGGTAGGCGCCGTGGAGGCCGCCCCAGAGCAGGAACATCCAGCCCGCGCCGTGCCAGAGCCCGCCGAGGAGCATGGTGAGGAAGAGGTTCAGGTACGTGCGGGCGGCGCCGCGGCGCGAGCCGCCGAGCGGGATGTAGAGGTAGTCGCGCAGCCACGACGAGAGCGAGATGTGCCAGCGGCGCCAGAACTCCTGCAGCGTGCGGGAGAAGTACGGCGCGTCGAAGTTCACGGGCAGCGTGAAGCCGAGCAGCAGCGCCAGGCCGACCGCCATGTCCGTGTAGGCGGAGAAGTCGAGGTAGAGCTGGACGGCGTAGCCCCAGCCGGCGAGGAGCGCGTCCGCGGCGCCGAGGGCGTCCGCGTGGTCGAAGAACGGATTGACGAGGCGCTCGGCGAGGTAGTTGGCGAGCACCGTCTTCTTGAAGAGGCCGGCGAGGACGAGCCAGAGCGCGCGGCCCGAGTCGATGCGGGCGTCGGCGGCGGGCGGCTCCTCCATCTGCGGGAGCAGCTCGCCGGGGCGCGCGATCGGGCCGGCGCAGAGCTTCGGGAAGAAGGCGAGGCAGTTGACGAAGTCGAGCGCGGAGCGCGCGGGGCGGCCGGCGCCGCGCGCGACGTCGACGACGTAGGCGATGGCCTGGAACGTGTAGAACGAGATGCCGATCGGCAGGACGATCTGCGCGACCAGGGGGAAGGCGTGGTCGGTCTGGAAGGCGGCGAACGCCTGGACCGCGCCGGGGCCGATGGCGCGGCAGAGCGCCAGCAGGAGCGGATGGAGCGCGTCGACGACCAGGAAGCCCGCGTACTTGAAGAGCGCGAGGAGCGCCACGTCGGCGACGACGGCAAGACGCACGAGGCGGCGCCGGCGCGCCTCCTCGGCGCGGTCGATGGCGAGCGCGAAGGCGTGGTTGACGAGCGCGACGGCGACGAGCAGCAGGGCGAAGCGGCACGACCACCAGGCGTAGAAGAAGAGGCTGGCGGCGAGCAGGAGCAGCTTCCGGGCGAGGCGCCACCGCGCGGGGATCGTCCACCAGAGAAGGAGGACGACCGCGTAGAACAGGGCGAACTCGGTGGTCGGAAACAGCATGGGCTAGGGTTGGTCCGGATGGTCCGGATCGTTCGCGGGCTCGGCGGGAACGGGCTCGGCGGGGGCCGGCTCGGCGGTTGGAGCGGGCGCGTCGGCGGGGGCGGCGTCCGGGTCGACGGCGGCGACGACGACGAGGTGCGGGGGGGCGGTTTCGGCGGCGCGGGCGGCGGCAGGCCAGGCGGACAGCTCGGTGGCGGGGACGGTCCATTCCTTCCGGGAGGGATGGAGCAGGAGGGATCCGCGCTGCAGCTCGATGACGGTCACGGGGGGCAGGGCGGCGATGCGTTCGGCGGCGGCGGCCTCGCCCGGGTCGCGCTCGAGGGGGAGCAGGGGCTTCTCGGAGACGACGACGAGCAGGTCGGCGGAGGTGCTCTCGAGAAGCTCGGTGGTTTTCTCGAACCATTCGTCGGTGGGGCGGTTCCGGGCGTGGAGAACGAGGCCCGCGAGGCGATGCTCCCGGATGAGGCGGATCAGCGACTCGGGGTTCACGTAGGAGTCGTAGTCGAGGGCGACGGAGGGGACGAGGCGGAGCCGGTGGTAGGAGCAGAACATCCGGAAGGGCATGAGGTCGGCGAGCGGCGTCATGGGAAGCGTGCCGTCCTGGACCTGCGCGAAGAGGACGGGGGAGACGGCGGAGATCTCGGTGGCGTGGGGGCGGAGGCGGTCGAGGGCGTCGGAGGCGCGGGCGACATCGGTCTCGCGCAGGAAGGCGATGCCGGCGGAGAGGGGGCCGGCGGCGATGCGGCTGATGCGGGCGCGGGCGAGGCCCAGCTCGGGAGAGAACGGGGCGACGCTCCACCAGCCGTAGGCGATGGACTGCGGAATCGCCAGGGGCGTGACGAAGCCGGGCTTGCCGTCCACGAGGCCGATCGCGCCGTCGCCGCGGACCTCCAGGCGGAGCGTCACGTCGCCGCCGGGGCGGACCCACGCGCGGCTGTCGCCGGTGCGCATCTCGCCGTCGCTCCACGTCTGGATGCGGAGGAAGCCGTCGCCGTCGAAGCCGAAGCGCACGAGGCTGCGGGAGGAGCGGCGCGCATAGAGCCAGAAGGCGCCGACCGACTCGCTGATCGTCACCTCGATGAAGCCGTCGCGCAGCAGCTCGGAGCGGCGCAGGCGCAGGTAGGCCTCGGACATGTCGGCGGCGGCGCGCAGGTCGTAGGCGCCGGCGATGGCCGAGAGCGGCGTGCCGAACGCGCTCCAGTTCCCGGAGAGGCGGTTCGCGTCGAACTGCTCGACGACCGGCTCGTCCATCGGCAGCAGGTCCGCGTAGAGCTCGCGGACGGACTCCTGCGGGGCGTTGGTGGCGTTCTCGCGGAGGAAGTCGAAGAACACGCTCGCCTCGGGGCCGGTGAGCAGCTCCGCGGAGGCGAGGTCGTTGCCGAAGCCCAGCAGGCCGGCGGGCCCGGAGGCGCCGACCTCGAGCATCTCGTGCATGTTGCCGTAGCGTTCGGCCGGGTCGTCGAGCAGCGACTGCAGCGCGAGGCGGGTGCGGATGTCGGCCGGGTCGCGTTCGACGAGGGAGCGGAGGATTTCGCGCCCGGCGGAGCGACGGCCGTGGCGGTCGAGCCAGAGGGCCTGCGCGACGGCGATGCGGGCGTCCTCCGGGAAGGTGCGCGCGTAGAGGTCGAGCGCCTTTTCGGAGTCCTCGACGCGGCCGGTCTGCTCGAGCAGCCGGATCTGCTCCAGCGCCAATTCGATCTGGCCCGGCGCGATCTGCAGGGAGCGCCCGTAGGCCTCGACGGCGCCGGGGGCGTCGCGGAGGCGGTTGCGGGCGTTGCCCAGCAGGGCCCAGGCCTCGGCGTTGCCCGGTTCGGCCTCGGCCCATTTCGCCCAGCAATCCGCCGCCTCGGCGTAGTGGCCTTCGCCGTAGGCGCGGACGCCGCGCTGGCGGAGGCGGGAGGCCTCCGGGATCTCGTCCTCGGCGCGGGCGTCGTAGTCGGAGAGCTGGTAGAAGAGAGCCGCGTCTTCGTCGCTCGCCGGGGGGGCGACCTGGCGCAGCGCCAGCACGCGCGAGGGTGCGATGCCGGGCGGGACGTTCCCGTCGTCGTCCACGACCAGGGCGTCGGGCATGGAGGAAACGAAGTTGGCGATGGCGGCCAGGTCCCGCACGGCGGGCGGGAACCGGATGGCGAGCGCGAGACCGCGGGCGGCGAGGGCGGCGTGCAGGCGCGAGGTCCAGTCGCGCAGCTCGGCGAGCCGGTCGGCCGGGAAGGCGGCCGCGTCGAGAAACGCGCCGTCGGCGGAATCCTCGGCGAGGCGCCGGGCGATGTCGACCGGGTCGAGGGCGGCGAGCGCCCGGACGTCGTGCGGAGTGACGGTCGGCAGCACGCGGGCGCGGCTGGCGGTGGCGACGGCCGACAGCACCTGCGTGTCGACCGGCGGGTAGGAGACCGGCGAGGAACCGTAGGCGTCCAGCCACGGCGGGGCGATGACGGAGTCGCGGAACGCGTCGCGTCGCAGGTTCAGCGACAGGTGGGCCGTGTCCCGGGAGAGCGCGGGCGCCCAGGTCACGAGCGCGTCGGTCCGCGGACGGAGGTGCGTTTCGAGGATCTCGGTCTGGGCCAGGCCCGCGACGTCGCCCCACACGCCGGCGCCGACGATGCCGGGGTGGAACGCGTCGCCCTCGGGGATCGAGACGGGGCCGCCGAAGATCGTTTCGCCGTCGAGCCGGACGAAGAGCAGCCCGTCGCGCACCGTGAGGAGCAGCGAGTGGGTCGAGCGGAAGTCGGCGATCGAGGCGAGGGCGTCGGAGGCGATGCGCTCCGTGCCGTCGACCGGATCGCAGCGGCGCACCGAGGCGCGCCCCGTGTCGCCGATTTCCACGCGGATCCAGTCGTCGTCCGCCGCGAAGGGCAGGTAGGCGTGGAACTCGCCGCGCTGGAGGAGGAAGCGGAACTCGAGCGAGCCCTCGCGGAAGCCGTCGGTGCCGGCGATCCAGGCGCGGGCGCCGCCGGTGGCGTCCGCGTCGGTGCGGGTCGGGTCCTCGGCGGGCTTGGCGCGGATCCGGACCGCGTCGCCCGCGAGCTCGACGACGCCCCAGTCCGCGAACCAGCGGTCGGGCGCGACGAGGCTGCCCGCGCCGCCGCGCCCGGCCTGGACGGGCCACTCGCGGTCGAGGCGGGAGAGGAGCGTTTCGGCGGTCCATTCGGGGACGACGCGGAGGCGGTTCAGGCGGAGGGGGTCGGTGCCGGCGGTGTTGAGGGCGCGGCTGCCGAGCAGGAACCCGAGGTCGTAGCGGTCGGCGACGGCGCGCAGGTTCACGGCGCGCACCACGCGGTTGCGTTCCTCGAACTGGCCGTAGTTGCCGCTCGGGTAGAAGTAGGCCGCCGGGCGCGTGCCGATCTCCGTCTCGAAGACGGACAGCGCCCGGTCGTGGTCCGCCCGGACGCGCGCCTCGAACTCCTCCGGCCGCTCGGGGCGATTCTCGGCCTCGTTCCACTCCGGGGCGGAGAGGGCCAGCGCGGTGCGGCCGTGGGGACCGGCCTTCACGAGGCCGGTGCCGGAGTCGGACTCGCACGCCAGGTCCCAGGCCTCGTCGAGCACCAGGTCTCGCAGGTAGGGGGCGAGGACCGAGTCGGGGGACTTCTCGCGAACGTCGCGCGTCACGACGCCCAGCGTCCCGCGCCAGCGGAACTCGGCGAGCACCGGCGCGCCGTCGAAGAACGTGCCCTTGTGGGTGTTCTCGAACGTGATCAGGACGGCCTTCGCGGGCAGCTTGCGGCCCTCCTTGTAGAACGCGCGGACGTCCCCGATCCCGATCGGGTGGTAGCCCGCGTCGCGCAGCGCGGCGAGGTGCTCCCGCAGGCGGGCGGCCGACGTGAACTTGCCGTCGGGGTCGGGCAGCGCGCTGATGCCCTCGTAGGAGAGCGCCAGGAAGCAGTCGGCCGTCCCCTCCGGCACGGGCAGCGGGCCGAACATGCGGTTGCGGACGTCCCAGTAGAGGCGGTTGATCGGGCCGCGGAACGCGACGAGGAAACAGGCGAGGCTGAGAAGCAGCAGCCAGGCGCGGATGTGGCGGTCGCGCTTCTGCGCCACGGGGCGCGCCCAGTGGCCGCCGTCGCCGATGCCGGCGCCGGGCGCGGCGGGGGCGGCGGGTGCCGCCGGTGCGGCGGGCGCGGTCGTGTTCTGCTTGTCGGTTTCTTCGCTCATTGCGCGTTCGTCCGGATGGAGGGTCCTTGCGGGAGGGCGGCGGGCGTCAGCCGCGCGTGCCCCACTTCTTGCCCCGCAGCGTCAGCAGGGCCCAGTAGATCTGCCAGCTGAAGAAGACGATGTAGGAGAGGGTGAAGGCGAAGCCCGCCCACCACCAGCGGCGGCCGTTCGAGGCCAGGAAGTGCAGGCACCAGACGCCCGTGATGGCGAAGACGCCCACGGCGTAGAAGAGCAGCAGCGAGCCCACGGAGATCTGCCCCGTCGGATGCAGCGCGGCCTGGATGGGCATCCCGACCAGCGCCCAGAGCATGATCACGGGCTCGACGAGCGGCATCCACATCATCGCGTACCACGAGAGAGCCGGAACCGGGTGCTTGCGCCACATGAACTTGCCGGTCTTCCAGATTTCGCGCAGGTAGGAGCGCGACCACCGGGCCTGCTGGCGGGCGTACTGCTTCCACTTCTCCGGGGCGATCGTCGTCGCGAGCGCCTCGTCGTCGTAGACGATCCGGTAGTCGCGCAGGATCTGGTTGGTGAGCGAGCGGTCGTCGGCGAAGTTGCCGTGCTCGCCCCAGACGGTCGCGTTGATCCACTTGTCCAGCACCGCCAACACGCAGGTGCGGCGGTAGGCCGAGAAGCAGCCGGGCAGGCAGCTCACCGTGCCGAACACGCTCTCCGCCGCCTTCATGATCTTGTACGAGAAGTAGTAGCGCACGTCCTGCATCTTCGTGAGCAGGTTCACGGAGGCGTTCTCCACGTCGCAGTGCCCCGAGATGCCGCCCACCGTCGGGTCGGCGAAGCCCTGCATGAGCTTGCGCAGCGAGCCCGGGAAGACGAACGTGTCCGAGTCCACGCACACGAGGAACTCGCCGCGGGCGATGAACGTCCCCACGCCCCAGCCGTGGCACAGGCCGCGGTTCGTCTCGAAGTTCACCACCACGAGTCGCGGGTGGCGCGTCTGCGCCGCGACCATGTGCTCCAGCGAATCGTCCTTCGAGCCGTCGTTCACGCAGACGACCTCGAGCTTCTCCTCCGGGTAGCCCGTCGCGAAGATGCGCTCGATCGTCTGCCGGATCGCTTCGCCTTCGTTGAAGCACGGCACGAGCACCGACACGGTCGGCTCGTAGCCGGCGTCCCGCGGCGCCCGGTAGAACGCGGCGAAGAGGAAGCGCGTGATGACGAAGAGGCCCGCCACCGCCGAGTAGAGGCCGACCGCCAGCGCGTTGTACCACCACTGCCGCAGCGTGTGCAGCTGCCCGTACACCGCCCACGCCAGGATCAGGATGGCGCCCGCCGCGAGCAGCGCGATCACGAGGACGGGCGGGCGGTGGTAGATGCGGCGCAGGCGCTCGTCGATCTCCGCCTGCGACGGCGGGTCGACCTTCTCGGCGAGCGGGATGCGCTCTTCCGTCTGGTCCAGCGCCCGGCCGCAGTAGGGGCAGACGGCCGGCGCCGGCGTCCCCGCCGTTCGAACCGAGATTTTGCACTTGGGGCACCGGCTCAGGTGCGTGAGAACCGTCTCGCCCTCCGCCTCGGCGACAGGGGAGGCGAAGGTTTCGCGGTCGTCCGCGGCGGGTGACGCGGAGAAGCGGAACGGTTCGAACAGTGGCATCGGGGATCGGACGGGATCGGTTGGTCTGGTCTGGCACTGGTATGCGACCCTTCGCGCGCGACGCGCGTATGTCGCACAGACGGGCAATATTCTTGCAAAAACGCGCTCGCGCGTCAAGGAAAATCCCGCTCTCGCCGCGTCTTTCGTCATGGCCGCCGCCTCCGTCGCCGAAGCCGCGCTCGACGGCGGTGCGGTAGGCGGGCGGCATGTTCTCGGGAACGTCTTCGGACTCGCCGCGGTGGGCGATGAGGTCAGCTACGGACGTTCCTCCCGCTCGAGGCGGGAGCGCCGTCGCCGAGGATCCGCAGAAGCGCCGTGCAGCCCTCGAGGACGTCGCGCCAGGTCGTGGCGAAGTCGCGTGTGTACCACGGGTCGGCGACGGGGCCCGGACGGTCGGTCCAGTCGAGCAGGAGCGAGATCTTGCCCTCCGGGTCGCCGGGGAAGAGCCGGAGCAGGTCTCGGCGGTTCGCCTCGTCCATCCCGACGATGCGGTCCCAGCGCGCGTAGTCGGCGCGCGTGGCGAGGCGGGCGGTCTTGCCGTCGCAGGCGATGCCGTGCGCGGCGAGCTCGCGCCGCGCGGGCGGATAGACCGGGTTGCCGATCTCGTCGGTGTGCAGCGCCGCCGAGGCGATCTCGAACTCGCCCTCGCGCCCGGCCCTGCGCACGAGGTCCTTCATGCAGAACTCGGCCATCGGGCTGCGGCAGATGTTGCCGTGGCAGACGAACAGGATGCGTGTCATGCGTTACGCCAGGTTCGCCACGCGGAGGATTCCGCCGTCCGCGAGGCGGCGGATTTCCAGGTGCCGGTCCTCGAGGAGCGCGTAGGATGGCTCGGAGCCGCCCTTGGGCACCAGAGGTCGTGGACGCGCTCGACGGTCGGGACGTGCGTGTGGCCCGTGGCGACGATGGCGCCGGCGGGGAGCGGCGGGAGCTGCTCGTCCGGCCCCCAGAGGTGGCCGTGGGAGAGGAAGAGCCGGATGCCGTCGGCCACGACGGTCGCGTAGGTCCCGAGCATCGGGAACGAGAGCATGTACTGGTCGATCTCGGCGTCGCAGTTGCCGCGGACGGCGACGATGCGCTCGGCCATCGCGTTGAACGCCTCCGCGGAGGCCTTCGTGTCGTAGTCCAGCGGGACGCCGTTGCGCGGTCCGTGGTAGAGCGCGTCGCCGAGGAAGCAGACCAGGTCGGGCGCGTCCGCCTCGACGCGGGCGCGCAGCGCCTGCATCGCGGCGAAGACCCCGTGGGAGTCGGAGAAGAGGAGGATGCGTGCCATGGCTATGCGATCGAAATCGCCTGTTCGGGAGTGGTATTGAAGTCGGGTTTCATGGCGCGGATTCTACCAAAAACATCGTTTCCCGCCAACCGGGGCGCAACAGCGGTCAGTACGAGGACGAGGCCACGAACGACCTCCTGTCCTAATACCTGGCGTCCTTCGTCCAAAGATAGAGGATGTAGGCGCCGACGACCTCCAGGGTGCCGCCGTGGCGCTCGATGGCGGCGCGGATGCCGCCGAAGAAGGGCTCGCGGCAGTCGGGGCGGATCCCGATGTGGTCGGAGTGCGTCCCGATGAAGGCGACGTAGTCCTCCGCGGCGTAGGTGCGCCGGAACGGAAACTCGCGGCGCTCCATGTCGCGGAAGCCCCACGCGCCGGCGTTCTCGTAGCCGAAGCGCTTCGTGTAGGGCGTGTCGGTGCGGTACCACGCGTCGTAGACCTTCTGGATGTCGGCGTAGAGGGCGGGGTTCGGCGTCCGGTAGTCGCTTTTCGTGAAGAACATCGCGAGCGTCCCGCCCGGGCGGAGCAGGTCGCGGCAGCGCGGGTAGGCGACCTCCTCGCCGATCCACTGGATGGTCGCGGCCGAGTAGACGAGGTCGAAGGACGCCGGCTCGAACGGAATCGCCGCGAAGTCGCCGCGGACGAGACGGAAGTTCGGGTAGCGGGCGAACTTGCGCTCGCAGACCGCGGCGAGGTTCGCGCCCAGCTCGACGGCCGTGCAGTCGGCGCCCGTGCGCAGCGCGAACTCCGTCGCCTGCCCGGTGCCCGGGCCGATCTCCAGGCTCTTCTTTCCCGGGCCGAGCGCGGCCCGCGCCGCGACGCAGTCGAACAGCTCGTCGCAGTACCTCGGCCGCCAGCGGTCGAACGCCTCGGGCACGGAGTCGAAGGGAGTCCTGGGATCGGGTTTCATGGCCTTCATTCTACCAGAACGGCGGCACCGGCGCAAAACCGGCTTTCGCCGGCGGCGGCGAGGACGTCCGCGCCGCGGCCTGGAGGCGGCGGATGGCGGCGAGCGGGTCCGGAGCGCGGCACACGGCGCGGACGACGGCCCAGTTGCGGGCGCCGGCGGCGATCGCGGCGGCGAGGTTCGTTCCGTCGAGGCCGCCGATGCAGACCGCCGGACACGGCGCGGCGGCGACCATCGCGGCCATCGTCGCGAGACCGAGCGTCGGGTCGGGGATTTCCTTGGTGGGCGTCGCGTGGACCGGGCCCACGCCGACGTAGTCCGGCCGGACCGCGGCCGCGGCGGCGAGCTGCGCGGGATTGTGCGTGGAGAGGCCGACGAGCCGTAGCGACGGGAAGCGGCGGCGCACCTCGGGCACGGGCATGTCGCCCTGCCCGACATGGACGCCGTCCGCCCCCGCGGCGGCGGCGACGGCAGGGTCGTCGTTCACGACGAAGAGCGTGCGCGTGCCGCGCGTGACGGCCCGCAGGTCGCGCGCCGTGCGGAGGATGTCCTCCGGCGCGGCGCGCTTCATCCGGAGCTGGACGATCCGGACGCCGGCCTCGACCGCCGCCTCCGCGCACCGGACGTAGCCGGCGACGGGGTCGGTGAGGACGAGGTAGAGCCCGAAGCCGTCTTCGAGAGGCGGCGGAGGGACGGCGGACGGCGCGGCGCTCACGCCCCGAGGTCCTTCGCGACGAGCTCGGCGACCTTGCGGCCGCTCTTGATCATCCCGCCGAAGATCGGGCCCATGCGGAAGCCGCCCTGGACGTTGTTCGCGGCCATGCCGGACGCGTAGAGGCCCGGGCAGAGCTTCTTCGTGTTGAGCACCGTCGTGCGCTCGCCGTCCTCCATCCACATCGGCTTCTCGCCGAGGATGCCGCCGGTGGGCGAATCGATGGCGACGCCGGCCTTGTGGACGACCTTGTTCACGATCTCGCTCGGATGCCCGGTGCCGTCGATCAGCGCGCGCGTCGTCACGACGAGCGGGTCGACGTGCATTTCGAGGCGCGCGACCGGGTTCCAGTTGATCACGACGCCGCCCACCACGCCGTCGTGCATCACGACGTCCTCGACGCGCACGGCGTTGAAGATCACGGCGCCGGCCTTGCGCGCGCCGAAGATCAGGCCCGACGCCATCTCGACCGAATCGAGCGTGCGGTAGCCGGGCGCGGCCGGCTCGGTGCGGATGCCGAACTCCGCGAGGATCTCCGCGGCGTCGTCCTGCACGACGACCTCGTTCATCAGCATGCCGCCGCCCCACGTGCCGCCGCCGGGGGCGAGTTTGCTTTCGTAGACCGCGACCTTGAGGCCCTTCTTCGCCAGGTCGTGCGCGGCGACGAGGCCGGACGGTCCCGCGCCGACGATCGCCGCGTCGACCGCGAGGTTCTCCGTGAGTTTCCGGAAGTAGCTCCGGACGATGGCGCCGGAGATGGTTTCCTCCATGATTTCTTCGCTCATTGTCTTGTTCCCTTTCTGTCGTTGCCTTGGCCGGCATGCGGAGCGGAGGGAACCCGACGGGCGGCGGGCGCAGGGCCCGGTCGCAACGAATCCCTCCGCCGGCATGGTCCGGATCAGGTTTTGCGGGTCGACGCGCGTGGTTGCGTCCTCTCAGCCGGCTGGCCCGGCTCCCCGTGTCGTTGGACGGCGCGGATTCTACTCCCGCCGTATCGCGAAAGTCAATCCACGGCGGCGGCGTGGCGGCGTGGCATGGGCCGCCGAAGGGGTCAGTGCCGGCGCAGGAGATCCAGCATCGCGCGGTCGAGCCTGTGTCCGCGCCAGTCTTCGTAGCGGACGTCCGCCCGGCCGGAATCGAGGACGCCGAACGCGCCGCGGAGGTTCCAGAGCGCCCAGCCGAGGCCGAGCCCCTCCCACAGCTCCAGGCAGTGCTCCATCCACGCGAGGGCGACGCCGTGGGGCGTCTCCGGACGGCATCCGAACTCGCCGACCATGCAGAACTCGCCGGCATCGAGCGCGGGGCGGAAGAGCCCGAGCGCGTCCTCCGGCATCCACGGCGAACCGTAGCCGGGCCGGAGCGGCCACGCCGGCGGCTCCTTCGGGAGCTCCGGCATGGACGGGGATCCGTAGTGCGTGACCTCGAACGGCGCGTATCCGCGGAACGCCTGCCCGACGGACGCAACGCCGTAGAGCTCCGGCACGGGACGCGAGGCGCAGTCGTTGCCGTCGACCACGACGAAGCGCGCGGGGTCTTCGGCGCGCACCGCGGCGAGGAGCGCTTCCGCGAGCGGCGGGTAGTTCGGGCCGGCGACGTGCCGCGTGGGCTCGTTGAGGAGGTTGAAGGACAGCGCTTCGTTCGGGACGCCCCTCCAGCGGCGCGCCAGCGCCGACCAGAGGCGGCGCGCCGCCTCCTGCGCGACGGGGCTCGTGCCGAGCGGGAACGGCTCGGTCTGGTCGAGAATGCAGTAGCCGGGAAGCCGGTGCATCGCCACCTGGACGTGGACGCCGTGCCGGCGCCCGAGCTCGACGGCTTCGTCGACGAGGGCGAGCTTGCCTTCGTCCAGGTTCGTCCAGTCGTCGCCCGTCGTGAGGGCGCGGTAGTCGATCGGCAGCCTCGCGAAATTGAACCCCCATTCCTCCAGGGCTTCGAACTCCCACTCCGGGAAGGAGCCCGCCACGCGCGGATCCGGGGCCAGCCCCTCGGTCGGGGCCCGGAACAGCCCCAGAAGGTTGAAGCCGCGCCAGCGCTCCTCCGCCAGGCGGAAGCGCGGGCCGCGGTAGCCGTCGCGGTCGACGTCCTCGAAGAACATCGCGAAGGGGCGGACCCAGACGCCGCCCTCGCCGTAGAGCGCGCGGTACACGACGATGGGCTCGAGCGTCTCGCTGTGCTTCGCGATGGCGACGAGCCGGTACCGCTTGCCCTTGAAATGGACGAACTCGCGTCCGACGAGGGCCTGCGCATCCTCGGGCGTCATGCCCAGACGATGCGGCCGGGTTTGCGCGGCGCGCCGGCGGGGAGCGGCTCGGCGGCGTAGCCGAGGGCGCAGTGCCCGACGCCCTCCCAGTCGCCCTCGAGGCCGAGGGACTTGAGGAGGCGCGGTGGATCCAGATCGAGTCGACGCCGAGCGAGTGTGCGGCGAGCATGAGGTTGCCCATCACGAGCGAGCCGTCGTAAACGCCCGTGAAGGCGGTCTTGTCCGCCAGGACGATCAGGACGGCGGGCGCTCCGTAGAACGGGTCGAACCCGGCCGGCCAGCCGCCGATGGCGCGGTTCTGCTCGGAAAGCCGGTCGCGAAGGGCCTTGTCGGTGACGACGACGATCTTCGCGGCCTGCTTGCCCATGCCGCTCGCGGCCCAGAGGCCGGCTTCGGCGATCTGCTCGATCCGTTCGCGCGGAACGGGGTCGGCTTTGAACTTGCGGCAGCTGCGCCGCGTCTTCATGGCTTCGATGACGGGGTTGCTCATGGGAGGGTTCCTTTCGTTGTTTCAAAGTCTAGCAGAAGCTCGACCCGTCCGCAATCGCGAAGGGGTTCACGGTCTTGTCAAATGGTGTCCGAGCAGAGCGGCCGCGAAACCGACCGTCAGGCTTGCCATGACGTAGAGGGCGATCATGGCCGTGTGTCCGGAGCGAAGGAAGGCCGCATTCTCGTCCATGAACGTCGAGAAGGTCGTAAAGCCGCCGCAGAATCCCGTGGCGAGCAGGAGTCGAAGACGCGGGTCGATGCCGCCGGCGCGGCCGGAAAGCCCGGCAACAAGTCCTAGCAGGAGGCATCCGGCCACATTCACGGCGAAGGTTGTCCACGGGAATCCGGCGCCGCCCCCGGTCGGCAGAACCCTTGCCACCAGGAATCTCGAAACGCCGCCGCAGAAACTTCCGCAGCCCACCAGCAGACAGTCGAGGAACGTCTTCATTTCTCGTCCTGATTTCGGAATGCGGTGGGGTTGGAGGCGGTCAGCTCGCAGATCTTGATGCCGAAGGCGTCGAGGGGCGCTCCTTCGGCGCAGTAGGCGCAGTTGGGGTCGGTGATCATGGCGTGTTCCTTTCTTGTCATGCCTTGGGCAGCAGACCGGTTTCGGCCGCGTAGGGCTTCATGCCGTCGATGCAGCCGCGGACGTTCGTGGCGTGGACGATCAGGTGCGGGTCGCCCGTCGTGGTGGCGAGCAGTTCCTTGGCGCGGGAAAGGGTGAGGTTCATGGCGGCGATTCTACCAGAACGTTCCCCAGCGCGCAAAATCGGGCTTTCACCGCCGGCGGCGGTGTGGTAGACTACATGCCATGCCACGCCACTTGTTCCCTGCGCTCATCCGCCACCTTGCACTCATC
>CADBEF010000031.1 GCA_902793555.1 uncultured bacterium | reverse complement strand
CGGCGGCGGCGCGCCGGCGAGCGCGGAGCGGATTTCGCCGAAGAGGAACGGGCAGCCCACGGCGCCGCGGCCGACCATGAGTCCGGCCGCGCCCGTCTCGCGGAGCGCGGCGATGGCGTCCTCCGGCGAGCGGATGCCGCCGTTGGCGAAGACGGGAATCCGCACCGCCGCGACGGCCGCCGCGACCTGCGTCCAGTCGCACGGGCCGGAGTGGCGCGCCGAGGCGTAGCGGCCGTGCAGCGCGACGCACGCGGCCCCCTCCCCTTCCGCGATCCGCGCCAGCTCCGCTGCGATCGGGCGCGCCGGATCGGGTCCGACGCGCGTTTTCACCGAGACGGGCAGCGCGCCGCCCGCGCCGCGCACGAGCGCCGCGACGAGACGGCGCAGGAGCGCGAGGTCGCCGAGCAGCGCCGCGCCCCCGCCGACGCGCAGCACCTTGGGGGCGGGGCAGCCGGCGTTGAGGTCGAGCCCCTGGAAACGCCCGAGCGCCACGACGCGGCGCGCGGCCTCCTCCATCTCGCCCGGATCGGATCCGTAGAGCTGCGCGAACGTCTCCCCGCGCTCCTCCGGCAGCCGCTCCAGCAGCGCGAAGGACGCTTCCGACCCGCGCGAAAGCCCCGCGGCGGACACCATCTCGGTCGTGCACCGGTCCGCGCCGCAGCCGAACGCCATCGCGCGGAAGGCCGAGTCCGTCACCTCGGCGAGCGGCGCCGCCCAGAGGACCGGTTGGACGTTCACGGGTTCCGCGGGTTCGGGACGGAGACGGGGCGCTACCGGTAGAGGAAGCGCTTGATGCTCATCTTCGGCGTCTTTTCGAACGGCGAGGGATTGCGTTCGACGCCCGCCAGGCGGCTGTAGGCGGGCATGCGGCGGTTCACCGCGGTGCGGATGCGGCCGGGCAGCGCCGCGACGGCCGCGTCGTCGAGCTTCGCCTTGCGGATCGCGTCGGGGTCGAAGTAGACGCGCGCGACGAGCTTGCCGCCGCGGTCCACGACGACGGACTCCGCCACGAAGTCCTGCTGGTTCACCACCGCCTCGATCTCCTCGGGGTAGATGTTCTGGCCGCTTCCGGAGAGGATCATGTTCTTGCTGCGGCCCGACAGGTAGAGGTTGCCCGCCTTGTCGAAGTGCCCGAGGTCGCCGGTGCGGAGGAACCCGTCCTTCGTGAAGAGCGCCTTCGTGGCCTCCGCGTTGCGGTAGTAGCCCACGCAGAGGTTCGGCCCCTTGGCCTGCACCTCGCCGTCCACGTGGAGCGGATCGGGCGAATCGATGCGGACCTCGTCGTAGTCCACCGGCTTTCCGCACGAACCCGGCGCGAATTCGCGCCAGTCCTCGTAGGCCAGCAGCGGGCACGCTTCCGTCATGCCGTAGCCGACCGTGTAGGGCAACCCGATCTTCCGGAACGCGGCCTCGGCCTCGGGATTGAGCGGCGCGCCGCCCATGACGAACTCGCGGACCTGCCCGCCGAACGCCGCCATCACCTTCGCGGCGATCTTGCGGCGCAGGACCCGCCCGACGCCCGGCAGCGCGAGAAGCGCGCGCACGACGGGTTTCGAGAGCGCCGGCTTGAGCGAGCCGCGGTAGATTTTCTCCATCACCATCGGCACGGTGATGACGATGTAGGGCTTCGTCTCCTTCATCGCCGCGACGAGCGCCGTCGGCGACGGGACCTTCACGAGGTAGACGACCTGGACGCCGCTGATCAGGGGGTAGAGGAACTCGAAGGCCAGGCCGTACATGTGCGCCATCGGGAGCATCGAGACGATTTTCTCCCCGGGGAAAGCCGGAATGCGGCGCTGGGCGAAGTCCACCACGACGGAGAAGGCCCCGTGGCGGAGCATGACGCCCTTGGGCGCGCTCGTCGTGCCGGACGTGTAGTTGATGACCGCGAGGTCTTCGGTGTTGTCGGTCGGGTAGGCGACGTCCGCCGGCCCGAACCCGCCGGGATGCGCCTCGGCGAACGCCGCGTCGACCCCGGAAAAAGCCCGCGCGGCGGAACGGTCGCGCCCGTGCAGGACGGAACCGTCGTCGACCGAAACGGCCGCGCGGACGCGCGGCATTTCCGAAAAATCGAGCGTGGCGGCCAGATCGGCGTCCGTGAAGAACACGCGGCTTTCGGAGTGGTCGACCAGGTGCGCGACGCCCTCCGGCGTGAAGTTGGACAGGATCGGAACGGCGACGGCGCCGGACGCGACGATTCCGAGGTACGTCTCGGCCCAGGCGGCGCAGTTGCGGGCGCACAGGGCGACTTTGTCGCCGCGGCGGACGCCGGCCGCGTGCAGCGCGAGGCGGGTCCTTTCCATCGAGACGGCGAGTTCGCGGTAGGTGATCGTCCGCCCGCGGTAGTCGGCGAGCGCCGGTTCGTCCCAGTGCGCGCGGATCGTCTCCGCGAGCGCTTCGAGGTAGTGCTTCATGGCGGGCGGATTCTAGCAGACACTCCGCCACCGCGCAAGCCGGACGCGCTTGCAGGGACGGCGCGGGGTTTGGTAGAATGCCGCGCCATGCACGACGGAACGACCGGCGGAAAACGGGACCGCGGCGCGGCGGAGGCCGCGGCGCTCCCGTCCGGGTTTTCGCTGCTGTCCGTCGTGCTGCCGTGCTACAGGCTCGGGCCGAAGATCGAGGCGAACCTCGCGCGTTGCGCCGCGTCGCTCCGGGCGCAGGGCGTCCCCTTCGAGCTCGTGCCGGTGGACGACGGCTCGGGCGACGGCTCGGACGCGGCGATGGCCCGCGCCGCCGCCGCGCTCGCAGCGGAGGGAGCGGCCGTGCGTCCGGTCGTCCTGCCCGCGAACGGCGGCAAGGGCGCCGCGCTCGTGGCGGGGTTCCGCGCATGCCGCGGCTCGCACGTGCTGCTGCTCGACGGCGACCTGGAGCTGAACCCCGACGACACGGGCGACTTCCTGCGGCGCATGGCGGAAACCGGCGCCGACGTCGTGATCGGCTCCAAGATGCACCCCGAGTCGCGGATCGACTACCCGTGGCGGCGGCGCGTCGCGAGCCGCGTCTACTACGGGCTCGTCAAGGTCCTCGTCGGACTGCCGGTGCACGACACGCAGACGGGCATGAAGCTCTTCACGCGCAGGGCGCTCGGCCACGCGTTCGACCGCATGGTCACGAAGCGCTTCGCGTTCGACCTGGAGGTGCTCGCGATCCTGCGCGACGCGGGCTACCGCGTCGAGGAGGCGCCGATCGAGCTGGACTTCACGGGCAAGGCCGGGTCGCTCACGCTCAAGAACGTGCACGACGTACTCGTCGACACGGCCGCCATCTTCTACCGCACGCGCATCCTCGGCTACTACCGCTCGCTCGACCTGCGGCCGATGCCGTCGCCGCCGCCGTCCGTCACGGCCGTGGTCGCGTGCCCCGGCGCGAGCGCGATGCTGCGGCAGTGCGTCGACGCGCTCGCGGGGCAGCGCGCGACCTGCCCGTCGCTCGAAGCGATCGTCCTTCCGGACGCGCCGACGGGCGAAGCGTGGCCGGACTGGGTGCGCGAGATCCCCACCGGGAAGGTCCTGCCGTCCGAGAAACGCAACGCCGGCATCCGCGCGGCGCACGGGGAGATCGTCGCGTTCCTCGACGACGACGCGCGCCCGCTGCCCGGCTGGCTGGAGCACGCGCTCCCGCACTTTTCCGACCCGTCCGTGGGCGCGGTCGGCGGCCCGGCCGTCACGCCCCCGGAGGATCCCTTCGCGGCGAAGATGTCCGGGCGCGTCTACGAAAGCCCGCTCGTGTCGGGCGGCGCGCGGCGGCGCTACATCCCCACCGCGGTGCAGGACGAGGACGACCTGCCGAGCTGCAACCTGCTCGTCCGGGCCTCGCTGCTGCGCGAGATCGGCGGGTTCAAGTCCGAGAACTGGCCGGGCGAGGACACGGTGCTGAGCCTGGAGATCGTGCACCGGCGCGGCAAGCGCATGGTCTACGACCCGGCGGCCGTCGCCGCGCACCACCGGCGGCCGCTTTTCGGGCCGCACCTGCGGCAGGTCTCGCGCTACGCGCGCCACCGCGGGTTCTTCGCGAAGAGGTTTCCCGAGACGTCGCGCCGCGTCGCCTACTTCGTCCCGAGCGCGCTGCTCGCCGGCACGGCCGGGACTCTCGCGTGCGCGCTCCTTGCGCCCGCGGCGCGCGCGTTCGGCGCCCTCGCCGCCTTTGGCGGCGGCGTCCTCGCGCTCTACGCGCTGGCGGTGCTGGCCGCGTCCTTCTCGCGGAACCTGCGGACGTGGGCGTGGACGGCGGGCGGCATCGCCGCGACGCACTACGCCTACGGCTGGAACTTCCTGCGCGGGCTTTGGGCCCGTTCCATGCCGGACGGCGTCCGGGCGTTCGACCACCAAGGTTGACTTGCCGCCCCGATTTTGCTAGGTTGATTGCGCAAGGGAGACACCCCCATGAGCGACACCACCGCACAGCCCGCCGCCGGCGACGCGTTCGCCGAGGCCAAGGAGATGGAGATCAGCCAGGAGCTCGCGACCGACGAGATTCCGGAGACCGACATCCTCTTCGAGTGCCCGCACTGCGGCAAGTCCCTCTCGATCGACCCGCGCGGCGCGGGGCTCGTGATCCGCTGCACGCAGTGCCACGAGCCCGTCACGGTCCCCATCCCCGACGGCATGGAGCTGGAGGACTTCGACGCGACGCCCGAGGAGCTCTCGCTGCAGTTGCTGCACGCGCGGCAGACCGTCTCGAAGCTGCAGGAGCGCCTCTCCGCGCTGGAGGCCGAGGTCGAGCAGCTGCGCGCGTTCCGGGACGAGACGATGCGCCGCGCCGCCGACCGCGAGGACGCGATGGCGTCGTTCCGCAAGTCCGTCCGCCGCGCGCTCGAAGCGCAGGCTGACGCCGCCCGCGACCTGCAGGAGGTCGCCGCGGCGATGGACGTCGCGCTCGGCCTCCCGCCGGCGCCCTAGACCGCGGGCGCGTCGGGCGCGTCGACGCGCTCGACCGTGATCTCCGGGTCCACCTGGGCGCGGAGGGACTCCTCGACGTAGCCCTTGAGCGTCTCCATCGCGTAGGGGCAGGAGCCGCAGGCGCCCTTGAGCGCGAGCGTGACGGTCTTGCCGTCGATCTTGACGATTTCGCAGTCGCCGCCGTCCTGCTGCAGCATCGCGCGGAGCGCGTCGATCTTCTCGCGGATTTTCTCTTCCATGTCGGATGTCCCGTTTCGTTCGGATGCGCGCAACTCTATCCGAACCGCGTCCGGAGCGCAAGCGAAATCCGCGCGCTTGCGGCGCCCGCGCGGGTGTGGTAGGATTTTCCGCGTCATGCAAACCCCGTTCCGGCAACCCCTGTTCCTCGTCCTCACCGCGCCCTCCGGCGCCGGCAAGACGACGCTCGTGAACCTCCTGCGCGCCGAATTCGACTCGTTCGTCTACTCGGTTTCGTGCACGACGCGCGCGCCGCGCGGCGAGGAGAAGGACGGCGTGGCCTACCACTTCCTCTCCGACGAGGAGTTCCTGCGCCGCGTCGCGGCGGGCGAGTTCCTCGAGCACGCCGTCGTCCACGGCCACCGCTACGGCACGCTCAAGAGCGCGGTCGAGGGGCCGATGGCCGCCGGGCGCTCGGTGCTTCTCGACATCGACGTGGCGGGCGCCGCGCAGGTGCGGGAGATCGTCCGCGCGCTGCCGCCGGACGCGCCGCTCCGGCGCGCGTTCCTGGACGTCTTCATCGACGTGCCGTCGCTCGAGGAGCTGCGCCGCCGCCTCGAGAAGCGCGGCGAGGACGCGCCGGACGTGATCGAGACGCGTCTCCGCAACGCCGAGGGCGAACGCGCGCACCGGAACGAATTCGCAGCGATCGTCGTGAACGACGTCCTCGAGACGGCCTACGCGGAGCTCCGGGCGCTCGTGCTCGACAAGGCGAAGGGAGTCTAGCGATGGCGGCGGCGAAAACACGGAGCCCGCTCGCGGGCAAGAAGGTCGTGCTCGGCGTGACCGGTTCGATCGCGGCCTACAAGGCGTGCGAGCTGACGCGCCTGCTGGTGAAGGCCGGCGCCGAGGTGGCGGTCGTGATGACGAAGTCGGCGTGCGAGTTCGTGGCGCCGCTCACGTTCCGCACGCTCTCGCGCCGCACCGTGGCGCTGGATTCGTTTGAGAACCCCGCCACGTGGGTGCCGGGCCACGTGAGCCTCGCGGACTGGTGCGACCTCATGGTCGTGGCGCCGTGCACGGCCAACGTCGCGGCGAAGATGGCCTGGGGCCTGGCGGACGACCTGCTCGCGTCGCTCGCGCTCGCGTGCCGCCGACCCAAGCTCGTCGCCCCCGCGATGAACGACGGCATGTGGGAGAACCCCGCCACGCAGGCGAACCTCGCCACGCTGCGCCGGCGCGGGATCGCGGTGATGGAGCCGGATGTCGGCGAGCTGGCGTGCGGAACCGACGGCCGCGGGCGGATGCCCGAGCCGGCCGAGGTGTTCGCGGCCGCGGAAAGGCTGGTGCGCGCGAAATGAGCGGTCCCTCGACCGTCCTCGTGCTCGACACGCAGAGCCCGTCGCCGGCGCACAAGTACCTCGACGCGCCGGACCGGCTCGTCGTCGTGACCGATTCGCCCGGCCTGTCGCGGCATGCTCTCTCGACGATGGTCGTGGACGTGTTCGTGTGCGACCTTTCGGCGCAGGCCGACTTCAAGTCGCTCGCGACGATCGCGCAGGTCTCGTCGCCCAACGTGCGATTCCTCTTCACCGGCGCCAAGCTCGCGGAGACGAAGGCGCAGCAGATTCTGCAGGCGGCGCAGGCGCAGGGCGGGTTCTTCCCGCGCCCGTGGAACGGGATCGCGCTCCGGAAGGCCGTCGCGGACGAGACGCTCGCCGGCCGCCGCGCGGCCGCTTCCGGCGGCGCGCTCCCGCCGCCGGCGGACGCCGGTCCGGCGCCGGCCGGCGGCTCGGCGAGCATCCGGCTTTCGGCCGGCCCGGGAACCAAGCGCGTCATCCGCATCGGCGGCACGATGCGAACGCCGGTCCCCGGCAAACCCGGCCCGGCCCGGATCGTCGTCGGGGGCGCGAAGGCCGCCGCCGAGCCCCCGAAGCCGCGCGGACCGCAAGGGCCCGATCCGAACCTCTACGAGATCGTCGACCTGCTCGGTCGCGGCGGGACGGGCACCGTGTTCCACGCGCGCGACCGCTTCCTCGGCGTCGACGTGGCGCTCAAGGTCGTGAACCGCGAGCTCGTCGAGAAACCCGGCGTGCTGGAATCGTTCAAGGACGAGGCCCGCATCACGATGCAGCTCTCGCACCGCTGCATCCTGCGCCTCTACGGCTACCAGGTCTACAACGGCTGCCACTACATCGTCATGGAGCAGGTGCGCGGCCGTCCGCTGCGCGACATCATCCTGGACGTGGGCGCGCTCTCGACCGTCACGACCTGCCGCATCCTGCAGCAGGTCGGCTCCGCGCTCGAGTACGCCCACGCGCACAACGTCGTGCACAAGGACGTGAAGCCCGAAAACGTCTACGTCACCGAGGCGGGCGAACTCAAAGTCATCGACTTCGGTTCGGCCGTCCTGCGCAACGCGAGCCAGGAGGACGGCTACATCGTCGGCACGCCCGAGTTCATGCCGCCGGAGCAGCTGCGCGGCGAGGTCGTCGGCCCGCCGGCGGACATCTACGCCCTCACGATCATGGCGTACCTCATGTTCATGGGCTGCTACCCGTTCCCGGCGGGGACGACGGTGGACGACCTGCTGCAGGGCGTCCGCCCCGACTTCTCGGCGCTGCCGGAGGGCCTCGCGCGCGTGCTCTCGAAGGGCGCGGCCTACGAGGTCTCGTTCCGCTACCAGAACGTGGCGGAGTTCGTGCGGGACGTCGTCGACGCCTGCGGCTGCACGGAAGTCTGCCGCGACGTCTTCGCCCCCGTCGCCATCCAGTCCGCCGCCGAAGCCGTCGCGGCCGCCGGCCAAGGGTAGGACGCCGATGGACACCGCCCTCCAGATCGCCGCCGTCGTCCTCGGCCTGGCCGCGCTCGTGTGGAGCGCGGACCGCTTCGTGGACGGCGCCAGCGCCACGGCGCGCCTGCTCGGCGTTCCGCCGCTGCTCGTGGGGATGGTCGTCGTCGGCTTCGGGACGAGCGCGCCGGAGCTGACCGTGTCCGCGTTCGCCGCGGCCGGCGGAAACCCCTCCATCGCGCTCGGAAACGCGTTCGGCTCCAACATCTGCAACATCGCCCTCATCCTCGGCGTCTGCGCCGCGATCCGCGCCACGCCGTTCGGCCGCCCGGCGGTCGTGCGAGAAACGCCGCTCCTGCTTCTCGCGACCGCGCTCGCGGGCTTCTGCCTGCACGACGACGCGCTGACCCGCGCCGAATCGTTCCTCATGCTCGGCGCGTTCGCCGCCCTCCTCGCCGTGTCGTCCGTGGCGGGGGTGCGCGAACGCCGCGCGGGCGGCGGAGAAAACGCCGGCTCCCCCGCACCCGCGCCGACAAGCCCCGCGGCGGCCGCGTGGCGGCTCGCCATCGGGCTCGCCGGACTCGTTCTCTCCTCCAAGGCGCTCGTCTGGGGCGCGGTCGGCGTCGCCCGCGCGCTCGGCGTCAGCGACCTGCTGGTCGGGCTCACCGTCGTCGCCGTCGGCACGTCGCTGCCGGAGCTGGCGTCGTCCGTCGCGGCCGCGCGCAAGGGCGAATCCGACATCGCCGTGGGCAACGTCATCGGCTCGAATCTCTTCAACACGCTCGCCGTGACCGGTCTCGCCGGCGCGATTGCGCCGATCGCGGACGTCCCGGAAGCCGTGCGAACGCGCGACCTGCCCGTCACCGCCGCCTTCACGGCCGCGCTCTTTCTCTTCGGTCTCGTCCCGCTGCTGCGCCGCCGCCCCGCGTCCCTGCGCCGCTGGCAGGGCGCGCTGCTGCTCCTCGGCTATCTGGCCTACACGGCGTGGCTCGTCCGCTCCGAAACGGGGGGCGCCTAGCCGTGGACGCGACCGCGCAGGCCGCGCTCGACGCCCTTGCCGCCGCGCTGCGCGGCGGGACGGCCGCCGCCTACGCCGAGCTCTTCGCGCAGCTGGCCGCCGGCGCGGACTGGATGCTCGCCGCCGCGGTCGCGGACGATGGCCCGATCCCGCCGGGCGCCTGGCGCGCCGCGCAGGAAAAGCTCGCCGCCCGCACGTTGCATCCGCGCGAAGCCGCGACCGGAGACCCGGACGCCCTCGCCGACCTGCGCGCGGGCCTGGCCGGCGTCGCGGAGGCGATCCGGCTCTGCGGCTCGGACCGCCCCGTCGCCTCGGCCGCGCACGCCTTCGCGGATGCCTGGTCCTTCGCCGGCCTCGGCCGGCAACTGCCCCTCGGCACGCTCTGCGCGATGGTCGTCTGGGGCAAACTCTTCGAACGCCCGTTCGAGGAAGCGGACGTTTCCGCCGCCCTCGCCGCGGCGACGTCCCCCGTGGAACGCGAAGCCTTCGCGCGGGAGCTCTTCCCGGACGGGGCGCTCCTCGACCGCGCGCTGGCGGCCGTCCGCGCGAAGACTCTCGCGCCGGACGCCCTGCGCACCCGCCTGTCGCGCGCCGCCTCGCTCTGGGAGCCGTTGCGCGCCAAATGCGACGCGCAGCTCATGGCGCCGGAACGCGCCGCCGCGATGCTCCACGCCGCGGGGTGCACCGTCGACCCCGCCGCGCTCGGCCTCACGCCCGCGCGCCTCGCCGCCTCGGCCCTCGCCGCGCAACTCCTCGCCCCGCGCTATACCGTTCTGGACTTGGCGTTCGAAACCGGTCGCCTCCCCGCCTGCGCCGAAGCACTCGCAACCGCCTTTTCCTGATTTCGATTCTTGTTGAAATTTCAGCTATTGTCGGACTTTTTAAGGGGACAGACCCCGTAAATTTTCTTGAGAACCGGCGGAAAAAAACGGAGGCCGCGGCAAGGGCCGCGGCCTCCGGAACCGGGAACGGAACGCCCGCTATTCGCGACGCCGGGCGCCGACTTTGATGTTGGATTTGCCTTTGGCTTTGACGGCCGCGGCGACGTCCGGCGCCTTGTTCGCCTCGTTCTGCATCTGGGAGGCCGGCAGGAAGCGGTAGTAGACCATCAGCTGCAGCGCGCAGAGGCAGGTGTCCTGGACGCGGCGGCCCATCGTGGTCGTTCCGTCGATTTCGGCGCCCTTCTGCCAGCGCTTGCAGGAGAACTGCGCACCGCCGTCGCTGTGGTGCTCGGTCGGCGAGGGGGAGTCCCAGTAGCCGACATCGCGCATCTTGCCCTTGAGGTCGGCGATCTTCTCCTTCTCGACCACCTGGCGCTTGATCAGCTCGGGCAGGAACTGCTTGTTCCAGTTGGCGAACTTGGAGCCGCCCTCCTGGAAGAAGGCCTGGGTCATGTAGTACCAGAAGTAGATCGGGCTCTGGCCGTTGGTGAGCGTGTAGGGCTGCGGGCCGTCGTACTTGTCCCAGCCGAACTGCGAGCTGTCGAGCATCATCATCGTCTGCTTCACCTGGGGCGCGTTGTAGTCGCCCACGAGCTGCATGCAGAGCGCGCCGACGCCGGAAAGGCCGGAGTGGCTCGGGGATGTGTAGCCGAAGCCGCCGTAGCTCTGGTCGTACTGGAGGAGCATGCCTTGGGAGATCTTCTTGTAGCACTCCTCGAGACCGTCGACCTGGAGGCCGGCGGTGTGGCCCGCCTTGACGGCCTGCGCCGCCCACCCCATGTAGGAGATGTCGTCGCGCTCGGACTGGCGGAAGTTGTAGTCCCAGCCGCCGTTCGGGTGCTGGCCCTTGATGATCGGGCGGAGCGCTTTTTCGGCCGCTTCCTTGACGAGCGGGTTCTTCGTCATGGAGTAGGCTTCGCAGAGCGCGTAGGTCGCGATCGACTGCGCGTAGTTGTTGCTGTCCTTGCCGGAGAACATGCCGTCCCCGTTCTGGTGTTCGCAAAGCCACTTGATCGCCTTCTCGACGGTCGGCCCGAACTCTTCCTCGGGGCCGGCCGGCAACTCGTTGTGCGCGAGGAACGTGAGAATCGCCAGGCCCGTCATCGCGGGGCGGCAGCCGTCCCACGAACCGTCGGGATTCTGGACCATTTTGAGCCAGCGAAGCGCGTGCATGACGACCGCGTCGCCGCCGCCCGCGCCATAGCGCGAGAGCGCCTTGCCGCGCATGCCGGGCGTACGGCTCGACATGATGCCCTTCATCACGATCGGGCTCTTCACGAACGTGACCGTCGTCACTTCCGCCGGCTGGGGCGAAAACGCCTCCGACACGATTTCCACGGGCGTTTCGACCGGGGTCGGGTCGCTGGGCGGACCATTGAAGTCCACGTCGATCGGCTCGAGCTCGTCCGGCGGCGGAATTTCCTCTGGCGGCGGCTCCGGCTCGATCTCCTCGGCCGGATCGGGCTCGACCACTTCGACGGCGACCGTCTGGGCGGCCTGCGGCGGGCTGTTGCGCAACAGCAACAGCAACAGGCACGCGAACAGCGGCACGAGCACCGCCGCGATCGGGGCGGACATTCGCTGGAGCTGCAACCGCGCGAACTTGTATTCGCCGGTGTCGTGCGGCATCTTGAGGCCGGTCATCATCTTGTGCCAGCGCTCGCGGAAGGACATCTCCTCGAACAGCTTCTGCATCTCGAGGAACGAGCGGTCGCGCTCGTCGAGATTCGGATCGTTCAGGGCTTCTTCAATGGCTTCTTCGCTCATGGTTTTTCTCCAAAGGGGCGAACCGCGGAGTCGCGCGGTCCGTTTTCATGCATTAATACGAACGAGAGGGGTCGATTTTCCAGTAAAATTTTTGCCGGAAGCGTTCTTCGCGTTCGTACGGGCGTCCAGTCTACACGAAACATCCGGAAAAATCAATCATTTTCGCCGTTTTCCGGATCGCCCGGCGTCTGGCGCTGGACACGCGCACGGGCGGTGGCTATAATGCCCCGCCCATGCGAACGACGACTACCGCCCTCCTCGCCGCCGCGTTGCTCGCGGGCTGCTCCCGCGCCCCCGCGCCCGCCCCGGCGGCGCCGCCGCCGGCACCCGCCATCCCCTCCCCCGCCCCCATGCCCGAACCGCCCCCTCCGCCAGCCGAGCCCGCGCACTTGCTCGCCCCCGCCGAGGCGTCAGCGCTCTTCGAGGAGGCCGTCGCGCGCGGCCTCCCCCGCGGCGACCTGCTGCTCGTCGTGGATTCCGCGCGCGGCCTCGCCGAGCTGGTCTGCTCCGACGGGTTCGTGGCGGAGTGGCCCGTCTCGACCGCGAAAGCCGGCATCGGCTCCGCGGCCGGCTCCAACAAGACGCCACCCGGCTGGCACCGCGCCGCCGAGCGCATCGGCCGCGGCGCCGCGCCCGGGACGATGTTCGTCTCGCGCCGTCCGAACGGCCGCGTCATCCCGCCGACCGGCTGGCGCGCGCCCGACCCGGCCGAGGACGCCGTCCTCACGCGCGTGATCTGGCTCGCCGGCCTCGAGCCCGGCGTCAACGCAGGCCGCGGGGTCGACAGCCACGAGCGCTGCATCTACCTGCACGGGACGAACCAGGAGCAGCTCCTCGGCTCGCCCGCGTCGCACGGCTGCGTCCGCTTCGCCAACGCCGCGATCGAGGAGCTCTTCGACCTCGCGGACGGCGTCGAGCTCTACTGCCTCGTGCGCTAGCGCGAGCCGCCGCGGAAGTCGAATTCGACGCGCACGCCGGAATCGCCGCGGCCGCGCGACCCCCCGCCGGACGAACGGGATCCGCCGCCGAAGCCGTCGCGCGGACGCTGTTGGCCGCCGCCGAAGCCGCCCCGTTCGCCGCCGCGCGAACCGCCTCCGAAACCGCCGCCGCGGGCGCCCGCGTAGGGGTCGCCGCCGCGCCCTCGCCCGGTTTCGCGCTCGACCGCGCCGCGGCCGCGGTTGCGCCCGCCGCGCCCCCCGCGCGAACCGCCGGGAGCGGCCGGATTCCACGAGACCGCGGACATCGGCAGCTGCACGCAGCGCACGAGCACGTCCGGGTCGGCGCCCTTCTTCTGCGGGCGCAGCGCGAGCGTCACGAGGACGTGGTCGGGGATGCGGTTGCTCGCGGTCCACTCGTCGATCCACTCGAAGGGCTCGCCGGGCTCGATCGCCTTTTCCGGGTCCTGCATGCGGCAGTCCAGCCCGACGACGCGGTCCGAGAGCAGCAGCGGCTCGACGTCCTCGTCCGGGTCGAAGTCCTCCGCCTGGCCGACCGTCTGCCACGCGGCCACGTAGAGCCCCGGCCCGTCGCCCGCGTTCGAATCCTCCACGAAAAGCCGCACGCGGTGCGCCGCGCCGGCCCACGGGGTATCCTCGCCGACGAGCGAATTGCCGATCTTGACCCACGAGATCGAGTCGTGCGCGCTTTCGCCGTCGCCGCCGTCCTCGTGCTGGAAGCCGAAATCCCAGTCCGGTTCTCCGTTGGCCGGATAGTAGGCGGAGCGCAGCGCCATGACGACCTGCTCCATGACGCCCTCGCCGTCGTGCGACTCCTCCGCCATCTCGGTGCCGGCGCGCCACGCCTCGACGCCAACGCCCATCACGAACGCGACGGTCGTGGCGACGAGCCCGAGGATTCCCACGGCGACGAGGATCTCCACGAGCGTGAACGCGGCGCGGCCGCTTCCCGTCCGCCGCCTCATCGCCCGACCCCCTGTCCCGAATTCGAGGAATCGGCGGCACCGGAACCGCCGGAGCCGCCCGGCCAGTGCAGGAGCCGCGTGACGACGAGCTCGCTGCCCGGCCCGCCGCGGCCCTTGCGCGCCGCGACCGTGACGACGTAGAGGCCGTCTTCGTCCTCGTCCTCCTCGACCGTCCGCTCGTAGGTCCACCCTTCGAGCAGGCTTCCGTCCGCCGGGACCTCGAGGTCCTCGAGCGGGTCGTTCTTCACGAAGAAGGGATGTTCGGCGTCGCCGCGCGCGATGAGGTTCGCTCCCTGTTGCACGACGCCCGCCGCGCGGAAGACCTCCATGCACGCGGTCATCCCCTCCATGATGCCGACGAGGCACGTGCCGAGGATGAACACGGCGAGCAGCACCTCGACGAGCGTCATGCCCGAACGGCCGGCGGCGGCCTTCATTCGCGGTCCTCCGGTGAAAGCACGCGCGGCGTGCCGACCGCGCTGACGGATACGTCAAGCCAGGCAGATCCCCCGTCTTCCGAATCCTTTTCGCGCACGCGCCAGCGGTGGGGGCGGACCGTGCCGTTGGCTCGGTAGTGGACGACCACCTCGCCCGAGAGCGCGGCGCCGGGGTCGTCGTCCGCGCCGCGGCGGTTGTCGCGCACGGTGTCGCGGAAGCCCTCGAACGAGACGGACACGCCCTCGATCGTGCGCTCGACGTTCACGGAGTCGGCGAAGGAGACCTCGGCCGGGAGCTCGCGCCCCGCGGCGTCGGATACGATCGCGAGCGTGTTGGTGCCCGCGTCGCCGGCCTCGTGGAGGCGGCTCTCGCGGTCCTGCGCGGACATCGCCAGGCCGAAGCCGCCGGCGAGGTTCGCGTTGCGGCGGGCGCTCGTCTGCAGCAGCTCGTCCGTGTAGCCGACGTCGTTGGTGTAGGCCGCCAGGTCGCTCAGGCCGAAGCGCGACGCGCTTTCGCGCTCGCGGGCCACGACGCGGACGGCGCCCGAATCGAGGTCGACGACGAGGTCGACGGGCGTCTGGTTCAACAGCGCCATCGAATGGGCGTATCGCCCGACGGCGGCCAGCTCGCGCGCGCCGGTGCGGAGGGCGCCGCCGGAGAGCATGCCGCCCACCGCCGGCGCCACGACAGCGGCGAGGATGCCGAGCAGGACGACGACGAGAAGGACTTCGAGGAGCGTGAACCCGCCGCGCTTCACTTGCCGCGGTTCACGATGTCGTCGGCCGTGTTCATCGCGCCGTCGGCGCCGGCGCTGCGGATCTCGAGGAAGCCGCCGTCGACGATGCGGAGCTGGAAGTCGTTGCCCCAGCCGTCCTGCGTGGGCTTCTTCGGATCGAGCAGCGGGCGCATGCCGTCCGCGGAGGACTTGAGGTCCTCGACGGAGTTCGGATAGCGTCCGACGCGCACCTCGTAGGCGGCGGCGGCCGTTTCGATCGAGCGGATGCTGTCGCGCGTGGCGTTCGCGCGGGCGTCGCCCGCGACGCCGCCGAAGTTCATGACGACGCCCGCCGCGAGGACGCCGAGGATGGCGATGACGAGCAGCAGCTCGACGAGCGTGAAGCCGCCGCGGGCGGCGGTGAGTTTCTTTTCGGTCGTGGTCATGGATCGGTCCTCCGGTCTTGTGGTCGGATGGTCTTGTGGTCTCGTGGTCGCGGATCATTCGCCGCGAAGGGCGGCGGCGGCGGCGGCGGCCTCCGCGGCGCGGGTGCGGATGTAGTCGGCCGTCTCGGGACCGGATTTGTTGGCTTCGAGGGCCTCGGCATAGAGCTTCGCGGCCTCGGCATAGGCGGCGAGGGCCTTCTCCTTGTCCCCGGCGTCGCGCCAGATGTCCGCGATGCGGGCCTTGTTGTCGGCGACGATCGCCAGACGGGAATGGACGACTCCCGTGGAGGGGTCGGGCTGGTCCTCGTCGGGCAGCATCGCGACGAACGCGTCGAAGAGCTTCGCGGCCTCGGTCCAGTTCTTCTCCGAGAGTGCCTTGTGGGCGCGGATCTTCGTCCGGGCCATCTCGTGCCACGCCGGGTCTCGGTCGGGGATGCCGGCGTCGAGCACGGCGAGCGCCGAATCCCAGTCCTCGAGCAGGAAGGCCGCGTCCAGGTCATAGGTCGAAAGCATGGTCCGGTCGGCCGGATCGGAGAGCCGCGCGGCGATCGCCTTGCCGAGCGCGAAGGTCGCCCGGAGCACGTCCTTGTCGCCCGCCACGTCGTAGAAGTGGCGCGAGTAGATCGACGAAAGCGAGGAGGGGGGCAGCGATGTCTGCGTCATCAGGCGCGAGAGACGCGGCGGAAACTGCGAAGGATCGGCCGAGGCCCCTTCGAAGACGACGCCGGCCCACTCGCGGGAGGCGAGCTGGAGCGTGCGGGGGAGCTTCGCGAACCGCTCGTCCAGCACGACCGCGGAGGCCATCTGGTCGAGCGCCGCGAAATCGCCGGCGCGGCGCGCTTCGCCGAGCGCGTAGCGGAGCGCCTGCAGCAGATCGAGGTCCGAACCCGTCTCGACGAGCGTCGGCAGCTTCGCGGCGACGCCGGCGAAATCGCCCTTCGCGGCGAGCAGGCGCAGGCCGAGCGCGTCCGCGGCGGGAGCGAGCTCGGGCGACGCGGCGCGCATCGCGGCGGCGACGCCTTCGGCGTAGTCGAGCTTGCCGGACGCGATAGCGCCCACGGCGATGCGGGCGCAGAACGGCCCGATGTCGGCGGGCGGGAACGTGGCGAGCGCATTCGTCACGACCGCGAGCGAGCCTTCGGGGTCGCCGTTCGCAAGCAGGCGCGTGGCGACCCAGTCGGTCGCGGCGAAGCGCATGTCCTGCGGCAGGTCCTGCGCAAGAAGCGTGCGCGCCCAGTCGAGCGCTTCGTCCTCGCGGCCGGTCTCGAGCAGGTAGCCGTAGATGATGTCCCGGCTCGCGGATACCTTGTCCGGCACCGTGCGCAGCTCGCCCAGATAGGTGCTCTTCGCCAGCTCGACCTGCTCGGTGAAGAGCAGGAAACGGATGCGCGAACCGCGGACGAGTTCCTCGAAGGGCTTCAGCGCCGGATCGTCGTCCGCCTCGAAGAACGCCTTCGTCGCGGCGTTCGTGTCGCCGGCGGAAAACAGTTCGTCGATCTTCTGGAAAAAGTCGTAGATCGGCTTTTCGTCCATGACGGCGACGGGTTCGCCGTCCTCTTCGGGCTCGACGGCCGGGGCGGCAAAGGCCGCCAGGCAGAGCCCGGCGGCGGCGAAACGGGACAGGATGCGGAATTGCATGTCGGATCTCCCTTGGGGAAAAATGGAGCGGGTGAAGGGAATCGAACCCTCGTAAACAGCTTGGAAGGCTGCCACTCTGCCATTGAGCTACACCCGCGTGCGTTCAACGGCCACTACACTAGCAGAAACCTCCCGCGCGCGCAAGCGCAATTTCGGCTTTTCCCCACGCGCCCTCTCTGGTAGAATGGAGCGTCATGAACACCGCACTGCTCCCCCTCCCCCGCTCCGTCGAAGAACGCGACGGCGCGTTCCGTCTCGCCCCCGACGCCGCCATCGGCTTCGAAGGTCCCGCATCCGCCCGCGAAATCGCGGAGCTGCTCGCGGAGTGCCTTCGCCCCGCCACCGGCTTCGCGCTGCCCGTCCGCGAGGGCGCCGGCGCGATCACGCTCGCGCAGTCCGCGCCCGACCCGGCGCCGGACGAAGCGGGTTTCCTTCCGGAGGACTACGCGCTCGACGTCGCCCCCGGCGGCGTCCGCCTCGAGGCGGGAACCTCGTGGGGCCTCGCTCGCGGCGTGCAGACGCTCCGCCAGCTCTTTCCCGCGGAGATCTACGCCGCGGAGGCGAAGCCGGGCCTTGCCTGGGAGGCGCCCGCCGTGCGGATCGAGGACGCGCCCGAGTGCCGCTGGCGCGGGCTCATGCTCGACTCGTCGCGCCACTTCTGGCGCGCGGACGACGTCTGCCGCTTCGTCGAGTTGCTCGCGCAGCACCGGATGAACGTCTTCCACTGGCACCTCACGGACGACCAGGGCTGGCGCATCGAGATCCGCAAGTACCCGCGCCTCACCGAGGTCGGCTCCGTCCGCGCCGAAACGATGGTCGGCAACCACATGAACGACTGGCCGCACCGCTTCGACGGCACACCCTACGGCGGGTTCTACACGCAGGACGACGTCCGCCGCGTCGTGGCGTTCGCCGCGCGCCGCCGCGTCGTGGTCGTCCCCGAGATCGACATGCCCGGCCACATGAGCGCCGCGATCACGGCCTATCCGGAGCTCGGCGGCGGCGAGTGGGCACACCCCGCGGTCCGCACGACCTGGGGCATCTCGCAGCACGTGCTTAACATGGAGGAATCCACGCTCGCGTTCTGCGAGGACGTCTGGACGGAGGTGATGGAGCTGTTCCCCTCGCGCTTCCTGCACATCGGCGGCGACGAGGCGCCGCGCCACGAATGGGAGGAGAGCAAGCGCGCGCAGGAGCTGATGGCGGAGCGCGGGCTCAGGAAGCCCGAGCAGCTGCAGGCGTGGTTCACGAAGCGGCTCGACGAGTTCTTCCGCTCGCGCGGGCGGCGGCTGCTCGGCTGGGACGAGATCCTCGAGGGGGGCATCGACCCGTCGGCGGCGGTCGCCTGCTGGCGCATCGGCTGGAAGGGCTGGGACTACGTGAACGACACCGTGCGCGCCGGCCACGACGTCGTCCTCGCGCCGACCTCGCACACGTACTTCGACTACTATCAGGACGAACCGATCTCCGAAGAACCGCTCGCCATCGGCGGCATGCTGCCGCTCTCGAAAGTCTATTCGTTCAGCCCGCGCCTCACGGCCGTCCCGCCCGAGGCGGCCGCTCGCGTCCTCGGCGCGCAGGGCCAGCTCTGGACCGAGTACATCCCCACGCGGGACCACCTCGATTACATGGCCTACCCGCGCGCCAGCGCGCTTGCCGAAGTCCTTTGGACCCCGCCGGAGCGCCGCCGCTACGCGGACTTCCTCGACCGTCTCGGCGCGCACCGCGCGCGCTTCGCCGTCCAGGGCGTGAACGCCCGCCCGCGCCCGTAATCGCGCCGGCGAATCCCGGCTCCCGGTTCCCGGTTCCCTCGAATCCCGGCCCGCAAAAACGAAAGGCCCCCCGGAGCGGACGCTCCGGGGGGCCTTGCAAGAAAAACCTTGGCGGCGCGCTACTCTCCCGCGGCCGAC
>CADBEF010000030.1 GCA_902793555.1 uncultured bacterium | reverse complement strand
GTGAATACGGTGTTCCCGTTCCCGTCGTCCGCGCCGGCGAGCGCGACGCCGTTGGTCGTCGCGGACACGGTCGCGTGCGCGACGGCGGGGACCGTGAGCGTGACGGTCGACGGGGCCTCGGGCGAGGCCGTCCACTGCTTGCCGTCGACAGGATTGTCGGGGTCGTTGACGTCGCCGGGATTGTTGAGGACGACGCCCTCCATTGCGCCGCGGAAATCGAGCGCGATCAGCCAGCGACCCGTTCCGCCGCAAGCGAAGATGCGCTTCCCCTTGTCGTTGAATTCCTCCGTCGGATACCATGTCGCCGTGTCGATCTGGGCGAACTGGACGACCTTTCCGTTGTAGTCGCGGAGCTCCACGTCGATGGCTCCGTTTTTCAGCTTGAGTTTCTTGCCGTCCGAACCCAGCAGCCAGTCGTCGTAGGTCAACGTGACGGTTCCGCCGGCATCGATCGACGCACCTTCGCCGAATGCGGCGAGCTCGACGAGATTCTGTCCGGTCTTCTCGCTCCAGACGGAGAGACCTTCCAGAGAAACCGCCTGGTCGAAGGTGTTGGTGATGACGATGAATTCTTCGTCCGGATCGATCGCCGCATGGCTCCGGATGGCCGCGATGCGGACGTAGCGGCGCTGGTCGTTCGGGACGTCCGCTTCGAGGGCGACCTCCTCGAGCGGGGACCATTCGTTGTCCTTGAACAGGCGTGCGCGAACCGTGGCGCCCGTGTCCGGGATGGAGAACGGCGCGGTATACGCAAGGCCCGAATCGGCCGGGTCGCTTCCGTCGATCGTGTAGTAGAGCGTGCCGTCGCCCTGCGCGTCGTTGTTCTGGAGGTAGACCAGTTGCTGGTAGGGAACCTCGCCGCCGTCGAAGTAGCGGACGCCGTCCGCGTCCGTGACGAACGGCGCGGCAACGGTCGGATACCAGCCGGCGGTCTGGTACTGGGTCTTCATGTTGCTTGCTCTTGCCCCAGCGCGCGGCTTCGCAGACGATGGCGTCGTCGATCTCGGCCATGCGGCTCGTGTAGCGCGCGGTCGCGTTCTCGACGGTCATCGCGCCGCCCTCGCGCAGGCACTCCCGGTAGAACAGGTCGGCGTACTGGCGCTTGTAGACCGGGTTCTGCATCAGCAGGTAGTGAAGCTCCGCCGGCGTGAAGTACGGGATCGTGCGGAACTTCTGATTGCCGAGACCGGTCGGATCCGGACTGCCGACGGTCGGGCTCGTCTGCGCCTCGGTGCCCCAGAGCGTCGGATTCTGGCTCGCGCCGGTGTTGCCGTTCTGGCCCATCGACATCTCCGCGTCGTGGCGCAGGAAGACGAACCCCTTCACGGTGCCGGCGTCGTCGCGGTTGCGGATCGCGTAGAAGTTGTTGGCGTGGCCCTTGTCGATGGAGCTGAACGGCGAGGTCGGTCCGTCCTGGTCCACGACGTAGTGCGAAACGAGCATGTAGACCATCAGGCTCTCGGCGTTCAGCAGGACCGGGTAGGCCGGGTTGCGCGTGCCGTCGGGGTTGAGGCCGAGAACCTTGTTGTAGTTGGCCTCATGGCCTTCGCCGAAGCCCTCCTGCGTGGCGATGTGCCAGAGGTTGCTCCAGGCGTCCCACGTGCCCTCGTTGCACTCGATCGAGTAGGAGAGCTTGTTGTTCACGTAGGTGGACGCCGTCTTGATGAGGTCGTACTGCAGCGCGTCGCCGCCGAGGTAGGCTTCGCCCCAGTGCTCGTCGCCGCGCTCCTGCGTCTGGTAGAGGCCCCAGTACTGGCCGTTGATGAACAGGTTGTAGTAGCGGCTGCGCGTGTAGGGCTGCCCGAGGTCGCGCTGCGAGTCGCGCGAGAACACCTCCGTGACGAACGTGTCGTTGCCGCTGTTCTCGTTCGCCCAGGAGAGGTTCTGCGAGGTGCGGAGGTCGAGCTTGTCGTACTCGCCGATCTCCTCCTTCATCTTGCCCTCGCCGTTGGGCGAAAGCGGCTCGCCCGGGAACATCTTCTGTGCGAGGCTGCTCTCGCCGTAGGAGCTGCGGAAGAAGAACCGGAGCGAGTGCTTGGGCTTGCCGGTGTTGCGGCTGTTGCCGCCGCGGAGGCGGATGCCGGCGGGCTGCGCGAAGTCCGCGCCGACGCCCGTCGGATCGAACCCTTCGAGCATGATCTGGCGCTCCCACGTCTCCCCTTCGCCGCGCGGGTTCACGTAGATGCCCGTCGTGCTGTTGAAGAGGTTCGCGGGGTCGACGACGACCGAGAGCGTCGCGATCGAGTTCGTGAAGCCGCGCAGCAGTCGGTCGCGGTCGGCGCCGGTCACGATGCTCTGCTCCATGCCGTAGAGCATTTCCTGGTTGTTCACGGCGTTGTCGTTCGGGAAGCCGACGGCCGACGCGGGCGCGGTCGTCGTGCGGGCCTGCGCGAGAACGTCGTCGAGGAAGATGTAGGTTGCGGACGTGTCGAACTGCAGGATCGTGTTCTCGACCGGGACGGCCGCGCGGACGACGGTCGTCTTGTCGACGTGGATGGCACCCGTGTAGGGCGTCGAGGCCGTCGTGGGCGACGTGCCGTCGAGCGTGTAGTAGATCGCCGCGGTCGGGTCGTCCGGGCAGGAGAGCTCCAGGTCGAACGCGGCCGTCTTGTAGCCGTGCGGCTCCGAGAACGCCACCGCGGGCGTGAAGTCGCCGAAGCCCTCGGTCACGTTCGGCGCGCCGGGCGTGGCGGTCTTCATGTAGACGAACGGGCCGTTGCCCGGGACGAGCCCCTCGCCGGACTGGACCGAGAGCGGGCCGTACGAGTAGCCCTTGATCTGCTTCTTCGTCGAGAAGTCGACCTGCTGGATCACCTTCTTGCTCGGATCGGCGAGCTGGAGGAATTCGCCCGAAGAGGAGAGCTTGAGGACGGCGAAGGCCTCGTCCGCCGCGTACTCGGACGGATCGACGTGGATCTTGTCGAGCCAGACGATCTTGTAGCCGCCGGCGGGGATCACGCACGAGCCGAGGATCGTCGCCTTGTCCTCCTTGCCCGGCTTCGCGTTGTCGGAGAGATGCCAGCCCGTGAGGTCGACGTCCACCGGGGCGCCGTTGTAGAGCTCGATCCAGTCCATCTCGGCGATGCCCTTCTCGCTCGCGATGCCGCCCTTGTCCACGGACGGGTTCGACGCCATGATCTCGTTGATCTTGATCAGGGAGGCGATCGAGAGGGCCGTCGGGATGCCGGTAAGCGTCTTGTCGCCGTCCACGACGACGGTGACCGTCGCGGCGGGGGAGAGCGCGTATCCCTGTGCCGCGGCGAAGGTCGCGACGACGGTGGCGTTGCTGTAGACCGTGTAGGCGCCTTCGACGCCGGCGACCGCCACGCCGTTGGTCGTCACGGAGACGAGCGTCACGTTCTCCGGAAGCGGCGAGGGAATCGTCAGCGTCGCGGTGGCGGGGGGCGGGGGCGGGGGAATGAGTTCCGCGGTCGGGATGCCGGTGAGCGTCTTGTCTTGGTCCATGACGACGGTGACCGTCGCATCGCCCACGAGGCGGTAGCCTTCCGCGGCGGCGAAGGTGACGGCGACGGTGGCGTTGCTAAAGACCGTGTAGGCGCCTGCGGCGCCGGCGACCGCGGCGCCGTTGGTCGTCACGGAGACGAGCGTCACGTTCGCGGGCAGCGCACCAAGAGCGAGGACCACCGTTTCGAGGGGCGGCGGCACCACCTCCTCCGCTTCGCCGGACAGGGACGAGACCGCGAAGTTTCCGCCGCGCATGCCGGCGTGGCCGAGCGTCGTGTCGGCCGCCACGACGGGCAGCCAGGTCTCGCCGCCGGCGGAGAGCGCCGTTCCGCCGACCTCGTACTGGACGGACAGAGCGCCTTCCTCGACCTTGGCGAGAACGCGCACCGCGAGGGGCGTGCCGACCGCGGGCGTCGCGCCGGTGAGCGCGAGCCACGTGTTCGTCGTCCCGGCGGGATCCTTCGCCCAGCCGTAGAAGTTCGTCGCCGTGCCGTCGGTCGCGGCCGCGAGCGCGCCCTTCTTGTCGGCCTCGATCGGGCGCAGGCTGGCGAGCGGCTGGACGGCCGCGAGCGTAGTGGTCACGCTGAAGGCCACCTGCCCGTCGGCGGCGTCCTTGGACACGGCCGGCGCGAACGCGACGGTCGTGCCCTCGGGGGCGTCGATCGCAAGCGCGTGGTTCGCGGCGTCGAGCGTCGCGCCCTCGGTGCCAGACCATTCGCCGGCGGGCGGGTTGGTCGGCCACGTGGTGTAGCCGGCGATCTCGGCATCGAACCAGGGTGCGGTCGCCGCCGAGGCGGGAACCGCGAAGGCGGCAAACGCGAGGAGAGGAAAAAGCGTCTTTTTCATGGTTCTTCCTTTCACGGCTTCGCGCCTACCAGATCAGGATCATCGAGGACGTTCCGGCCAACGTGGTGTAGGGCCCGACGATCGCGGAGTATTTGACGACGTGTCCGTCGTTCTCGCTGCGCAGGCGGAGGTAGTAGGCCGTCTCGGGTTCGAGGCCCGTCAGCGTAAAGGACCGGTAGCCGCGCTCCGTCACGCCCGTTTCGGTCGCCGTGTAGGCCGCGACCGTCTGGAAGTTCGCGGTCGTCGACGCCTCCAGGCGCAGATCGGCGGAGGTCACCCCGCCGCTGCCGGGCGTGAAGAGGTAGCCCCACGCCGTGATCGTCGTGGCGGTGGCGACCGGAGCCGCGCACTCCGCCGGCGGGTTCTGCACCTGCGTCAGGTCCGTGACGACCGAACCGTTCGGCGCGCCGGGAACTTTCGTCCGGAACTCGACCGGATCGGTCTCGAAGGATGCCGGGACGTCGTTCGTGAGCGACGCGCGGACGAAGTAGGCCGTGTTGAACGACAGCCCGGTCGCGGCGCCGGTCAGCGTCCCGGCGGCCGAAAGCGTCCCGCTGGCCGGGAAGGTCAGGTAGGTCCCCTCCTCGAAGTCCTCGTCGCCGCAGACCTGGAAGACGCCCGACACGCTCGTCGCGCCCTCGCCGAGGCCCGTCACGTTCGCGGCGAAGGTCGCCGAGGTCGTGGCGGTGTCCGTCACGGAGACGGTCGCCTCCGGCGCCGCGGGATCGACGAACGGAATCGTTTCGATCTCGGGCGAGAGGGCCCCTGCCACCGCGTTCGTCGCGAGGAGACGGACGTAGACCGTTCGGGTCTGGTCGGGCAGCGTGAACGTGCCCGCCCCGCGGCCGATCACGCCCGTCGCGGACGACAGGGCGTTCGTGTGGTCGAGCTCTCCCTTCCGGGTTCCCCAGACCACCAGGACGTCCGCGTAGTCGTAGCCGTCGCCGGCCCACGCGACGCGGTAGCCGACCGTCGTGAGGCCGTTCGCGGCGCGGTCCAGGCTTTCGAGCGCGACGGCCGGTTCGTTCATGCCCTGCCCGTTGCCCTGCACGGCGTAGCGGAAAATCACGATGCCGCTGCCGCCGTCGCCGCCCTTGTAGAGGCCGGTTTCGTTGCTGCCGCCGCCGCCGCCGCCGCCGGTTCCGGCCTTTCCGGATTCGGCGACCGCGCTTCCGTTGCTTCCGTCCGTGTCCGAACGCTGCCCACCGCGGCCGCCACCGCCCTTGCCGCCAGAAGCAGCGCCAGCAGTGCTGCTGTCCTTCTGCGAATACTCGCCGCCGCCACCGCCGCCGCCTGCGTAGTAGACTTCCTCTCCCGTAATCGCGAAGGGCTTGCCGTCGCCACCATTTCCTCCGGAAGAGGTGGAACTCATCGCAACGGTTCCGCCCGTGGCGTTGGCACCGCCGCCGCCGCCGCCCCACTTGTTATTTCCTTTGTCAGACCCAGACCTGCCGATGCCGCCATCATAACCCTGCCCGTCCGCACCGGAGCCAGCGTGGGTATCGACGTTGACTTTCGCACCGGAGCCGCCGCCGCTACCGCCATCTCGCCCGTCGCACATTGCGGCCGCGCACGACGGGTCGCCGTTTCCGCCCGCGCCGCCGCCGACGGTCGTGACGAGTACCGCTCCGTTCGCGGAGATGGAGGAAGGCATGCCGTTTCCGCCGAATTCGGTGTAGGAATCGGATGCCAGGCCGCCCGCGCCGACCTCGACGTCGTAGGTCGCGCCGCCCGTCACGGCGAAGGCGTCGTAGTGGAGAAGGCCGCCCGCGCCGCCGCCGCCGCCGCGGCGGTAGCCGCCCGCGCCGCCGCCGGCCACGACCAGCGCCTCGACGCTCGTCGCGTAGGACGGGGGAACGAACTCGAACGTGGCCGTCCCGTCGCGCGCGATCTTGAAGGAGTGGACGATGTCGTCGCCGTCGCGCTTGATGTCGCCGCCCTGGCCGATTTCGCCCGCGCCGGTCGTGGTGAACGTGCCGGTCGCGACGTCTGATTCCTCGGAAATGTCGTTCGCCGCCTGGATCTTGTAGGTGTAGTCGGTCTGCGGCAGGAGATCGACGATCGCCCCCGTGAAAGTGCCGTTCAGGGCAAGGCCCGTCGCGAGCGTGTTCCAGCCGGCCGGCTCCGCCGTTCCCGTCGGCCACGCCTTGGCGCGAACGAAGCACGCGGTCGCCGAATCGCCGCCGAGGCCGTTGATTTGCCCGGAGAACTGGGCGTAGGCCGCGCCGTAATCGGTCAATTCGAGGGTCGCGAGGGGCTTTGCGACGACGGCGATCTCCGTGATGGTCGAAGCCGAGAGGAACGCTGCGTCCGTGGCCTGGTCGTAGTCGGCCTTCACCCAGTCGGCTGTTCCCGCTCCGCCCGTCGCGTTCGCATTGAACTGCCCGACCCGGACCTCGTCCATGTCGCCCAAAAATGAACGCTCGCCTCCACCGGGATTGCCGCCGATCGTCAGTGTACTTGATCCTTGGACCGGTGTCGTATACTTGGATGTAATGGCCCCTTTGCTGACGCCATTGGCAAACAATTCGCAACTGGCAGGCTTATAAACGACGTCCAATTTCGTCCACTGGTTCTGGACGAGCGGCAGAATTTGATCGGTCGTCGTCACGTTTGGGTCGGCAGTCTGGCTCGACCAGATGCGCAAATTTTTGCTTTTGTCAGCCAGTTGTAGCTGCCAAGCCTGGGTGCTGGTTGCCGGCTTGCGACCGATGAGTTCGTCATAGCGGACGCCTGCGTCCTTATCCGTGACCGCCCCCAACGGGCGCATCCAGAACGAAACGACGAAACTTGTGCCGAGCGTTTCAAGAGCGGCTGTAGCGGCGGCGGAGACATCAACATTGATGCCGGTATCCGCGGGCTTCTCACGCACCGTAGTGATTGTCCGGGCCGCACCAATTTGACCGCCAGATACGGCATATGAGCGATGGGAGGACTTGGCCGTCAACGCGTTTGGCGTGGAATCGGCGATCGTCTGCACGCCGTCGCCGGACTCGCCCAGGTGCCAGACGCCGACGAAGTTCTCGAACGCGTTGTCGCCACAGACGGTCTTTCCGCTCTTCTGCCCCTTGTAGAACATTGCGAACTCGGTGCCCTGCATCATCGTCGGAAGCGTGACCCAGACGAGGGACGTGGCGTTCGCGGAGGTGTCCCATGTGTCGATGTCGAAGGGGAGCGGCGTGCCGTCCGCCGCCGTGAAGCAGATGTCGGCGTTCGCCTTGGCCGGGAAGTTGATGTCTGAATACGAGAACCCGGGGATCGTTTCGTTGGAGACCCGCACGAGCACGGGGAAGTCCGTGAGCGTGGTGCGGGCGGTCCCATTGGCGTTCGTATGCCCGGCAACCGTGAGGACGACGCCTCGCGCGAAGCCGTCGGGCGCGATGGCCTCCAGGTCGATCGCGGCCCTTGCAGGCAGGGCGAGCGCGGCGAGCGCGAGGAGGGGGAGGAGGAGTTTGCGGGTCATTGCGGAATGCTCCGGGGTTCTTGGTTAAGAGGTGAGAGGTGAGAGGTTGAAGGGGTTGGAAAGGTTTCACGAATCGCCGGTGTTGCGCGGCGAGGGGAGGGGAGCGCCTTTTCTGGGGTACGAGCGCGTATTATATGCACTTCGCGCGCGTGCGTCCAGCGAAAAAATCCAAATGCGCCTTCGACGCGTGGCGGGGTGTGCGGGTCGCCGCAAGGCAGACGCGCGGCGCCGGGCGATGCCCGACGCCGCGCGCCTGCCGTTGCAAAACCGCGAGTTACCAGATGAGCAGCATCACGTCGGTGGGATCGAAGCCGGCGCCCTCGAGGTCCAGGAGCAGCTGCCGCGCCGTGGAGAGTTCCGCGCCCTCCGCGAGCGGCGCGCCCTCGACACCCCACTTGAACGCGCCGGTCGGGGAGCCGTCGCGCTCGGGAACGGTGAAGACGCTGTCGCTCAGCACAGTCGAGTAGAACCCGGCCGTCGTTTGGACGAGGACGTTGTTCGCGATCGTGGCATTGACCTTGAGCGCCGGCGAGTCCGGCGACACCGCGAAGGTGTGCGTGGCCTGTGTTCCTTCATTGTCTGGCTGCCCGAATGTGTTCGAGGCGTGGTCGAATACGAACGGCGCCGAGGCGTAACCGCCGACCGGGACTTCGAAAATGACCCCCGCCGGCTGACCGGTGAGCTTGTAGGGGCTGAACCATTTTTTGGTTGTGAGCTTCGGCGCCGCACCGCGGAAGACAATCGCCACGCCATCGTTCGGAAGGCACTGCAGCGATAGGCGCAGGTTGGTGTTCACCGTGACGGTGGAATCGTCGACAAGCAGGACGGAGTCGGTTCCGGCCACGCTCACCTCGCCCGCCGTGGCGGTCGTGCCGTCCGTGAACTCCAGCCGCGAATACGGCGCGCAAAGCTTCAGCTGCTTATTGGCGTATGCCGTTGTGAAGTCGACATTTGAGAAGCGCACGAGGATATTGGAACAAGTGACCGCCCCGCCGGTGTCGTCCTTGTGGCGCATGATCGCCCAGTCGTTATTAATCTTAACCGCCATGTCCTCAAACTTGATTTGTGTGTCGGAGCAGACGTGCCGGTCGTTGTTCCACGCGACTGGAGATGCGGCAGTAAGACCGCTGGACGCCCGGTCCGCGCCGTGGAAGGTGATGTCGGACGAGCCGCCATTCACGGCGTTCGGCACGAAAAGCCCCGCCGAGTATTTCCCGTCGAGCGTAACGACAACGGGGTTGTCCGTCGTGCAGTTGACAAAGAGGACGGTGGCGTTGATATCGTCCGGATAGCCCCGGCAGATGTTCGCGCTGCTGGCCCAGTGGGATTTGTTCGTCCAGTTGCCGCTCCATTCGCCGTCGACGGCCTGCCAAGTATAGGTGGCCGTGTCGACCGGGGCGATGGTGCCGCTGAATTCCTGCGTCTTGACGGTTCCGTTCCCGGTTCCGTCGGCGTGCGTCAGTTCGTTCGAGTAAACGACTTTCCATGCGACGGAATCGACCCAAGCCGGGAGCGTGTTGGTGCTGGCAAAGGTCGTTGCCGAATCCTTGGTGAAGGTCGCGAAGACGGTCGGCTCCGCGTCGCCCCACGCCACGAACACGGTCGTGACGCCGCCGCCCGCGACGGAAAGTCCGCCCGCGACGGACAGCGCAAGTGCGCTCGGTTGGACATCGGCAACCGTCGCGATGGGCGCGAAGGTCGGCTGCGGCAGCGTCGTGAAGGAAGCCGTGTCCTCCGTGATCACCGTCCCCGCGTCGTCCTCGATTTCGACAGCGTAGTAGTAGGTCGTGTTCGGCGAAAGGCCGTTGACGGCGATCGTGAAGTCTCCGACCTCGACGCCGTTTGCGGTGACGACGTTCGACAACGTCGTCGCCGTCGTTCCATACTTCACACGCACGGTGCAGGTCTTCGGGGTTCCGGACGCCTGTCCGGCCGAAACGACTTCGCCCGAGAACTTCGCCCAGGCCGCGTCGGCCTCCAGGGCGACGTTTTCCAGGATCGGCATGTCGTCGTCCTCAACGGCCTGTGCGTTCTCGTTCACGTAGAAGGAAAGCATCTCGGAGGAATACGCCTCTTCGCCGTCCGCGTTGACTGCGAGCAGCTTGAGATAGACGGTGCGCTTGTCGGCCTTGAGGGGGAATGAGCCGGTTCCAAGACCGATCGCGTCCCTCGCGATGACGTCCGAGTGGGTAAGCGCAGTCTTCGCGTAGCCCCAGACGGCCCGGACTTCCGCGACGTCGTCGTGGCCGTATCCGGCCCAGGCGACGCGGAAGGCGACATCGCCCGTGAAAGCCGTGTCGTTGCACACCGCCGACTGCAGCGAAATGATCGGCTCGAGGATCGTCGTGTAGTCGCCCTGCGAGGCGTAACGGATGATCACGATGCCATCACCGCCGTCGCCGCCCTGGTAGAGGGTTTCCTCGTCGCCGCAACCGCCGCCGCCGCCGGAGCCGGTACCGTCCACGCCCTGCGTCGCCGCCGCGGCCGTGCCGCCCACCTTGCGGCTGCCGGTGCCGCCGATGCCGCTGCCGCCCGCGCCGGGCGAACCGGCATGGTCGGCAAACTCGTCCGAACCGCCGCCGCCGCCGCCCGCGTAGAAAACGTCCGCGCCGGTGATGTCGTAGGAAAGGCCCGCGCCGCCGCCCGCGCCGCTCACGTTCGTACCAGCAGTGACGGCGTCATCACCGGCACCGCCCGCACCGCCGCCACCGCCGCCAAACCAGTTGCCGTCTTTGGCGGATCCCGTGCCGCCGTTGTTCCCTTGTCCGGATGTCCCCGCGCCGATTTTCGGATCGGCCGCGTTTGCCGCCGCGCCGCCGCCGCTGCCGCCATCCTGCCCTTTGCGCCGGCCCGCGTTGTTATTTGGCCGCCAGCCGTTGCCTCCCGCACCGCCGCCGATCGCCCGGACGACTTCAGTGACACCGTTCGAAATCGACGAACAGCCTCCCTGGCTTCCGAATTTCGTGATGTCGTCCGACGCCGCGCCGCCTTCGCCGACGGTGATCGTGTAGGCGTTGCCGCCCGTGATTCCGAGCGCCGCGTTGTAGATAAGGCCGCCCGCGCCGCCGCCGCCGCCGGCGTTGTAGCCGCCGGGGCCGCCGCCCGCCACGACGAGCGCGCGAACCGTGTTCGCGTAGGAGGGAGGCGTGAAGGTGTAGACATTCGTGACGGCGTTTTCGTCGTCCAACGCCACGCGGAAGTAGTGGATCCAGTCGTCGCCCACGCGCGTGACGTCGCCGCCCGTGCCGCTCACGCCGACGCCGCTCGTCGTGAAGGTGTCGCGCGTTTCGTAGGAAAGCGCCTCCACGTCGTTCGAGATCATCAGCGCATAGGAATAGGCCGTCGCCGGCGTGAGCCCTTTGTCGAGGCCGGAAAAAGCGCCGACCGTCAGATTGGATGCGAACGCCGTCCACGTCGCGGGTTCGGTTTCGGCGGTCGGCCAGACCTTGGCATAGAAGGTGCACTCCGTCGCCTCCGACGCACCGAGGGAGGAAAGCGTGCCGCCGAACTGGATGTGGCTCGCGCCGAAGTCGACAACGGTGAAGTTCACGACGGGGCGCTCGATGATCTGGTTCGTGACGACCGTGCCGGCCGTCAGGAACGCGGCGTCGTCCACGGTGTCGAAGTCGGCCTTGACGCGCGCGTCCGACGGAGCGGCGTAGCACAGGCGGACTTCGTCCATCAATCCGAGGAACGGGCGGAGGTCCGACCCGCTGCCGCCGCCGATGTAGAGGTCGCTTGACCCGTCGACAGGTGCACTGACGAGAGTCACGCTGTTGCCTTTCTTGGTACCGTTCTGGTAAAGGGCTCCCGTCCACGTGTTACCGTTCTTCAAATAGACGAAGTCGAATTTGGCCCACGTGTTCTTGACAACTTCGGTCAGATTGAACAAACCTTTGCTATCCGTGCGCGTCCCATTGGTCCAAAGGTAGATTTGTTTGCCTGAATCAATGGCATTGTCGCGCGACTGGACTCCCCATGCGCCAGAGTTGTCGCCCGTCTTCCGGCTGACATAATACGGGTAGCGGAAGGTGCCTTCTCCGTAGATCCAGAAGGAGCCGGAAAAGGACGCCGTCGTGAGTTTGTTCACCGCGGTGCGCTTCGCCGAATCGTTCGCGCCGAGAAGGACGTCGACGCCGCCCATGCCTTTGTTGCTGTTGTGGTTGACATTGCCCATCCGGCGGGAACGGCCGAGTTTGCCGCTACAGGCCGACGCGGCGACGGTCGCCGGCTGCTGTCCGCCGGTCTGGCCCGCCGTATATTGTGTCGTTCCCGTAAGGCCGTTGGTTGTCGAGTCCGAAACGCTGACGGAGGCGGTCTCGGTCCCGTAGTCTTCCCGGAAGTGCCAGACGCCGGCGTAGTTGGTCCAGACATTATGCGAATTGAGGTCTTTGCCCGTCTTGGAGGAGCGGTACCACATTGCGAACTCGGTGCCGTTCGTCATGCGGGGCAGGTTGACCCACACGAGCGATTCGCCCGCCGGATCCCACGTGTCGACGTCATAGGAGAGGCCGTTCCCGTCGGCATCGACGAAGCCGATGTCGATCAAGCTCAGGTCGGTCGCGCTCTTGTTGTAGAAATCGTTGTAGTCGAAGCCGGTGATCGCCGTCGACAGGCGCACGAGAACCGGGAAGTTCGTCTGGACTTCCGCGCCGCCGTTGTAGCCGGCGACGGTGAACTTCACGCCGCGGGCGAACTCGGCGATGTTGGCATCGGGGGTCGGAATCGTCCCTTGTGCCCGTGCGGGCAGGGCGAGCGCGGCGAGCGCGAGGAGGGGGAGGAGGAGTTTGCGGGTCATTGCGGGAGTCTCCGGAGGTTCTGTGTTAAGTGGTTAAGTGGCCGCTGCGCGGCCGAAGTGGCGGCAGAGCCGCCAAAGTGGGATGTCCCCTCCGCGTCGGGCGGCGGCGTTCGCCGCGCCCGCGCGGAGCGGGCAAGGGGTCCGGGATGGTCCGTTTCGGGGGTGGACATTGAAGAGGTTGAAGGGGGTGAAAAGGAAACGCGAATCGCCGGTGTTGCGCGGCGAGGGGAGGGGAGCGCCTTTTCTGGGGTACGAGCGCGTATTATATGCACTTCGCGCGCGTGCGTCCAGCGAAAAATAACCAACGCGGCTTCGACGCGTGGCGGGGTGTGCGGGTCGCCACAAGGCAGACGCGCGGCGCCGGGCATCGCCCGACGCCGCGCGTCCGCCGTTGCAAAACCGCGAGTTACCAGATGAGCAGCATCACGTCGGTGGTCGGCGCGGCGGCGCCGATCCGGATCGTGCCCGGGCCGACAAACAGGTCGTCGCGGACGAACTCGGCCGCTGACTCGGAGGAACCATAGGTGCCCTGGGGCAGCGCGGTCCATTCCTCGGACTCGAAGACGTCGCGCACGGCGACCGAGGCGATGCGCTGGTCGACCGGCAGCTCGACCATGCCGAACGCGCCGCCGGAACCGTCGATCTTGAGCGGACTGTTCGCGACCGCGTTGCGGCTCGGCAGGATGAGCTTTGCGCCCGCGCAGACGCGGATCGGGAGGCCGTCCGATAGCGTGATGCCGTAGTCGGCGCTGCCGAGCGCGAGCGTGCCCGCGTTCACGGCGATCTCGTCCGCGATGCCCGTCTGGTCGCCGCCGAGTTCGAGGTTGCCCGTCCAACTCTTCACAAAGCCGCCCGCCGCGGTCACGGCCGACCAGATCCGGTTCGTTCCCGTGAAGGACTTGGCGTAGACATAGGCCGGATGGGTCGCGTCGCCCAGGACGATCGAGCCGTTCTCCGTCCCGCCCGCGACGCCGATCCCGGAGCCGACCCCGTGGAGGACGAGGCCGCCGGACGTGATGGTGAGCGTTCGTCCCGCGCCGAGCGTCTTGCGGTAGTTCGAATTGCCGAGATGGAGGGAGTTGACGGTGATGTCGGTCTCCGTCCCGTTGTCGAGGTGCTTGTTGTCCGCATAGGCGTTCGAGTTCTCGGAGTTCGCCTTGTCGATTTCCTTGTTGTTCCACTGCGCCTTCACGATCCGGCCGTTCGCGTCGAACGCGGCGAACTCGATGGTGTTGTAATTTGATTCGCGGTTGACGACGATCCACGGAATGATCGGGTAGGCGTCCGACGTCAGGCAGTCGCCCGCGACGCCCGTGGTGTAGCGCTCGGGCGATTCGATCGTGAACATGCTGTTCGTGACGCTTGAGCCCGGTGCGCCGTTGCACGAGGGGTCGTAGATCACGAGCGTGCCCTTGTCCGTCTGAGCGAGCGTCTTCGCGGTGACGGCGTTCCTTGGGTACCCGCCATTGTTGTTGTTGCCGGCCTGCATCGAAATGTAGCTCAGGCCCGCGCCGACGGAGAGGACGTCGAACGCCTTTTCGTCCTTGGAAGCGTTGCCCCACGAATTGTTGTTGATCTGGTTCGCCCGGTAGGTGCCGCCGTGCAGGTAAAGGCCCTTGGCGGGGCCCTGCGCGCCGCCGGCGGGGCCGACGTTCGCCCCGCCGGTGCCAAGCGTACCGACGCTGAGGCCGTTGTAGCTCATTCCGCCGGTGTCGCGGGCGTAGGACCCGTAGCCGTAGACGTGCGCCGTGACGTTCGAAGCGCCCGCCGCCCGCAGGAGGACGCCTGCCGCGGGCGCGGCGATGTTGCCGATCGTCGGGCCAGTGGCGTCACGGACAATGCCGGAGAAGCCGGAGATGTCGTCAACGAAGGCGATGCTACCGGGGCCGGTCTTGACGATCTCGCCCGTGCCGCGCCAAGCGCCGCGGAGCGCGACGTTGCTGTTGTCGACCTGACTGCTGGAGGCGGATCCGTTCCCGCTGGAGACGTAGGAGCAGGGAAGCCCCTTGATCCGGAGCGTGACGCCGTTGAGCGTGTTCGTGCTGGTCGCGGAGTTCACCTCGAAGAAGCCGCGCGGTCCGTTGACGTCCGTCTCGGACGAGCAGCCGTCGATCACGGCGTCGCCCGCCCAGACCACGTCGATGTCGTAGCCGCCCAGGCGGATCGTCGAGAAGCAGTTGCCCTCGGAGCTGGGACAGACCTTCACCTCGACCGGCTCGCCGTCCGACCGCCCGAACGTGACGGTCTTCGTCGTGTCGTCCTTGTAGCGCTCCAGGACGCAACGGACCCAGGTGTCCGGCCGGATCATGCCGGCATAGATTCCGCCGAGCGAGATGTCCGAGCGGTGGCGGACAAAGATGTTGCCGGCGGCGCTGTAGAACGGCAGGACCGCGATGTCGTCCGCGTTCTGCGGGAACGAGTCGTTCGATGCGGCACGCGCGCCGTTCTCGACCTTGTTCCAGCATTCGGGCCGGGACCAGTCGTAGCCGTTGTTGCGCTTCGATTCCTTGAAGACGTAGACGTTTCCGCTGCCGATCGCGTCGGGCAGGATCACGACGCCCATGACGGTCGTGACGGCGTTGGCGTCCACGCAGCGGACGCCGACGATGCCGGGCTCAAGCGCCGTGAGCGTGTTTCCGTCGATGGTCGCGAAGCGTGGGTTTAGGACCTGGTAGAAGCCGGAGCCCGCCACGGGTGGCAGGAGCACGACATCGCCGGGTCGCATCCACAGCGCGCCCTCGGCGGAGGCGTGGGCCGCCACGTCGGACACGATCGACACCGAGGCGCCGGGCATGACGGAAACCGTCCATGTCTTCGAGACGGTTTCGCCACCCGGAAGCGTCGCGGTCGCGACGACCGTCGCGGTCGCCGTTTCGGCCGCCGCGGCGACGCCGGTCCACGAGAGCGTGGCGGGGGCGTCGGCCGACTGCGTCCCGACTTCGGCTCCGGCATAGGAGAGCGTCGCGGAGACGGTCGCGCCGTCGTAGAGGGCGGTCACGGGGAAGGAGAAGTCGACCGTGTCACCGATACCGGCGGCGAAGGAGAGTCCGCTTGCGGCAAAGGGCTCGGCGCGCGTGGCGGTGTCCACGAGCGGCAGGTAGGTGACCAGGCCCCACCAGTTGCTGAGGCAGACGCGAGCATGGTAGGCCGTGTCCGGGACGAGGCCGGTGGCCGTGAGCGTCTCCTGCCGGTTGACCGTCGCGTCCAGCCAGGGCGAGACCGAGTCGAACGTCGCGAAGTCCGCGGCCGTCGAAACCTCCAGCCGCATCCACGCGTCCCCGGATCCGACGCCCAGATCCGTCGCCGTGGCGTTTGCCGAAACCGTCGTGTAGCCCGGATCGGCGTTCGCCGCCGTTCCGTGGGGAGGTCCGGGAACGAGCGTGGTGAAGCGGATGGCGTCCGTCTCGCAGACTTGGTCGATGTTGTTCGAGACCACGGCGCGGGCATAATAGGTCGATCCGAGAGCGAGCCCCCAGGCGGACGCCGTGGCGGTGCCGGTCGCCGTGACCGTCGTCTGGTCCGGGAACGAAAGGACGTCGCCCGTGAAGGCGAGGTTCTGCGCGACCTGGACCGACACGGTCGCGTTCGCGGCTCCTTGGCCGAGGCTCGTCACGTCGACCGAGAGGACCGCGTTCGTGCAGCCCGCGGACGCGAGCGCGGCCGTCGCCTCCGGCGCGCGCGGGTTGAAGAGAACGACCGAAAGGATTTCGGGCGAGACGCCGGCCGCGCCGCCCGCGTTCTCCGCGACGACGCGAACGAAGACCGTGCGGCTCACGCTGGGAAGCTGGATTCTTTCCGAGCCCGCGCCGATGATGGACGTCTCCAGCAGATTCGTGTTGAGGAGCTCGTCCTCCGAGTAGCCCCAGATGGCGGAGACGCGGGCCGTCTGGTAGCCCGAACCGGCCCAGGCGACGCGGTAGCTGAGGGTGGCCTTGCCCGATTCCGAATCGTAGTCCAGTCCGGTGAGCGAGACCGTCGGCGCGGTCGCGCCCGTGCCGTCGCCGCCCGCGCCGTAGCGGATGATGACAATGCCGTTCCCACCATCTCCGCCGAGATAGTGCGCGTCGTACGTCGAGCCGCCGCCGCCGCCGCCGCCGAGATTGTCCGCGCCAGCCTCGGCCGTGGCGCTTTCGACCGAGTTGGCATACTGCCCGCCACGACCGCCGCCGCCGGCGCCGCCGCCTCCGGCCGAACCCCAGCCGCCATTCAAGAAGGACTGGTCGCCGCCGCCACCGCCGCCACCCGCATAGTAGACGGGAACACCGGAAATCTCAATCTTCAGACCGTCGCCGCCTGCGCCGGAACTTTGCGCGCCGGTGACACCGACGGCGGGAGAACCCGCCTTCGCCGCGCCGCCACCGCCGCCCGCGTGGTTCTTGACGCTATCTTCCTTCATACCGACCAGCACCGCACCGCCCGCGTTGCCCTGGCTGGGTGGCGAGCCAGCGCCGGGGTCATAGTCCTTCCAGGCCGAACCACCGCCGCTGCCGCCGTCGGCGCCTGCAAGTTTGGCGGTCTGGTTGTTCAGCTTGCCGTTGCCGCCCGCGCCGCCGCCGACGGCCGTGATGCTCACGTCCGTGCCGGCAATCGAGGAGTCGCCGCCGTTCGTTCCGTAGGCGGTCGCGGACGTCGCGTGTTCGCCGCCCGCACCGACCGTGACCGTGTAGGTTGCGCCGCCCGTCACGCGCATCGCGTTCGTGTAGACCAGGCCGCCGCCGCCGCCGCCACCGCCCGCGTAGTAGCCGCCGGGGCCTCCGCCGCCCACGACGAGCGCGTCCACCTCATTGACGTTCGCTGGAGGCGTGAACGAGAAGGACGCCGTTCCGTCCGGCGCGATTACGAACGTGTGGACGAACTCGTCGAGCTGGCGCTCGACCGCGCCGCCCGTGCCGGCGTCGCCCACGCCGCTCGTAGTGAACGCGTCGGATTCGACGTCGGAATCGTAGGGAAGATTGTTTACCGTCTTGATCTTGTAGGTATAGGGCGTAAGAGGCGCCAATCCCGTGAGCGTCCCCGTGAACGAGGCGCCTGCCGCGAGACCCGTGGCGATCGTCTCCCATTCGGCGGGTTCCGAACCCGACGTGGGCCAGGCCTTCGCGAGAACGTCACATGACGTCGCCGCGCCCGGGCCCTCTCCGCCGAGGACCGAGATTGATCCGGTGAACTGGACGAACGCCGCACCGACGTCCGCGACCTCGTGCCCGAAGACGGGCTTGGGCGGTTCTTGGAACGCCTCGACCGGAGCAGCCGCCAGGAACGACGCCTTTGCGACCGTGTCGTAGTCGGCGCGGATACGGTCGCCCGACGTTTTGCCGGCGAGAAGGCGCACTTCGTCAACTGCACCGAAGAAGGTCCGGTCCGTCGCTCGGTCGGTGAAACATCCGATGCCGAAGTTCGACGACCCCTGTACGGCGGGCTTGCCGTCGAGGAGGTTTACATTCTGGCTGACGTTCGTGCCATCGAAATAGAGGTCGAATTTACCGGTGGTGTCGGACGTATAGTAAACGACATCGAGTTTGCCCCAGACATTCTTCTTGAATCCCTTGCTCACTATATCGCCAGAGGAAACGTATTTGTTTCCATCGGCGGCGTAGCTGTAGATGCGCATGGACTTCGGATCCTCGTTGAACGAAAGGCCCCACGCCGGCGTGGCGCTCTGCTCTTTGTGCCCGATGAGGACATTCCAGCAGAGGCCCTTTCCTTTGGCGATGTCGCCGTGCGGGCAGATCCACAGTGACACGTGGAATGTGTCGCCAAGTTCGTTGAACGACGTCAGTTTCGTCGAATCAGAAAGGTCGACGACGATGCCCGCGTTGTTGCGGGCATAGGCATTGTTGAACTTCCATGCGCCGCCGAGCGAACCTGCAGAGATGGATTCGGCGATGCCTTGCGCAAGGCCGCCAAAACCTTTGCCCGAAGCGTCGGCGATTGCCGTATTCTCCGCACCGGTACCCGTTTCGTTCAGGTGCCAGACGCCGTTGTAGGACGCGAACGGGTTGGCGGCACTGAGGATCTTGCCGCTCTTGGACGAGCGGTAGACCATGGCGAACTGCGTTGCGTTGGACACCGCCGGCAGCGTCACCCAGACGAGCGACTCGTCGTTCGCGCCGCGCCACGTATCGATCTCGAACGGGAGGCCGTTGCCCTCCATGTCGACGAAGCCGAGATCTTTGCCCGTGTCCGGGAACATCATGTCCGAGTAGGTGAAGCCGGACGGCGACCCAGGCTTGATGCGAACGAGGACGGGAAAGTCCGTCAGAATCTCGCTGCCGGTGTATCCGCTTGTCGTGATCACCGACGCGCGGTAGAAGCCGTTCGACGCGGCGAGCCCCGCGAGTTCTTCGTTCGTGACCGCCGAGGCGTGCAGCGCGAGCGCGCAAAGCGCGAGGAGGGGGAGGAGGAGTGTGCGGGCCATCGAGGAATGCTCCGGGGTTCTTGGTTAAGAGGTGAGAGGTGGGAGGTGAGAGGTGAGAGGTGAGAGGTGGGAGGGGTTGGAAAGGTTGAAGCGGTTGAAACGGTTGGAGCGGTTGAAGGGGGGGGGGGCTTGTCGTCTTGTCGTCTCGTCGTCCTGATCACCGGCGGGCCTGGGTGAAGCCGATTTTGCGACGTGGCGGGTCGGGCGGAGGTGTGGTCAACTGCTGCACGAGGTAGTTCACGCCGGCCTGGACCTGCTTGATGTCGCCTTCGGCGGCGTCCATCCGGCGTTCGAGCGCGCCGATGCGCTTGATCTCGTCGAGCTTGTTGAGGAGCATCTCGCGGAGAACGCGAGTGGCCCACTGGCGGAAACGGACGCCTTGAACCGACTTCACGCGATAACCAACGGAAATGACGACATCCAAGTTGTAAAGGGTTCGTTCCGAAAGCTGGGTGCGACCCGGCATCGCCCCATGTGGAGTGGTATGTGCAAATTTTGCACATACCAGTCGTTCTTCCAGTTCTCCCTCTTTGAAAACATTCCTAATGTGCTTGGTGATAACGGAACGGTCACGGCCGAAGAGTTTGCACATCTGGGCCTGGGAAAGCCAGACGGTCTCGCCGTCGGTGCGGACTTCGAGGCGAACGTCGGCCCCGTTCTCGTAGACGACGATGTCGCTGCGCTGCGGGGCGGCGGGTAGGTTCGGTTGGGCGGGTTTGCGGGGCATGGGTCCGGGATGCCCTCTCCGCGTCGGGCGGCGGCGTTCGCCGCGTCCCGCGCGGAGCGGGCAAGGGGTCAGGGATGGTCCGTTTCGGGGGTGGACATTGAAGAGGTTGAAGGGGGTGGAAAGGAAACGCGAATCGCCGGTGTTGCGCGGCGAGGAGAGGGGGAGGGGAGCGCCCTTGAAGGGATGCGAGGCGCATTATATCTGACCCGTGCGCGCGTGTCCAGCGAAAACAATGCGGGGGTGACTCGCCCAAGTCAATGCCGCTTTGCTGGAGCAAACGCCTTCGGGGGCATTGCATTGTCGCGCGCGCGACAAGCCCCTTGCTTCGCGCCGGACCGATTTGGTAGAATCCGCCCCATGAAGATCAAGGACATCCTCGCCGGCGGCCGCGTGTCGGTTTCGCTGGAGGTCTTTCCCCCGAAGAAGGACGAGGGCGCTGGAGGTCTTTCCCCCGAAGAAGGACGAGGGCTTCGCGCGGATGCGCGAGGTCGTCGAGCGGCTCTGCGCCGCGAAGCCGAGCTTCATGAGCGTCACCTTCGGGGCCGGCGGCGGGCGCGACGCGCACACGGCCGACGTGGCGGGGGCGATCGAGGCGCGCGGCGTCACGGCCCTCGCGCACCAGACCTGCGTCGGGACCGACCCGGCGCAGCTCCCCGCGCGCCTCGCGCTGCTGCGCTCGCTCGGCGTCGAGAACGTCCTCGCCCTCCGCGGCGACCTGCCGGACGGCGCCGCCGCGCCCGCGTCCGGCCTCTTCGCGCACGCCTCGGACCTCGTCCGCGCCATCCGCGAGGCGGACCCGTCCTTCTGCGTCGGTGGCGCCTGCTACCCGGAGTGCCACCCGGAGAGTCCGCACACGGACGAGGACGTCCGCCGCCTCAAGGAGAAGGTCGACGCCGGCTGCGACTTCCTCACCACCCAGATGTTCTTCGACAACGCGCTCTTCTACCGCTTCCTCTGGAAGGTGCGCGAGGCGGGGATCGGCGTGCCCGTCGTCGCGGGCATCATGCCCATCACCAACGGCAACCAGGTCGCCCGCGCCCAGAAGCTCTCGGGCTCGTTCATGCCGCGGCGCTTCACGGCGCTCGTCGACAAGTTCGGCGACAGGCCCGCCGCGATGGAGCAGGCCGGCGTCGCCTACGCGACCGACCAGATCGTGGACCTGATCGCCAACGGCGTCCGCGCGATCCACGTCTACACGATGAACAAGCCGCAGGTCGCGGAGGCGATCCTCCGCAACCTCTCGGAAATCCTCGCCGCCGGGTAGCGCGATGGAGTTCACGGGCCGCGACGCCGCCCGCTTCTTGGGCGTGAAGGGCGAGCCGGACGCCGCGCTCCTCGCCCGGCTCGCGGACGCCGCCGCGCGCGTCCGCGCCGCGGCCGCGCCGGCTTGGACCGCGAAGCTCCTCCCGCTGCGCGCTGCCGGGGACGCGCTCGACTTCGGCGACGGCGCGCTCGCGGTG
>CADBEF010000029.1 GCA_902793555.1 uncultured bacterium | reverse complement strand
CCGGGTCGAGCGCCGCGCCGACGCGGTCCAGCGCGAGGCCGAGCACGCGCGGCCACGCGAGCCCGCCGACGGTCGCCAGCAGCAGCGGCGGCAGCAGGAGCGCGACCTCGCGGCGGCGCCCCCGCAGCAGCCCGATCAGGCGGCGGAAGGTCGCCCACGGGTCGCGGGCGTGCTGCACCTCCTGCTTCGCGTAGTGTCCGGGCGGCGGCATGGCTAGCGGACCTCCTTTCCGGCCTCGGCGAGCGCGTCGTCGCGCGGGTCCGTCGACTGCGAGTCGACGATCTCCCGGTAGGTCGCGCACGAGGCGAGCAGCTCCGCGTGCGTGCCGACGCCCGCGACGGCGCCGCCGTCCAGCACGACGATGCGGTCCGCGTCGCGGATCGAGTCGACGCGCTGCGCGACCGTGAGGACGGTCGTCCCGGCCATCTCCGCGCGCAGCGCCGCGCGCAGCGCCCGCTCCGTGGCGCCGTCCAGCGCGCTCGTCGCGTCGTCGAGCAGCAAGACCGCGGGGCGGCGCAGCAGCGCGCGGGCGATCGCGAGGCGCTGGCGCTGGCCGCCGGAGAGGGTCGTGCCGCCCTGCGCGACGGACGTCGCGGGCCCGTCCGGGAAGGCGTCGACGAACGCCTCCGCCTGCGCGACGCGGAGCGCGCGGCGGACGTCCTCGTCCGACGCGTCCGCGCGGCCCCAGCGGACGTTCTCCGCGATCGTGCCGGTGAAGAGGCGCGGGTTCTGCAGGACGATGCCCATCGCGCCGCGGAGGGCGCCGAGGCCGTAGTCCCGCACGTCGACTCCGCCGACGAGCACCGCGCCGGCCGTGGCGTCGTAGAAGCGCGGGACGAGCGAGAGCAGCGTCGTCTTGCCGGAGCCCGTGCCGCCGACGATCGCGACGTGCTCGCCCGGCGCGACGCGCAGGTCGATCCCGCGCAGCACCGGGTCGCCCGCCGCGCCGGGGTACGAGAACGAGACGCCCCGCCACTCGACCGCGGCGTCGGGCGGCGGCGCCGCGCGCGGGCCGTCGCGGATCTCGGGCTCGGTGCCGACCACCTCCGCGAGGCGGCGCGCGCTGATCATCGCGCGGGAGATGTGCATCGACTGGAACGAGAGCATCACGAGCGACATCATCACCTGCGTCGCGTAGTTCACGATCGCGGCGATCTGGCCGACCTTCACGAGCCCGGCGGACGCCTCTCGCGCGGCGATCATCACGATCGCGGCGAGCGCGACCTGCTGCACGAGCTGCAGCGCCGGGCCGAGCGTCGCGCCCAGGAGGCCGCTGCGCAGGCCCGTCTCCGCGAGCGCCCCGTTGCGCGCCGCGAAGCGCTCCTCCATGCGCGGCTCGACCGCGAAGGCCTTCACGACGCGCACGCCCTCGAGCGCCTCCTGCATCTCGGAGGAGAGCTCGTCCGTCCGCTTCTGCCCCTGCGCGAAGAGCGGCATCATGCGGCGCATCCAGTGCACGACGATCCACGCCAGCAGCGGCGCCGAAAGGACGAGCGGCAGCGCGAGCCGCCAGTCGGTCCGCAGCACGAGCACCACGCTGCCCACCAGGAGGAACGGCGAGCGCAGGAGCATGCGCGTGAGCATCACGACGACGAACTGCATCGTCATCACGTCGTTCGTGAGGCGCGTCGTGAGCGACCCGGCGGTGAAGCGGTCGGTCTGCGCGAACGAGAAGCGCTGGACGCGGGCGAAGAGCGCCTTCCGGAGGTCGTTGCCGAAGCCGGTCGCGGCGCGGCTCGAGACGTAGGTGCACGCCATGCCGCCGAGCGCGCCGAGGCAGGCGCACAGGAGCATCCGCCAGCCCGTGGCGCGGACGATCTCCGGCCGCAGCTCGCGCACGCCGACGTCGACGATATCGGACATGAGCGCGGGCTGCATGAGGTCCATCGCCGTCTCGAGCAGCATCGCGGCGGGCGCGAGCGCGAGCCAGAACCAGTACCGCTTCAGGTAGCGGAACAGGCGTCGGACGCGCACCGCGCCGTCGTCGGGGTTCTGGCCGGTCGTCTCGTTCATCGGACTGCTTTTCGCCGGGAGTCTACCCGAAAACGGCTCCAGCGCGCAAGAGCCTGCCGAGCAATTTTGCTTCCACCGGCGGAACGGTTGTGGTAGACTGCCGGCAAACGAAAGGACACGCCATGCCCCTCCCGCAGATCTCCCTCTTCCTCGAGAACAAGCCCGGCCGCCTCGCCAGCGTCTGCCACGCGCTCACCGACGGCGGCGTCAACATCGCGTCGCTCTCGCTCGCCGACACGTCCGACTTCGGCATCGTGCGCCTGCTCGTCGACAAGCCCGAGGCCGCGCGCGATCTGCTCAAGGCCGCCGGCTTCGGCGTGAACGTCCGCGACGTCGTCGCCATCGCCGCCGGCGACGAGCCCGGCACGCTCGCGAAGGTGCTCGACGTGATCGACACCACCGGCGCCAACGTCGAATACATGTACGCCTTCTCCGTCCGCTCCGGCGACAAGGCCGTCCTCGTCTTCCGCTTCGACAAGACGGACGAGGCCGAGAAGGCGCTCGAAGCCGCCGGCTTCCGCCTGCTCGACGAGAAGACGCTGTAGTCCGCGGATTCGCACGGGGCCGCGCGGCCGCGCCGCGCGGCTCAGTCATCGTCCGGCTCTCGCCCCGTGAAAGCCCACCCCGCCGCATTGATTGCCGCCGGCCTGTGCGGCGCGTTCTTCGCCGCACGCGGGGACGACTTCGGCTTCGACGAGGACGCACCTGCGGCCGTACCCGTCGACCCCTGGGCCGGGATCACGCAGCTCTTCCCGTCCGGGGCGGGGTTCGGGGAGGGGTGCAGCCCCGCCCCGTCCCTCTCCCTCGTCGGCGAATACGACCTCCCGGACACCGCCCCCGAGGGCCTCTCCGGCATCGCGTGGCGCGGGAACACGCCCGGCCTCGAACCCTTGTGGTCCGACCTCTATGCGCTTGTCGAAGACTCCGGCGGGCGACTCCATTCCGCGACGATCGGCATCGACCGCGAAACCGGCGCGATCACGAACGCGGTCGTTTCGCCGGCGGGCGCGATTCACGGCGCGGCCGATCTGGAGGGCATCGCCTGCGGCGCCTGTCCCGTTGCGGACGGAACGGTACCGATGCTCTTCGCGTCCGACGAACGCGGCCCGGCCGTTTGGGCGACGGCCGCCTTCGACACGAGCGGTCCGGATTGGACCGCCCTTCCCGTTCCCGCCCCGCTCCGGCGCTGCCGCCCCAACCTCGCACTCGAAGCCCTCGCCCTTTCCGCCGACGGCCGCATCCTCTGGACGGCGAACGAAGGCCCGCTCCCCGAAGACGGCCCCGAACCGACGGCGAAGCACGGCGCTCTTGTCCGCCTTTACGGACTGCCCGTCTGCAGTTTTCTCCCCGTTCCGGGCTTTGCATCCTCCAAGCAGGCTCCGCCGGCTCTGCCGGCGGAGCCTGCTTTCCGGTTCTACGAACTCGGCCCCGCCACCGGGACGAGCTTCCCGCACGTGCCCGCCCCCTTCAACGGCCTCGCGGCGCTCTGCGCGCTGCCCGACGGCCGCCTGCTCGCGCTGGAGCGCTCCTTCGGCTTCCGCACGCGGAACGCGGACGACCCCCGCGGCTCGCTCATCACGATCTCGATCTACCTGGTCGACCCGCTCCATGCGGATCGCGGGGAGACGGACGATGCGTCGGGCGGACGCCCGACGACATCGTCCGCCGCAAGGCAATCCGGCCGCGCGGCCGCGCGGCCGGATTGCCTTGCCAAGACCCTTCTTTGGCGGGGTCTCACGGGGCGCTCCAACTACGAGGGCATGACGCTCGGCCCGGCGCTCGCCGACGGCTCGCGCGCGCTGATTCTCGTCGCGGACGGCGACGTCACGCGCAAAGGCCGCTTCTCCTTCGCCTGGCGCAAGTCGCTGCTCTCCTTCCGCCTCCGGATGCCGCAACCCTAGTCCCCGCCTCCCCGCGCTGCCTCGGAAGGCTGCGTGGCGGGGTGCGGAAATCGCCGCACCCGTCTTTCACAACCCATTGAAAACAGGGCTGTCCGACCGTAGTTTATCGAACGGCCGCGCGTTCAATCACACCGTGGACAACACTCACGCCTGCGTGCCCGGGAGCGGACGGCGGCGGTGGAACGGAGGGTTTGGCTACCCTTCCGGGGCGTCGAGGAGCCGCTGGAACTTCACGCGGAAGAGCTCGCCGAGCTCGTCGAGGCGCTCGCGCTGCTTCACGAGCGCCCAGAGGGCGAAGGACCACTTCTCCTTGAAGCGGTAGTCGCCGAAAAGGCGCGGGTTGAACGAGTCGAACTGCTCGCGGCGGCCCACATAGTTCCAGTGGAGCACGCGCGTGCGCGAGGCGAAGCCCTCCCAGAAGGCGTCCGCGATGTCCCAGGCGTCCAGGACCGGATGGCGCTTCGCGTAGCCGGCCGCGACGCCGGCGTAGACGCCGAGGTAGAAGTCGAAGCACGCGGCGAGGTTTTCGTCCGTCTGCGAAAGGTCCGGCCAGCCGAGCGTGCCGCGGACGGAGCAGAGGCGGATCCGCAGCGGCATCTCCTTGCCGTAGCGGATGTCGAAGCCGAACTCGACGATCTCCTTGCCCTCGGCGAAGCGCGTGGAGCCCTCCTTGGTCCGCTTCTTCAGGACGAGGTTCTCGGCGGCGGCGCCGCCCATCAGCAGGATCGTGGCGCGCACGATGTCCGCGCTCTCGCGCTCGGGGTTGTAGGCGCCGGTGCGCTCGTCGCGGTCGTAGAAGCTCGACTGCGGCAGCTGGCTGAAGGGCGTGCCGGGGTAGCGCGAGCGCGTGAAATAGTGCACGTCGCCGGAGGCGCCGTCGCTCCGGGCGAGCAGACGATGGCGGCCGTAGGAGACGCCGAGCGCGCGGAACGCCTCGATGCGCGCGAGCGTGTAGGCGCCGTAACCGGTGCTGCGGCGGGCGAGGCGCTTCTCGACGAGCCTCTGGGGCAGCGGACTCCACATCGTCTTGTAGACGATCTCGCGCGTCTTGCCGAGGCCGAGGCGGACGCGCTCCGTGACGGAGCGGATCTCGTAGACGTTGACGTATTCGATGCGGTCGCCGTGGCTGATGCCCTTCTCGAGCGAGTCGAGGATGGCTAGCGTGCGGGCGTCCGCCCCCTCGTGGGTGTAGCGGTTGCCGAGCGAGAAGCTCGCGCCGGGCAGCGCGGTGCGCAGGTCGTCAAACGCGCGCGAGAGCGAATCGTGCTCGTCCTGGTAGATCGCGCCGTTGAGGTAGCGGTAGACCGTCTCGAGGAACTTCGGCGACGACTCGTCCGCGAAGGCCGGGTCGGCGAGGCGCGAACGGAAGGCGTCGTCCAGCGCGGCGAAGCGCTCCGCGGCGTCCGCGACGGCGCGCGGATCGGCCGGGTCGAACCCGGCCGAGTGCTCCCAGAAGTCGAGCGTCGCGGGGACGAGCGTCTGGGCCGCCACGCCGGCGGCCATGCCGAAGAACTCGATCTCGTGGTGCTTCTGGTACTTCGGGAGCAACAGGTTGCAGACGGGCTGGTCGGGCGAGGTGCCGCACAGCTCGCGCAGCCCCTGGCGGAAGCCCTCCGGGTCGGTCCGCAACAGGTCGCCCCAACGGCGGAAGTTCGCGTAGGTGAGGAAGTGGACGCCGCGGACGTTGTGGTAGTAGCGGATGGGCGAGTGGATGCGCGAGACGGACGAGCGCAGCGCCTGCTCCATCTCGCCGAGCGTCCACGCGAGCGGCTTGATGCGCCACTCCTGGCCGCGGTGCGCGTAGAACTCGATCGTCTCGTCCACGCGGTCCGCGAGCACGACGCGCCGCATCGGGAAGCCGAGGGCGAGGAGCCAGTCGTCCATCTCCACGAGATCGGCCGTGGAAACGCCGCGCTGCGAGAGCTCGAATGTGTCGCCGACGACGTTCGCGCAGACGAGCTTGCGCGCGAGCGCGTCGGACTGCTCCTCCGGCCCGAGGTCGGAGAGGCCCCAGAAGCGGCCGTCCAGCAGCGGCAGGCTCGTCACGGCGTGGTTGCCGGAGGCGACGGTCATCACGTTGCCGAAGACGCGCGCGCCGTCCGGCCCGACGCCCCCACGCCGCAGCGCGGCCTTGGGGACGAGCACGACGGAGTCCTTGTTCTCGAGGCTGTCGAGGATGCCCTCCTCGAAGACGAACGTGTCGTCGAACAGGTCGAAGCACTCGAAGGAGCGGGACTTGCCCCAGGCGGACGTGGAGACGGCCTCCGCCCGCCTCGTCGCGCCGGCGGCGAGGTTGCGCAGGAAGGTCTGGATCGCTTCGGGCATCGCGGGCGGCTCCGGTCCGGCGCGCTCAGGCGTCGTAGAACGTTCGCGATCCGGCCCGGGCGCGGCGGGCGGGCGGGTACTCGAACGCCCACGTCTTCCCGAGGAACGCGCGCGCCTCGAACTTCGCCATGGGGAGGTCGTGGAAGAGGTAGTTGCCGCAGTTCACGGGCGTGGCGCCGGGCACCGGGCCGCGGTAGCCCGCCAGATGGCGGAACGCCGCGCGCATCAGCCGCTCGATCTCGCGCGGCATGATCTCGCGGTCCGTTGCCGTGATGAAGTAGAATCCCGTGAGGCAGCCCATCGGCCCCCAGTAGACGACATGGTCGCGGAACGGCGAGTTGCGCAGGTACGTCGCCACCACGTGCTCGATCGTGTGCATGGCGTTGGGCTGGATCGCGGGCTCCGCGTTCGGCCGCTTCATGCGGACGTCGAACGTTGTCACGTACGCGCCGTTCACGCGGTCGCGGCGGCTCACGAAGATGCCGTACCCGATGCGCGTGTGGTCCACCTGGAACGAAGCGATCAGCCCGTCCCCGCCCGCCTTGGCCGGTTTGCCCTTCATCGTGCGGAGTCCGTCCATGGGCTAGAACGACGCCCCGTCGCCGCCTTCCGAACCGGTCCCTTCTTCGGGCTCGAGGATCGGGATGAGCTTGTGCGCGTCGTGCGCGTAGGCGGTGCGAAGCGTGATCGCTTCCTGCGCGTAGCGCTTGCAGAGGGCGATCGCGTTGTAGCTGTCGCCGCCGTGCAGGTAGCAGAACAGGGCCGCGTTGAGGTAGAGTTCGCCGCGCTCCATCGTGTTGAGCGCGCGGCGTTCGGGGTTGCGTTTCTCGATCAGCATGCGGATGAGCCCGAGCCAGTCCTTCGTCTCGAGCTTGGCGATCGGGACGTTCGGCTTGGGCGGCGGCAGCAGCAGTTCGCGGCCGTTGCTCGTCACGCCCTGGATGTCGTACTTGTTCTGGTATCCGCGGGCGAGCATGCCGTTCTTGCGCAGGTCGCCGATGATCCAGGCGCGCAGGTCCTTGACGCGCTGCACGCGCTCCATCGTCCAGCGCAGCTCCTCCTGGCTTTCGGGCTGGGAAAGCTCCTTTTCCATCTTCTGGAGCGCTTCGATGAAGCCGTCGTATTCGAAGGCGACGACGCGCGGCTTGAACTTTTCGGCGACGGCCCGGACGCGGGAGACCTCCTCCGACGCGACGGCCTGCCGCGAAATTTCCGCCTGCCGCGCGCGCTCTTCCGCCTCGCGGGCTTCGCGCTCCTCGCGCTCGGCCTTGAGCTTGCGCTCGCGCTCGCCCTGGTAGCGCTTGCCCTCGCGCTCGAGGTCCTTGCGTTTGGAGCGGAGCGACTTGAGCGCGTCGTCGGCTTTGTGGGAAAGCGTGCGGGCCTGCTTGACGAGGTCGTCCCGCGCGCTCACCGCGCCCTTGCGGACCTCGATCGCCTCGATCAACATCGCTTCCTTGGCCTTGAAGGCGATCGACATGTTTTCGACCAGGGGCACCGGTTCGAAGACGACGCCCTCGCGGGCGGCGAGCCGCTCGCAGCGGCGCAGGTCCTCGCGGATGTCCCGCATGGGCCCCCAGAGCATGTTGTCGACCATTCCGAAATACGGATGGGCGGAAGGCTCCGGCTCCGCTTCCGCGCCGGCGTCGCCGGCGACGCCGTAGGAGGCGCCGCCGTCGCCCGAGGAGGGTTCGACCTCCACGAGTTCGCCGGATTCGTCGAACTCGATGCCGCCTGCCTTGAGCGCCTCCTTGGCGAACTCCTCGCTCGTCTTGCCGTTCGCCTTGGCCTCCTGGCGGAGCAGGTCCTCGGCGATGGCCAGCTCGTAGTTGTTCTCCTCGGCGTACATCTCCGCGAGGACCTTGAACGCGCTGCGCTTGGGCGGCTTCGGCTTGGGCGGTTCCGGCGCCGCCGCGGGGGCGGCGGCCTCGGCGGGCGCGGGCGCGCCGCTCGTGTCGATCACGGTCGCCGGCGGGGCGTTGGTCGCGCCCTCGCCGCCTTCGCCGCCGCCCGTGGCGGAGATGATCTCGGCGGAAGGATCGACCTCCGGCGGAAGGTCCGGCTCCAGGTCCGGCACCTCGAAGCGGGCGCCCGTCGCCTTCTCGCACAGGTCGTTGAGCCCCGCGGCGATCTTCGCGGCCTCGGCGTCGACGGCGCGGATCTTGGCGAGCGACCGGTCGATTTTCTTGGGCAGTTCGGCGTACTCGCGCTCGACCTTCGCGGCATGGTCGCGAAGTTCCGTAAGACGGGCCGCCTGGCGCCGCATCTTGCTCTGGTACATCATGATGCCGGTGATCGTCCCGGCCACGAGCAGGGCCAGCACGACGAGAATCGCGATCAGGCATCCCTTGCCGGCCTTCCGCTTCTTCTTCTTCATGACCGGCTTTCCGTCCGGTCCGAGAACCGGCTGGCCGTCCGGCCCCAGGACGGGTTCCTCCTCGGCGTCCGGAGCGGCGCCGGAGTCTCCTTCCCCCTTCGGAAGCGGCCCGAGCACCGAGCCGCCGTGCTTCTTGAGGACGATTTTTCCGCCGCTCTTCTGCGACGGCGTTCCGTCCGAGGCCGCGCCGCCGGACGCGGCCGCCGCGGCGTCTTCCATCTGCTTGCGCGCCTCGGCGGCTTCCATCGAGCCCTTGGTGATGACGAACTTCTTCTTCGAACCGGACGGCTGCGGCGCGCCGGCCGCGGCTTCGCCCTCGACGAGCCCCGTCGCGTTCTTGCGCGTCAGCGCCGCGACGGCCGACTTCGGGCCCTGCTTGCGCAGCTTGGGGACGCCCGCGAGGTACTTCTTCATGTCCCCGATGAGCGAATTGTAGTTCGGGTAGCGCTGGAACAGGTCGCTGTACATCATGCGCGTCACGATGCGGGCGACCTCCGGCTCCACGCCGGGGCGGACCTGGTCCAGCGGCTTGGCGGGCCCCTTGAAGCGGGCCTTGATGACCTCCACCGCGTCCGCGCCGTCGAACGGCGGCTTGCCGGCGATGGCGTGGTAGAGCGTGGCGCCCAGGCTGAAGATGTCGCTGCGGGCGCTGTTCATCTTCTTCTGGACCTTCTCCGGGGCGATGTAGTAGGGCGTGCCCCAGAGTTCGTCGCTCTTGCCCGCCGTGGCGCGGCTCGCGAGGCCGAAGTCCACGAGCTTGGCGTTCATGTTCTCGTCGAAGAGGATGTTCTCCGGCTTCACGTCGCCGTGGAAGAGCCCGCCCTCCTCGGCCGCCTTGAGCCCCTCGGCGATCTCCATGCCGACGCGGATCACGAACGCCGGGTCGAGGACCGTGCCGTCCGCGATGAACTTCGAGAGGTCGCCGCCCGGCACGAGCTCCATCTCCAGGTAGGGGATGTCCTTCTCGCGCCCGAACGAGTAGACCTGCGCGACGTGCGGGTGGTTCAGCTTCGCGGCGCTCTGCGCCTCGTTCTTGAACGTGTCGAACGCCTTGGGGTCCTCGGCCATGAAGTTCTGCATGACCTTGATGGCGACCTTGCGGTCGAGCCCCTCGTCCTCCGCGAGGAACGTCGTTCCCATGCCGCCGGACCCCAGCTTCTTGAGCAGGCGGAAGTGCGCGAACTTGGCGGGCACCTCGACGGCCGCCTTGCACGCCGGGCACTCGATGGTCGAGAACGGCTCGATGCCGCCGAGGTCCACGAGGGCGCCGCAGGCGGGGCAGTTCATGTTGTCGAGGCGGTCGTATTCGATCTGGGCCGAGGTGTCGGGTTGGTCGCTCATGGCAGAAACGGAATCGGTGTGGTTGGAACGTCGGGGAAGGGGGCGCGGCCCGCCGCGCGGGCGGCGGGCCGCGGGTGCGGGGGCTACGCGGGCTGGTCGCCGGCCGAGAAGAGGACCTGGCCGGACGACGCGTCGGCGATCGCGAAGGAGTCGGCCGGGCGCAGGGGCTCGCTCTTGAAGGTGAGGCGCGCCTTGTAGCCGTCCTGGATCTCGCGGACGAGCGCCGCGTCCTCGGTGCGGATGCGGTCGAACACGGTCGGGTGGACGCAGACCTGCAGGTCCGTCTCCTTCTTCTCGTCCGTGAGCAGCGCCGCCAGCGAGCGCAGGCGCCGCTGGATGTCCACCGAGAGCTGCAGCGGCGACTTGATGACGCCGTGGCCGTGGCAGTGCGCGCAGGGCGCGTACATCTGCGAGAGCAGGCTCTGCTCGAAGCGCTGGCGCGTCATCTCCAGCAGCCCGAGCTCCGAGATCTGCGTCACGTTCGTGCGCGCCCTGTCGCGGCGGCACGCCGCCTTGAGCGCGCGGTAGACCTGCTGCTGGTGCTTGCGCGACTTCATGTCGATGAGGTCCAGAACCACCAGGCCGCCGATGTTGCGGATGCGCAACTGGCGCGCGACCTCCTCGACGGCCTCGAGGTTCACCTCGAGGATCGCGTCCTCCTGCGAGCCGTTGCCCTTGTGGCGGCCGGTGTTCACGTCGACCGCGATGAGGGCCTCCGTCTCGTCGATCACGAGGTAGCCGCCGCTCTTGAGCGGCACCTTGCGCCGGAACGCCTCCTCGAGCTGGGCCTCCACGCCGTAGTGGTCGAAGACCGGGTAGTTGCCGTCGTAGAGCTGCACGAGGTTGCGCGCGCGGCGCGAGATGCGGGCGCACTCCTTGCGGACCCGCTCGTAGACGACCGGGTCGTCCACGACGATGCGGTCCACGTCCTCGGTCATCGAGTCGCGCACGACCCGCATCACGAGGTCGGGCTCCTCGTAGACGCAACACGGCGCGGGCAGCTCGCGCTGGGCCGCCTGCATGTCGGAGAGGGCGCCGAGCAGCACGCGCAGGTCGTTCACGAGCGCGCCGTGGGAGACGCCCTGCGCCGCGGTGCGGACGATCAGGCCGCAGTCCTTCGGGAGCGAGCGGACCTTCTCGAGCTTGGCCAGGATCTTGCGGAGGCGCTCGCGCTCCTGGGCGTCGCCGATCTTGCGCGAGACGCCGCGAAGGCGCCCGCCGGGCATCAGGACGAGGTATCGCCCGGGGATCGAGAGCGCCGCGGTGATGCGCGGGCCCTTGGTCCCGATCGGGCCCTTGGAGACCTGGACGGTGATCACGGAGCCGGCCGGGTAGCGCTTGGCGATCTCCTCGTTGGTGAGACGCTTGCCGCCCTTGCGCTTGCCGCCGCCGTTGCCGCGGCCGCCGCCCTTGCCGGAGTCCTCGTCCTCGTCGCCGCCGGACGCGTCGTCGTCGTCCAGAAGCGAGTCGTCGTCCGTGTTCATGTCCCAGTAGTGCAGGAACGCGTTCTTGCGCATGCCGATGTTCACGAACGCCGCCTGCAGGTCGTCCTGCAGGTTCTGGATGCGGCCGCGGTAGATGGAGCCGACGAGGCGCTCCTGGCCGGGGTGCTCGACCTGGTAGTCCTCGAGGCGGCCGTTCTCGAGGACGGCCACCCGGGTCTGGAGCTTTTCGGAGTTGACGATGATCTCGCGGCGCGGATGGCTCTCCGCCCGCGTGACCCATCGGAACTTGAAGAAATTCTTGGGGAACATTGCAGTCTTTGCGGTCTGTGCCGCGGCGCCCCTACATCAGGGCGTACTTGGCGATGAAGAGAACCGTCAGCACGTACATCACGGGCGAGACCCTGCGGGCCTTGCCGGTGCAGAGGTTCACGAGCGTGTAGGAGATCACGCCGAACATGATGCCGTCGCTGATCGAGTAGAAGAAGGGCATCGCGACGATCGCGAGGAAGGCCGGCAGGCCCTCGCCCGGCTCGTTGAAGTCGATGCCCGCGACCGAGCCCATCATCAGGAACCCGACGACGACGAGCGCCGGCGTGGTCGCGAATCCGGGGATCGCGAGGAAGAGCGGCGCCAGGATGATCGAGAGCAGGAACATCACGGCGGCCGTGACCGCGGTGAGGCCCGTCTTGCCGCCGGCCGCCACGCCCGCCGAGGACTCGACGAACGTCGTGGTGGTGGAGGTGCCGAACACGGCGCCCACGGCGGTGGCGACCGAGTCGGCGTAGAGCGCGCCGCTGATGCGCGGCAGGCGCCCCTGCTTGTCCAGGAACCCGCCCTTGAGGGAGACGCCGATGAGTGTCCCGAGCGTGTCGAAGAGGTCCACGAAGAAGAACGCGAACATCACGACGAAGAAGTTGAGGGAAAGCGCGAGGTTCCAGCCCGTGGTCACCGCGCCGTCCTTGGCCGTGAGCGTCCAGGCCGACGGGTCGAACACCGCGCCGAAGGTCTGCCCGAACTCGAGAAGGGTGTCCTTGACCGCCTTGAAGTACGCGACGAACGAGAAGCCGTCCGGGCCCGTCGCGAAGTGCGGGATCGTCGAGTAGAAGGCCGTTGCGTCCGGCGTGTAGAGGCCCGTGACCTCCGCGAGGATGCCCAGCAGCCACGTGCCGAGGATGCCCAGAAGGATCGCCGCCTTGAACTTCAGCGTGTAGAGCACCGCCGTGAGGACGGTGCCGACGAGCGCGAGGATCGCCACGATGCCGGCCGTGTGGATCGGCGCGTCGTGGAACGAGACGAGCTTGATGTAGGTCGCCTGGTCGGGGACGAGGATGCCGGCGGACTTGAGCGCGATGAGCGTGATGAAGAGGCCGATGCCCGCGGCGACCGCCTTCTTGAGCGAGAACGGGATCGCGTTGAAGATGGCCTCGCGGACCGGCGTGACCGACAGCGCCAGGAAGACCAGGCCCTCGACGAACACCGCCAGCAGCGCGAACGGCCAGGAGTAGCCCATGTCGCCGCAGACCGTGAACGCGAAGTAGGCGTTCAGGCCCATGCCCGCCGCGAGGACGAACGGGTAGTTGGCGAAGAACGCCATGAAGAGCGTGCCGATGAACGCCGCGAGGGCGGTCGCCACCAGGACGCCGCCCCTGGGCATCCCGGCGAAGCCGAGGAAGTAGGGGTTCACGGCGAGGATGTAGGCCATCGTCATGAACGTGGTGAGGCCCGCGACGACCTCGGTGCGGACCGTGGTCTTGTTGTCGCGAAGGCGGAAGAGTCTTTCGAGCATTGGATGATTCCTTGGTTGGAAGGTTGGAGGTGGGTAGGTTGGAGGTTGGAGGTGTTTTGAAATCTGGAATTTGAGATTTGAGATTTGAGATTTGGAGTGTCGCCCCGCGGTCACTTCCCCTCGTAGGAGAGCAGCGTCACGACGGGCCGGCCGGCGAGCGTGGTGTGCCGCGCGTCGAAGCCCTTGAGCTCGACGACGAACAGGATCTTGGCGACGACGCCGCCGAGCCGTTCGACGAGCGAGCAGGCGGCCGCCATCGTGCCGCCCGTGGCGAGCAGGTCGTCCACCAGGACGACGCGCTGGCCGGGCTTCACGGCGTCCTCGTGCATCTCGATCGTGGCCTTGCCGTATTCCAGCGAGTAGGTCTGGGAGACGGTCTTGCGCGGGAGCTTGCCCATCTTGCGGACGGGCACGAACGGCTTGTGGAAGCGCTCGGCGAGCGGTGCCCCGAAGATGAAGCCGCGGCTCTCGATCCCGGCCACGAGGTCGAAGTCGAGGCCGGCGACCGCGTCCGCCAGGTCCGCGCAGCACAGGCCGAAGCCGGCGCCCGAGTCGAGGATGCCCGTGATGTCCCGGAACAGGATCCCCGGCGCGGGGAAGTCCGGGATCTCGAAGATGTAGTCGCGGAGCGATTTCATTTCCGGACGTACCCTTCGAGCCGACGCAGCTCCACGCCCGCCTCCCGGAGGATGGCGCGCGTCTGCTCGGTCACGGAATACTCCTCGTCGTAGACCACCTCGCGGATGCCCGCGTTGATGATCATCTTGGAGCACATCAGGCACGGCGAAAGCGTGACGTAGATCGTCGCGCCCTTCGTGCTGATGCCGTGGTAGGCGGCCTGGGTGATGGAGTTCTCCTCGGCGTGCGAGCAGATGCACTCGCCGAGGCCGGTGCCGGACGGCGCGTCCGACGCGCAGCGCGCGCAGCCGCCGTCGCAGCAGTTGCGCACCCCGCGGGGCGTGCCGTTGTAGCCGGTCGAGATGATGCGCCGGTCCTTCACGATCACCGCCGCGACCTGCCGGCGCGAGCAGTTGCTGCGCGTCTTCACGACGTGGGCGATGTCCATGAAGTACGTGTCCCAGTCGGGGCGCGGCGCGAACGCGGCGGCCCGGCGCGGGGCCGCCGCGGTTTCGTGCGCGTGCCCGCACGCGAACGAGGCGGGCTTCGCCTTCCTCTTCGCGGGCATGGGGCTAGGCCCTCTTGACCGAGAGGATGACGACCGGCTTCTTCGGGACGTTCTCGAAGTAGCCGGAGCGGCCGGTCTCGACCGCGGCGATCTTGTCGAGCACGTCGAAGCCGTCCGTGAGCTTCCCGAACACGGCGTAGCCCCACCCCTGCATCGTCGGGGCGGTGAAGTCGAGGAAGCCGTTGTCCCGGTGGTTCACGAAGAACTGGCAGGTGGCGGAGTCCACGACCGACGTGCGCGCCATCGCGAGCGTGCCGCGTTCGTTCTTGAGGCCGTTGCGGGCCTCGTTCTTGATCGGGGCCTTCGTCGGCTTCTGCTCCATGGCCGGCGTGAAGCCGCCGCCCTGGATCATGAAGCCGGGGATGACCCGGTGGAAGATGGTGCCGTCGTAGAAGCCTTCGTCGGCGTAGGCGAGGAAGTTGGCGACCGTCTTGGGGGCCTTGTCCTCGTAGAGCTCGGCCTTCATCGTGCCGAGCGACGTTTCAATGGTGACAAGCGTGCTCATGTGGGGCTGTCCCCGGGCCCCGAGGGCCCGTGCGGGAGGGTGAAATGGATTGGATGCGTAGAAGGATAGCCCAACCGCGCCCGCGTGTCAAATCATTTCGCGCCCTCGCGCGCCCGCGAGTGAGGCCGGAAAACTAACCCGTCCGCCGCCACTCGCGCCTTGCCAGCGCCTGGCGGAAGTCCTTGACCGTCCGCCCGGCCTCGGACGCGAGCAGCGTCTTGGCTTCGCGCCGCGACGCTTCCAGCCGCCCGCGCAACGGCTGCGGGAAGATGCGCGGCGCGGCGTCGTCCAGCAGGAGCGTGGCGGGGTGCGGGTCGCGCAGTCCGTGCGCCTCGCGGAACGCCTGCGCGAGCCGACGGTATTGCATGAGCGAAACGTAGTGCTTGAGAAGCCACGGCGCGCGGTCGCCGATCCAGCCCCGCAGCCCGGGCTTGCGCCCGACGATCTCGCCCGCCTCCGAGCGGATCAGTGTGCTGTCCACGCCGGCCTCGGCGTCCAGCAACAGCGACCCGCAGCGGATCTTCTCCTCCACGCGCCCGCGGCCGCGGGCGGCACGGTAGGCCGCGATGACATCCTGGATGTCCGGCATCGGGTTGATTGACGAGCGGCAGAGGCGGCGGATGGGCGGACCGGAACGGCGGCGTTCGCCGGGGGCGGGCGGCGGCGCGAAGCCGCGGGCGATCGCGTCGCGGACCGCCGCGAACCAGCGCGACCAGGCACGTTCGCGGCGGTGGCGGAACGCCGCGCGGCGGGCCTCGGCCCGCGGTGCGAGCCACGGCGGCGGGGTAGGGTGCCGGACGAGCTCGGCGCGGGTGCGCTCCCGCGCCTCGCGCCAGATGGCCTCCTGGGCGTGCTTGAACTGGTTGACGAGAGCCATGTAGCGGCGGTCGTAGCCGAGGAAGCAGGCGGACGGGTCGGGGTTGGCCGACAGGGCGTGGATGCCGTCGATGAACGCCTGCTTGGCGTCCGCGAGGCGCTTTTCGTCCCAATATCGGCCTTTGCGGCGGTAGATTTCGTAGCGCTTCTGGCAGTATGCCGCGGCGGAATCGAGACCGTTTCCGATGCCCCGGCCAATCCAGCCGAGGAGCGCGAGCGTGAGCGAACCGTCCAGATCGTAGCCCTGCGCGCGCAACATGCGGTCGACGGCCTGGACGCCTGCGAACGTTCCGGTGTTAGCCATGGGGAACGGGAAAAGAAAAGGGGAGTGGTGGAATCGTGAAAGGGAAAATGGTGAGAGCGGATAATCTGGATTGCGGGAGAACGGGAGAACGGGAGAACGGCAAACCAAGGGGGATGGCATGAGACCTTGCAGGGAGGTCGCTCGGAGTGGAGTCTGGCACAGGATGAGCTCGGTGTCAAGAAAAATTTATTACGGATGGATAGTTGATGAATACTGGATATTGTACGATGTTGTTGACCCGTCAAGGACGGTTCTGGTAGAATGCCGCACCCATGAAGAAGTCCGACGAATGCGACCAGTCCTCCGGCGGACGCAACAAGTCCTCCGGCGGAAGAAACCAGTCCTCCGGCGGACGAGGTCGTCTTTTCGTCGAATGCGCCCTGCTCTACGTCGGTCTGCCGGCGGTCTTCACGTTCCTGCCCGCGTGGATCGAGCGGCGTTGGGGCGTGCGGATCAACGCCTGGGTCGTCCCGACGCTCCTCTTAGCCTCCGCGCTCGCCTATGTCGCGATGCGCCGCACCGGACTGCTCGAGCGCGGCGAGTTGACGCGGCTCCGCGTCCCCGACCACATCTGGGCGGAAATGCTCGCGCGTTTCGTCTTCTCCGCCCTCCTGCTCACGTGGCTGCTTTCGCAGTACCGGCCAGAATGGCTCTTCGCCTTCCCGCGCCACAACCCGCGCTTCTGGGCGCTCGTGTGCGTCGCATACCCGCTCGTCTCCGTGCTGCCCCAGGGCATTCTCTACCGCGCACTCTTCGTGAAGCGCTACGCCGCGTGCGTCCCGCGGCACCCGTTCGTCTTCGGCGCGCTGCTCTTCGCGTGGGCGCACGTTGTCTTCCACAATCCGTGGGCGTGCGCGTTCACGTTCGTCGGCGGGCTCTTCTTCCTCACGTCGTACCGCGCCACCGGCTCGCTGCTTTTCTCCTGCATCGAGCATGCGCTCTACGGCGACTTCCTCTTCACGGTCGGCTGGGGTCCCTGCTTCTACGAAGGAACCCAGGCCGCCATGCGGGCCGTCGCGCCGTGACGGACGCTCCGCCCCCGCCCAGCGGCGCGTTCGCCGGACCGCCCGCGCCGCCCGGTCCGGAGCCGGACGTCGACCCGGCATGGTCCGTCCTGCTCGACGACCCGCTTTTCGCCGTCCTCGCCAAGAGCGGCAACCTGCCGTGCCACCCGAGCGGACGCTACCGCACCCACACGCTCGACGCGCTGCTGCGCGCCGCGGGCTGGCCCGAAGTCCACTTCGTCAGCCGCCTCGACCGCGAGACGTCCGGCGCCGTTCTGGTCGCGAAGACCGCCGCCGCCGCCGCGCGCCTCGGCCGCGACATGGCCGCGCGCCGCTTCGACAAGCGCTACCTCTGTCTCGTCGAGGGCGGCTGGGACGAACCCGCCGGCCCCGACGGCTGGTTCGACGCCGTCGGCCGCATCCGTCCCGCATCCGACGCAGTCGTGCACAAGTACCGCGTCTTCGAGCCCGCCCCCGACCCCGTCGCATGGCGGCTCGACGCCGGCTCGGACACCGCGCAAACGCGCTTCCGCCCGTTGCGCTCCGACGGGCGCTTCACGCTGCTCGAATGCAAGCCCGTCACCGGTCGCACCGCGCAGATCCGCGCGACCCTCTCCGCGCTCGGGCACCCCGTCGCCGGCGACAAGCTCTACGGCCCCGACCGCGCCCTCTACGCGAAGCTCTGCGCCGGTACGCTCTCCGACGCCGACCGCTCGCGTCTCGTCTTCCCCCGACAGGCCCTCCACGCCTGGCGCCTCGCCTTCCCCCACCCCGCCACGCGCGCCCCCGTCTCCGTCGAATCGCCCCCGCCGGATTTTCTGCGGCCGTGACCGCCTCGCGGCCGTTTTTCGCTTGCCGGACGCGCCGGATGTTCTGTAGAATCGGCGGCATGAAGAAGCGTTTCCGCCTCCCGGTCCCGCTCGCCGTCCTCGCCGCCGCCTGCGCGACGGGCTGCCTGCGCACCTGCTCGACCGATCCGCCGCCGCTGGAGTATTTCACCGGCGTGCACGAGGACGCGACCGCCGGCCGGCTCGACGACCTCCCCCGCCGTCTTGCCTCCGACCCGTGCGTCGACTCGCGCGTGGACCTGCTCCCGGACGCGGGCATCGGCTGGCGCGGCGACCCCGACCTCGTCCTTCTCCGGGGGGCGCTTCTGCGCGCCCTGTGCATCCGCCCGGAGGACTACCCCGATGCCGACGAAATCTCCCTCCTCGAATGGGAGGAGACGGGCTACTGGACGAACGGCATCTACGCGACGCAGTGGACGTCCGTCTCGAAGATCCTCACGCAGCGCGGGCTCGAGGGCAACCGCACGTTCTCGTTCTCGAACAACGACTTCTACGGCTCGACGACGGTGCTTGTCGCGCGCGTGCACTCGCCGGACGGCACCGCTCGCGACGTCGACCTCGCGGCCAACCTCGCCGAGGCGGTCGATACCGGCTCGCTCGCGAGCAACATCCACGATCCGAACGACAAGACCTTCACGCTCGCGTTCCCGGAGCTCGCGGTCGGCGACGCCGTCGAGCTTTCGATCCTCCGCCGCGCGAAGCGTCCGCGCTGCGAGGGCGTCTACGCCGACTACCTCACGTTCGAAAGCGACCACCCGATCCTTTTCCAGGGCGTGCGCATCACCGGCCCCGCGTCGATGCCGCTGCGCTCCCGCGCCTTCCGCGACGCGGGCCCCGTGAAGGTGGATCACGCGGCGCACACCAACGAGACCTTCGGCACGATCACCGAAGTCTGGACCGCCGGCGAGACGCCGCGCTACTTCGCCGAGCCGGACATGCCCCCCGCCTACGACTGCACCGCGCGCCTCCTCCTCTCCACCGCGCCCGACTGGGAGTCCCTCTCGCGCTGGTACGCCCGCCTCTGCGCCCCGCACCTCGCCGCGACCAACGCACAAATGCGGGCGAAGGTGGACGAACTGCTGCGGGCGGCATGTCCGCCGGAGTCCACAGTCGTTCAATCCTCCCGGGAGGCCGTTCTCGCCAATGGATTCGGATGGGCTTACACGTTCCAGTTGCCCGGCGCTTCCGCGGAAGAAACGGAAGAGCGGGTCGGGAAACCGCTCGAACGGGCCTTCGCCACGATCGAGGGAATTCAGCGCGTTTCTGTCCGCATCAAAGAAGACAACATGGGAATCGCGGTTGCCGAATTCGCACCGGAGTCCGACCGGACCGCAACGAAGACGGCCGTCGCGGACGCCGTCGCGACGGCCCGCCGGTCCATGCCGGCCGACGCGGTGGTGGCAGGGCCGATTTTCAGCGCCGTCCCCCGAGCGGCGGAGCCGCGAGAGTCGACCGATGCAGGGGCGGCGGACCGCGCGGATGCGCGGCCGCCGGCCCCTGCGAAGTCGCAAGCGCGGGCGGCGGTCGTCCGCGCGCTGTTCGACTTCGTCTCGCGCGAGGTCCGCTACATGGGCGCGATGGCGGAGAGCGAGGCGCCGGGCTACGAGCCGCACGACGTCTCGCTCACGTTCGACA